>CAZSJU010000057.1:12685-14540 GCA_964607235.1 uncultured Anaerolineae bacterium | reverse complement strand
GGTAGGTGACGCGCTAGTCGCCGAGCGTAGGGCGCGGTAACAAGCCGGCCTTTTCGAGGATCGGTTTGACGGCCTCTTCCCATTCGATGGCCATCACGTGCACACCGCACACGCCGGGGATCTCTTGGACTTGCTGGATAATCTCGACGCAGATGTCCATACCTTCCTGGCGCCAGGCTTGGCGGCGGGCCGCTTTTTCCTCTTTGGGAATATCATTGATGGCGTCTTTCATGCGCTGCACGTACTCGTCTGGCACGTCCATGCCCGGCACATTGTTGGCCATGTAACGCGCGGCGCCCGAACTCTTGATGGGGCCAACACCGGCCATAATATAGACGTCGTCCAACAATCCCATGTCCCCGGCACGCTTTATGAATTCGGCGAATTTGGGGACGTTAAAGATCATCTGGGTCTGGATAAAATGCGCGCCCGCCTGAATCTTTTTTAACAGGCGGTAGGGCCGAAAATCAAAGGGCGGGGCAAAGGGGTTGGCCGCCGCGCCGGCGAAAAACGTGGGCGCCACGTCCATCTTGTCGCCTGACTGCACGATGTGCTTTTCGCGCATATCGCGCACCATGGCCAGCATGCTGATCGAGTCCATATCAAACACACCCTTGGCCATAGGATGGTTGCCGAGGATCTGGTGGTCGCCGCTGAGGCATAACAGGTTCTTGACGCCCAACGCCCAGGCGCCCAAAAGGTCGGCCTGAATGGCGATGCGGTTGCGGTCGCGGGAGGTCATTTGCACCACAGGCTCCATGCCCATCTCCATCAACATCACGGCCACCGAGATAGAGGCCATGCGGACTACCGCCGTTTGGTTGTCGGTGATGTTGACGGCGTCCACGACGCCCTTGAGGTACTCGGCCTTTTCGTTAATGACCTCGCGGTTGGCGCTGGTCGGCGGTCCCAACTCACCGGTAACGGCAAAGTGACCGGCGCGGAACATTCTTTCAAGGTTGCTGCCTGCAATCATTCCGTTCGTCATGTCTTTCGTTTCCTTTGTGTAACTCATCAGTGCCCCCCCCTGGGGGGGATGAAGGGGGGAGGACTGGCTCTAATCTACAATCGGCGCATACGTCGCCGCCTCAGCCTGACACCTTCCTCACAAATATCGCCGAGAGGGCGAACGTGGCAAGCAGCCCCCCCACCGCGCCGAACACCAAAGCGCCGGGGAGTTTCGCGCTGGATTCGGGAGAGCCGGCCGGCACCGTGATCTCGCAATCAACGGCCTCTTCTTGCGCGCGCTTGATTTCCCCGTGCTTTTCACGCAACAGGTTGATCCAGGCCGACGTCTCTTCGTGCTCCCAGTCGTGCATGGGCTGCAAGTTTATAATGTCGTTGCCATACATTGGCATTTTGAGCGAGCGGTTAAAGGCTTTATACCACACACAATACTGCTCGGGGATCACCTCGCAATGTCCATCGGCACGCACACCGCCACACGGGCCATTGCGCAGGTTCTTTGGACAGTTCATCGGACAAGTCATGCCCGAATAATGCAACATGCACTGGCCGCACACGTTACAATCGAACATTAACTTTTTCATAAAATCCTCTACCGGTTGGATCAGGCGTTCTACGCGGTCGTAGCCGATGCGCTGCCACAACGGATCCAGGCCCATAAAGACCTGCTCGGTGAACTCGTACGCCAATTCCAATATATGAGGATGATCCTGAATCCAACTGCCTTCTCTCGGTTCGTACATCAGTGTTCCTTTCTCTATCCCAATCTAGTCGTCCCTGCAGTTCCGATTTGCACCATTTATGGTGCAAATCGGAACTGCCACTTGCTGATTATAAACAGCCCCGCGATGACTGTCCATAGTCCTTCAGGGCTTATTTTACCCCCTTG
>CAZSJU010000057.1:10639-12585 GCA_964607235.1 uncultured Anaerolineae bacterium | reverse complement strand
CGAACCAAAACCAGCCCCGCGCCTCACGGCGAGACACGGGGCTAGAGGTGACGTCAGCCAAGGTACTAGACGCGCAGGTACTGATCGGTGTAGATGATCTTGTTGAGCAGGATTTGGACCGTCTTCCAAATGTCCACCTGCTGCGGGTCGTCCATGTCCACGTCGCTGGGCTGTAGCTCTTCCATCGCTTCCACCCGGTCGTGGAGCTTGAGCAGCAAGCGGTTCAACTCGTTGCCCTCGTCGCGCTCCTCGACGACGCGGATCCACTCCATCAGGTCCTTGTCGAACGGGTCGGCGATGACCATGTCAATACCCGCCGCCATCAACATCACCATGTAGACGCGATTGAGCAAAGGTCGCATCTCGTGGGGCACTGCATTGGAAACGTTGGACAGTCCAGCGTTGGTCAATGGCGGTGGGTCCCACGCGAACTTGAGCGTGCGCACGGCCTCGACGCACTCGGGGCAGTATTCCTGGCAGCCCGAGACGGTCAGCACCAATGGATCGATAATTAGATCGGGGATGGGCATATCGACCTCGATCGCGCGCGGGATAAGGTATTCCAGCGCCAGACCGACGCGCTCATCGGCGCCTACGGGGATGCCCGCCTTGGCCATCGTCAGGGCGATCAATCTGGCATTATACTTTTTGGCGACAAGGGGCACTTTTTCCAGGCGCTCGGGCTCGGCCGAGGTCGAGTTGATAATCGGCTGACACTTGGCGACCTCACAAGCCGCCTCAATGGCCGTCAGGTTGGTCGTGTCCAGGCACAGGGGCACGTCAGGGCCGACCGCTTCCTGGGCAATCTCGACCAACCAGGGCAGAATCTCGTGGCCACGCTTTTTCTGCGGGCCGATGTTCAGGTCAACCACACTGGCGCCGGCTTCTACCATCCGGACCGCCATGTCCTTGACATACGCTTCGTCTTTTTCCTTGATCGCTTGCTTGAAGCGAGGGGAAATGATGTGGAGATTTTCACCAATAATGTACATGCGACACCTCCTTGGCCGCAAGAATGCGCGCCCGCCCCGCTATCGATGAGGGAGACGTCGCCTCTCCGGCTTGTTTAAGATAGATTTTATTACTCGATTTAACTCGATCCAACTCGATTCAACTCGATCCAACTCGATCCGCGCTATGCTCCGTCGCCCTGATCGGCCAGGGCACGCTTGATCATCTTTCGCACCGCCTGATAGACGGGCGAGTCTCCATCCAACTCGATCAACGGTCGACCGGTAAACTCAAACTCGGCCATGGTCGCGTCATAAGGCACCACGCCCAAAAACTCGGCGTCGACCGCATCAATGGCCTCTTGCAGGGCTAGAGGCAACTCGTCCCCGCCTGGGAAACGGTTGAGGATCAAATAGCGCCGTCCTACCGTGATGTCCAGTTCCTTTACCAACTCGGTCACTCGTTTTGCCGCAACCATGCCGCGCTGTGTGGGATCTGAAACGGTGAGCAAGATGTCCACGTCGCGCGTCGTGCGCCGGCTCAGATGCTCCAGGCCGGCCTCGTTGTCCATCACGATATAGTCATAATTGGTGCTGATGCGATCCATTACCGTGCGCAGCACATTGTTGGCCGCGCAGTAGCATCCCGGCCCCTCAGGCCGGCCCATCGCGATCAGGTCCACCCCATCACCTTCGACGGTGGACATGCGAATGTGATAATCAAAATAGTCTGCCTTGGACATCCCGCTGGCCAGGCCACCCGCCAGCGCTCCTGAACCAGCCGTAGCCGCCGACTGTACCTCTGTCAACAACTCTTCACGGATATCGCCTACCGTCTCTTCCAGTTCCAACCCCAACACCATGTTCAAGTTACTGCTCGGGTCGGCGTCAATGGCTAACACCGTCTCACCCAGCTCCTGGGTCAGATAGCGGACCACCATCGCCGCCACCGTCGTCTTGCCGGTTCCGCCCTTTCCAGCCAGGGCAATCCTCGAT
>CAZSJU010000057.1:8593-10539 GCA_964607235.1 uncultured Anaerolineae bacterium | reverse complement strand
ACTGAAGGGAAACGGTCAATCTCAGTATGGGGCAGAAAAGACGCCGAGGTAAAGTGCTCGTAAAACGTATTATCGGCCGAGAGTTCCAGATACGTCATCTTGCTGGCGGCGGCGTCGATCTGCGCGCGCACGTCGCGCCGCAGCAGCGCCATATAAGCGCCCTTGACCGACGTGTTGCCCAAGAAATGGAATTTTTCCCAGGGCATGTCCGGCAGCAGGCCGATCTGGACTGCCTTTTCCACGTTCAAGTACTGTCCAAAAGCGCCACCGATCAACACTTGTCCCACTTCGGACACATCCACCCCGACCCCTTGCGCCAGTGAAGCAAAGCCGGCATAGATGGCCGCCTTGGCCCGCATCAAGTTGTCAATATCGGCGTGGGTGATAATGATGTCCTGGCCATGCGCGGTCTCGTCCGCCCAGGCGATCACGTACTCGGGACCATGCTCGCCCGCCCGAATGCGGGGCGTGTCCAGGGTCCGGTTCAGATGGCCACGCTTGTCGATGACGCCGGTGATAAACATCTCGGCCAGCAAACCGATGAGCCCACTGCCGCAGAGGCCCTTGGGCTTGGCGCCGCCGATGACGCTATAACTGGGTTCGGCGTTCTCGCCATTAATCCACACCCGCTCGATGGCGCCGCGCGTGGCGCGCATGCCGTCCTGCACGCCGGCACCCTCAAAAGCCGGGCCGGCCGAGCACGCGCAGGTGATCAGCCACGAGCCGTCGCCCAACACCATCTCGCCGTTGGTGCCGATGTCGATGAACAATGTCAGGTCTGCTGCGTCAAGCATGCCGCTGCTGATGACGCCGGCGCTAATGTCGGCGCCCACGTAACTCGCCACCCCCGGCAAGCAATCCACCGTAGCTTCCGGATTGATGTTCAAGCCAACCTGGGCGGCCTGGACCGAGGGCACCTGGTTGACCGTCGTCACGTATGGCTCTAGCCGGATGCTCTGTGGCGGCAATGCCAGGAACAGATGCATCATGGTGCTGTTGCCCGACACCGTCGCTTTGTGAATCTCATCCGGCGGGATCCCCTGCTGGCGGCAGACGCGTTCGATCAGTTTGTTCAACGTGCCTACCACCAACCCTTGCAACTCTTGCAGGCCATCGCCCTTGCTGGCATAGATGATGCGGCTGATCACGTCCTCGCCGCGCTGGATCTGCCCGTTATAGTCCGCGGCCTGTTGGACTACGTCCCCGGTGATCAAATTCACCAGGTAGACGACGTTGCTGGTAGTGCCAATGTCGATGGCCACCCCCCAGTTCTCATCGCAGCGGTCCGAAGGCAGCACGTCCACCAGGCGGGGCGGCCCCTCGGGCCGGTCCCAGGTGTCCTTTTCAATCACCACCGTCACGTTCCAATTGTCGGCGCGCAGGGCCTCGGACAGCTTTTGCAACACCGGTAGGTGCGCCTGCAGGTTCGCGGATTCGATCGTAATTCCTAACTTTTGGGATAGCGCACGCCGCAAGCGGCTTAGGTCGTCGGTGTTGTCGGCCAATGAGGGCGGTTCGATATATAGGCACACCCGCTGGATAGGCTGGTGTGCGTCTGGGTTATAGACAAAGGGCACCTCGATCTGGGCGGCCGACTTGTCGGTCTCGAGCACCCGCTCGATCTTTTCTTGCGGCGGCACCTGGATGCGCGCGTCCCCTTCCACGACCGTCTGGCAGGCCAACGCATACCCGGCCTGTATGTCGGCGGCCGAGAGACGCAGCGCAGAACGGCGCCGCACGGCGCCCTCTTGGACAATGACGGCGCACCGACCGCAACGGCCCTGTCCCCCGCAAGGGATGTTCAGCTCAATGCCCGCTTCTAACGCGGCATCGGCCAACGTGGCGCCGAACGGCACCACAATCTCAACGCTATCACCGCTAGGGGTGATAAACGTTATATTACAATTCGTCATAAGCCTGTATTGTTACCTTTGGCGACTGCACAC
>CAZSJU010000057.1:0-8493 GCA_964607235.1 uncultured Anaerolineae bacterium | reverse complement strand
CTCACCCAAGAGCACCGACACGTGCCCGGGCAAGACGAGGTGCTTGTGATTGAGCTTGTCCCCTAGACCAAAGCGCTTGGCGTCCTTGGCGATGCTCTCGGCGTCAAATTTGCCGGCGGCCCAGGCTGTCAACACGCTCATGCCTTCTGCGTCGCAGACCAACAGCCAGGCCGGCAACCCGACACCATCGACCTCGTTGGCGACGGAAAAATAAGTGATGCTAAAGTTCGTCGTCACCATCGCGGGTGCATCTGGACCGGGGTCGTTGATCTCATAGATTCCAGGCTGCACCTGGATCGGCTTTTGTGGGTCGGTATAGATGTTCTGGCGCAGCACCAGTAAGGGATAAGCCGTGGCCGGGCTGAAATCCTCCAACACCACCAGGCCCGCATACTTGGCGATCGCCTGGGCGGCCGCGATGGACGTCATACCTTCATCTTCCTCGCACTCACCGGGGAAGGCGATGATGGGAAAACCCAACGGCCGGAATGTCTTTTTCAGCGCCAGGCGGCGCATCTCGGTTTGGACCGCCAGGGAAGACGCCATATCGCGCGCGCCGGGATCCAGGACGATGTCGGGCACGCCGGCCTCTTGTATCTTTGGGGTCAATTCGGCCAACGCACTCAGTGAATTGGCCTTGATCGCCATAGGGGCCTTGTGCGCCTTGGCCAGCTTGGCGAACGCCTCCCAGTTGTCGGGTGTGGCGCCGTACAGCAATGGCGTCGCCGCACCGCTCTCATTGGTCTCATTCTCATCATCGCCCACAGCTTCTAACCCTTGGGCCATCACCTCGGGGTCCTCGGCGATGAGGATCAACGGCCGGGGGGCGACGTCCAGCACTGTCTTGATCGCCTCGGCAAAGGTCGCACCGTCGCCGGTTGCCTCGATGACAAAGCCATCGATGGTCAAATCCATGCCGACATAGTCCACCTTGTATGCGGCGATCTCTTGAGCCTTGGCCTCAAGTTCATCGGCCGGCATGTCGTCGCGCAGCCGCACAAACAACCCCGGTGGATTGTAAAAGGTCTTTTCGTGGCGGAACAACACGATCTCATTGCCAGCTTTGGCCTCGCGCCCGTTCGCCTTGAGCGTCACCAACCGCACCGGCGGCGCCGAAGATTCTTCCAGCTTGGCCTTGGATTCTTCCGAGACATGCGGGCAAGCGGCCAATTCAGCCTGCTTGGCCGCCAACTTCATGGCAAAGGCCAAGCAAGTGGGAAAACCACAGTCCTTACAGTTGGTCTGCGGAAGTAGCTTGTAAATTTGAATACCTGAAAGCGCCATTATCGCTTCTCCTAAAGTTCAGTGTTGTGTGTGTTTCGTTTCATAGACAATAGACAATGGTCCGTGGTTCGGCAAGCTCACCACAGGTTGGTTCGGCAGGCTCAGCATACCATCAGTGGTCAGTGCTCAACTATTCGACCGCTTCCACGGACTTGAGATTGGGAAAAAAAGGGCGGACCGTGTCGGCAATCCAGCCATCCAGGAGGTGCGGCGACAAATCACAGCCCACGCACGCACCGCCCATTTTGACCTTGAGGCATTGGCCGTCAAAGCTCACCATTTCAACGGACCCACCGTGATAGTGCTCGATATAATCGCTCAGGATGCCAATGAGCGCTTGCATCCGCTCCTCATCGCTGGCCTCGGCCGGCACATCACTCGTATCCGGCTGTCCACCTGCTATCAGTCTACCCATCTCCCGTTTTATTTCCTTTCAACCTTGTTGTTCGGCCATCAATTCAACCACGTGCCGCTTGCTGAGCACACCTACCGGAACCGCAGGCTCCTGGTCGGCGGGCACCACCAGCATCTGGTGAAAGCCACGCTCTATCATCAGCCGCACGGCCTCGGTGACCGGTATGTCGGGCGGGACGCTCGACATGCTAGGGGTCATGATGTCTTGGGCCGTCAGCGCGTAATAGTCATCCAGAAAAGCGCGCGCCATGTCTGACTGGGTCAGCACGCCTTCTACACACTTTTCGCCCATCACCACCAGGATGTCACGCTCTTCTTCAGACAACAAGCGGGCTACCTCTACCAGCGGCGTATCTATCTTGCACACCGGCACACCGATCTGCATCAGCTCACGCACGGCCTTTTCGCTCATGGCAGTCCTCCTGCCTCTGCTCCGATTTACTGTGACAGACAGTCAACTGTGGCCTTATTCTACACCATTAAAGGGTCATTGCGCAAGGTTGTTCGTCTTGCGAGTTGCGCGCCGATTTTAGTTCTAGTTTTAGATTGGTTAGCAGGCCGTTCAGTCTATCTCCCGGACCCGCTAACCAACCTTTGAAACGCTTAGCGCTTGGTACCCGCCATCAACTGGTCAACCATCTTTTCAACACGCCGCACGGACTCGGGGTGTCGCAGCACAATGATGTCACCGCCAGATTCGACCAGGGTGGCAGCGGTCAAGGCCTCCCAGTTCAGGGCGCGTTCTTTCCAGTCGCCCCAAGCCTCGGGCACACCTTCGCCCACCTTGCTCTCTTTCTGACGCCAGGCCTCAAAGCCCACGGTGACGATCATTGGTAACTGGGTCATGCTGTCGCCCTGGAGGGCCGCTAACCGCAGACGCTCCATCACCGAGTAGCCGTACTCCATACCATAGCCTACGCCGGCACACGTCGGGTCCATCAGGATCCGCTCCAGCGGCAGGCCCATATCGCTGATCAAAATGTTGAGCTGCTTGGCCAGGTTCACGTCCATCGCCGTGCGGGCCACGACCAAATGGTCACTGGCCAGCGCCGCGGCGACGATGGTGCGATAGTTCTTGTCCTCGCACAGTCCCAACACCAGGCGCTCGCCCTTGCCGGCGTTCGCGATGGGCACCAACAACTCGTTGTCGGCATCCACCTGGCCCGGTCCGAACACGATGAGCGGCAGGCCCGTAGCCTTGAGCACCTTGTCCAGGACAGCGCAGGCCTTGTCAGGCGTGTTGGGTTCACCGTCCGCGTCAGTCATGCTGAGCTGCAGCACGATCAAGTCGGCGCCAGCCTTTTCGGCGGCCTTGGCCCACTCGCCCGGATCGTCCATCACGTCGCCCCAGGCTTCCATCAGCAGCGGCGACCAGTCATCGGGCTTGCGGTCCTGAATCTCGATGGCCACGACCGGCTTGTGCGGGATCGCGCCCTCAAAGTGTAGGAAGGGCAACGTGGTCTCGCCACCCACCGTCACGGTAGAGGTGCGCGTGCCGCCCTCAGCGGCGGTCGCACCCAACGTGATCTCGCGGACCTGGCCCATCCATTGCTCCTTGAACACCTCGATACCGGTCTCTTGCGCCGGGTTCCAGGCGGGCGGGAGCGGCTTGACCTCACGTGCCGCCTCAGCCTCGACTTTTTCCTTCGCTTCTTCGACCGCCTCTTTAGCCACCGGTGCTACCGGTGCTGCTGGGGCAGATGGGGCTGGCACCGCGGCCGGAGCCGCAGCCCCTGTCGGGGGCACAGTGCCGCCCAACTCGCGCAAGGCCGCTTCCAATGCACGCCGGATGCTGCCCACGATGATGCCGGCGCTCATCTCGGCGATAGCCTGCACGTCAGCGCTGGTCGGGGCTACAGCTTGAGGCGCTGCGGGGGCAGCCTGTCCTGAGCGTAGCCGAAGGTCCGGAGCCGGTTCGGGTTCTGGCTCGGGTTCAGGCGCCTTCTCTGCCACCGGTGCGGCAGCGACGGGTTCGGGCGCGGCGGCCGGCGCGGGCGCTGCAACCGGTGTCGCAACCGATGTCGCTTGCTTGCCGTTGCTGGGCGGCGCTTCTACCGCGCCGGAGGCCGCTTGCATCACGCCCATCTCTAGCACCGGATGGTCGTGTTCCTTGACCCATGCCTCCAACTCTTCCACCGTCGAAACCGCGCGCTCGTCGGCGATGCGGTCAATCAAGTCAGAGACGCCCTCGCGCTCGGCCACGGCGGCAAACTCTTGTGCCATGCTCTCTTTGAGGAAACTGGACATCCAGACCACGCGCTTGAAACCACCGTCCGCCGAGATGAACTTGGGGCTGATCAGATAGTATTTGCCTACGCCCATCACGCCAGGGGTCTGCAATCCGCCGCCGGCCATACCGGCCAGGGTGGAGAAGGTCATGCCGACGGGCGTCATGCTGGTGTCCTCACGGCTGACGACCATCACGCCTTCTACCTCGGGGATGTACATCACGATGCACTCAAAGCAACCGCAGGCGGTCATTGGATTTTCCATGATCGAGTACAGCGCGACCTCGTTCACCGTACCGCCCGAGTTCTTGACAGCGTTGGCATTGGTGCCGGTCCAGTAGCCCTTGACCGGGTCAATCAAGTCGCCCTTGGTCACGGGCTGGTTGGGGCCGGTGGGGTTGATCTCAAAACTCGCCTTACAGTCCAGCCAGTTATAGGCGCCGCACAAACCCAGGCGCTGCGGGCTGACGATGCAGACGTGGGTCGGTGCGAAGGACTGGCACAGCGTGCAGTCATAAAACGTATCGACGGCCTCGTCGGTGAGGTTGGCCAGGCGTTGGTTGCGATAGTTGTACGCTTCGCGGGCCTTTTCGAGCCACTCGTCGACTTTTGCCTCCTCAGTGTAAATCGTCACCTGCACCTTGTCGACGATGGCGCCAAAGTCCGAATGGAGGCGGGCGTACAAGATCTCGCCAAAGTGCTCCAGGTCAAAGCCCTTCTCAAACGCCCCGTTGCTGATGCGGATCCAGGCGATGTCGCGCTGGCCGATGTGCTGAATGCCGCTGGCACCGTTGATAAAATAGTGGACCTGGCGCTCTAGAACAGGCTCAAAGTCTTCCTGCATCTTGCGGCCGGCCACCTTGATGACGATGCCCATATCCATCGCGCCCTTTTCGGGCACGTCTTGAAAGTCAGGGCCGACGACTTTTATCTTGTGATCCTCGACCTCGTCCATTTCAGCCATATACAGGTACTCGAAA
Source organism: uncultured Anaerolineae bacterium (assembly GCA_964607235.1). Classification (GTDB taxonomy): domain Bacteria; phylum Chloroflexota; class Anaerolineae; order S140-20; family S140-20; genus CAZSJU01. The sequence goes on along the minus strand of CAZSJU010000057.1, from coordinate 3,587 downwards.
CAGCGGGCGTACTTGCCGCCAAACTCGACCCGCATATCGGCTTTGCGCACGACTTCGCCCTCAAAGGCCGAGCCGTAAGACACGGGGACGGGGACATCGGTGATCTTGATCTTGACACCACGGATTTCAATGGCCTTCTGAACCAATTTTTCCGCGCGTTCCAGGTCATCCTTGGCCTCGATCTCGCGGAAGGGCATCGAAATCACGTGTTCGTAGCGGGTCACGCCGGTGGGCAGAATCTCGGGGATGACCGTGTCGGCGATGACGGGGAAACCATAGCTGATCGCCCCGGCCGCGGCCGCGTATTTCAAGTCATCCACTTCGCCCAGCGCCAACACGAAAGCAAAGACGCGGAACTTGTTATACAACAAAATGTCGCGCCATTGCCCGCCCTTCACGCCACCAAAGGTCAAAGCTGAGCGAGTGGCAAAGCCCAAGGCATAGATGGCGCTGAGGGTATCCATGCCAAAGGGCACGATATAGGTATCATAACCCATCTCCACCCCTTCTTCATAAAGCTGGTGGATGATGCTGCGCCCGTTGACATTGCCCGAGAGGAAAGTCAAGATGTTGCGCTTTTGTAACTCGCGCACGATCTTGACCGCCACCTCGTTGCTGGGGGCGGCGCCGACGATGGCCGCAAAGCCAGGCATACGACCGTCGACCAACTGGATGCCCCAGGAACGCAACTGCACGTCGTCAATGGGGCCGTTCAGATAGCCGTCGCCCGGCGCGCTGCTGCCGGTCATCTCAAAGCCGGGCATACGCATCGGCTCTGTGCCGCGTACAAAACGGACGCCTTCAATCCCCTCAGCGGCCAACAACGTGGCCATGCCGCTGTCCAGGGTCTCGCCCAGGTAGGGGGTCCAGCCGTCGGCGGGCGGGATGGGATGCAGTAATTTGCGCGCGTGCGTCAGCACCGGCTCCAGGTCGCTCAAGGTCTTGACCTCGTGCCCCAGCATGCCATAGGCGACGGGCAGGTGATAAGCGGTATTGGTAAACTGCACTGGCTGATCCGGACCGTACTCGTCCAGAGCGGCCTGCAGCATATCATCAAACTCTTTAACAATTTGCGTTGCGCCCCGGTGGGCCGCAGTGGCTATATATCGAGACATAGTGATTTCTCCAAACTCCCAATGGTAGCTTAGGCAGGTTGTCCGTAAAGCGCTTCGAGGCGCGCTTCGAAGGACAATTCCATTAACTCGTTCATACGGGTGTCGCCGCTCTGGCCCCACTTTTCCGGATCATAGGGCGCAAGGCCAAGCGCTTCGCGTCGTTCGTCGATGTGGGCCAGCGCAGACTGGACGATTTCTTCTGCGTCGCAGATGAATTCCAGGCGACCACCAACCTTTTCGCGCCAGCCCTCTCCAATGATGTGCTGCACCGTCTCGCTGCCGCTGACGGGGTTGGTGACGCCCATGATCACATAAGCGCCCGAGGCCACACAGTAGGAGGCGATTGAGAGCGCCTTTTCACTCATCCACTCGGGGGCCATGCCCACCGCTGGGATATCGGCGATGTCATTGCCCAAGCCACCCTCGGTGGCCATCTGGGAGAGCACCGTCAAGATGCGGCTATTGTCCACACAGGAACCCATGTGTAGCACCGGCGGCATGCCGACGGTCTCGCAGACTTCGCGCAGGCCGGGGCCGGCGAACTCGAGTGCCGCCTCGCCCACCATATAGCCTTCCTTCGCGCTGGCGATGGCGCCACAGCCGGTCTCTACGACCAGGACGTCGTTCTTGAGGAACTCTTTGACCATGTACTCGTGGAAATAGTCGTGCTGCACGCGCGCGTTATTGCACCCAATGTTCGCCACCACGCCCCGGATCCGACCGGTCATAATGGCGTCGTTGAGCGGGCGGAAAGAACTGCGGTAGGCGCCACCCAGCGCATAGCCGATGTACTCGTGCGAAAAGCCGGGCACAACTTGATTGGTCTGCTGGGGGATCGAAACCTCACCGCGCTCGGGGAAGCGGTCACAAGCACGCTTGACGATCTCTTTGGCGATGTCCATCGCGCGGTGCTCGTCAAACTCGATGTGAGTCGCGCCGGTGATCTTGGCCTTGGGCGAGGTGGTGATCAACTCGGTGTGATACTTGTCTGCCAAATCACCCAACGCCTGCATGATGCACTGGATATCCACGACCATCGCGTCGACCGCGCCGGTCAAGATCGCCAACTCTTGCTGCAAAAAGTTACCCGCAGCCGATACGCCCTGGCGCATCAACGTCTCGTTGCTGGTGCAGCAGATGCCGGCCAGGTTGATGCCCTTGGCGCCTTTGCTCTGGGCGTATGCTTGCAGCTCGGGGCTGAGCGCCGCCGCCACGATCATCTCGGACAGTGTAGGCTCGTGGCCATGGATGATGAGGTTGACTTGATCATCTTTCAACACGCCCAGGTTGGCCTGGGCGATCAACGGGCTGGGCGTGCCAAACAGGACGTCCGAGAGATCCGTCGCCAACATTGAACCGCCCCAACCGTCACCCAGCGCACAACGCAACGCCTGGTCCAAAATGTGCTCCGCGTCTTGGTCGTTGCCCATATGCGTGCGGTGCAGGACCTCAACGATCTCGCGGTCGATGCCGCGCGGTTCGATCTTTTGCTCTTTCCAAATTTCCTGGCGTTTCTTGGGCGCACGTTCAAGCGTCTTGAGTACACCCTCGATCCTGCCAAATTCTTTCAGGGCCGCGTCCGCGACCTCACCCGCCAACTGCAAGATCGGCTTGCCATCGATGGCGATATCCAGGTACTTGGCCATCATCTCGAGCTTTTTGGGGTCGCTGATGCGATAATCAGGGGCATGGCCCTCGGCGACCGCCTTGAGCGTATAAGCCAGGTCACGGCCGTGGTCCGAGTGGGCCGCCGAACCGGTCGAGATGGCGCGCGCCAGGTTGCGCGCGACGACCGTCGCGCGGGTCGCGCCACAAACGCCGACCGAATCCTCTTTGACCAGGCGGCACGGTCCCATGTAGCAAACCTTGCAACATATGCCCTGCGAACCGATGGGGCAGGGCTTTAATTCATCTGCCCGGCTAAAGACCGTCGAGCACTCTTGTACACAAGAGAGAACCTCGATCTCGGCCGGGTCAACCGTGCATTCTTGGGGTGATCTTGCTTTCTTTGCCATTCTAGTACCTCCTAAACTCGCCACTCATCGCCAAGTCACGCTGGTCGGTCTCAGTCACACGCACGCCCAACTCATCCCAGGCCGGGTCGCCGCTCACGAGATGCGCCCCTTCCAGGCTCAACTGTTCATCCAACGTATAGCCAGCGCCAGACAACGCATTCACAATATCAGACTCACCCAGCTTGTCCGGATCAAACCGGACCATAACCTTTTTCCAGGCCGAACTGGCCTGTACATCCTTGACGCCATCCAATGCCAAAAGTGCTTCACGCACCTTGAGGACGTGATGGTCGGCCCACATCCGGGGCACATCTACAACCATCTTTTCCATTACTTTTTACCTCCCTGATGATTCATTCATCAATTTACATTGAACCGAGCGAAACTTAAGCGCATCCTCTAGTATCAAATGCGCCCTTGACAAACGCCACACGATTGTGGCCCTCAACATCACTTT
>CAZSJU010000056.1:2126-14653 GCA_964607235.1 uncultured Anaerolineae bacterium | reverse complement strand
ACAGGAGGTAAGCAATGTGGGAGGAGCTGGCGCGCTATCGCAAGATGGTCACGTTGCAGTGTGGTGACCGCATATTGTTGCGGCCTTTGAAAGAGAGTGATGGACCGGCACTGGTAGAGTTGTTTACTAACGCTAGCGATGCGGACATTGCCTATTTTCGCAAAAATGTGCGCGACGAGGAACTGGTGGCCTCTTGGGCCGAGAATCTGGATTTCAGCCAGGTTTTCCCGGTGGTTGCGGTCGCGCGCGACCGCATCATTGGTGACGCGACTTTGCATATCGGTGAAGGATTTAACCGCCATATCGCATGGGCGCACATCTATTTGGATAAAGAGTACCGCCGCAAGGGGATCGGTACAGAGTTGATCAAGGCGCTCATCGAAGTAGCGCGGCGAGTTGGCCTGCAGCAGATCGTGGCCGAGATTGTCAGCAATCAAACGCAGGCGTTAAAAGCTTTTGAGAGTTTGGGCTTTAAGCGCGAGTACCAACACGCGGATTTTTATCTTTTCCGTGATAACGAGACGTTTGATATGATTGTTTACGTGCTGCGGTTATCACCGCCACCGGGTCAGTTTTAGCTTTTGAGATTACGTTTGATTGTTCATTCCAGTGTGTAGGTTTGGGTTTTTAGCGGAGATAGATTATGGGTGAATTTTCAGGAAATGGCAAGTCTGTACCGGATGTGGCGGGCGATGGGCAGCTAAAGGGCAATGGCCCCGTCGGTTCGGTGCTGGTGGTAGGTGCTGGCATCGGTGGCATGCAGGCCTCTTTGGACCTGGCAGAGGCCGGGATCAAGGTGTACCTTTTGGAACGTTCACCGGCCATCGGTGGGATTATGGCTCAATTGGACAAGACTTTTCCCACCAATGACTGTGCGATGTGCATTATGTCTCCCAAGCTGGTCGAGGTGGGACGGCATCTAAATATTGACATCTTGACCACCGCCGAGATTGAGGCGATCACAGGGGAGCCGGGAGATTTCCGGGTCAAGATTCGACGACATCCGCGTTATGTGAACCTTGATGCCTGTACCGGTTGTGGGGATTGTGCTGAGGCTTGTCCGATTGTGCGGCTGGATGTGTTCAACGGCGGCCTTTCGGAGCGACGTGCGATTTACAAACCCTATCCCCAGGCGATCCCCAACGCCTATGCCATTGAAAAATTGGGGATGGCGCCTTGTCGTGATGCCTGTCCCATTAATCAACGCGCCCAGGGCTATATCGCGCTCGTGCGCGAGGGGCGTTATGCGGATGCTTACCGTACTATCAAAGAGGATAACCCATTCCCGTCCGTTTGTGGGCGCGTATGCAACCACGTCTGTGAGGATGCGTGCTCCCGGGGCAAGGCGGATGATCCCATCAACATTATGGGGCTGAAGCGCTTTGTGGTCGATTGGGTCTTGGAACACGGGGGGAACGGCGCTGACGAGGCGCTTGAAACGTCCGAGGACGCGCCGGAACCCACGGGACCTGTGCTGCCCGACCCTGGCACTGCCCGCCAGGGCAAGCGAGGGTCAGTAAAAAAGATCGCCGTCGTTGGGTCCGGTCCGGCCGGGTTGACGTGCGCGTTGGACCTGGTGCGGCAAGGGCATGCGGTGACGGTGTATGAGGCGTTGCCGGCGCCCGGCGGCATGATGCGGGTCGGTGTGCCCAATTACCGCTTGCCGTGGGAAGCCGTCCAGCGCGAGATTGACGAGATACTGGACGAGGGGATCGAATTGGTGCTTAACCATCGCGTCGAGGATGTACCCGCTTTGTTAGCGGGTACTGAGACTGAAGGCGGCCCTTATGACGCGGTATTTGCGGCGCTAGGCGCGCACGGCGGCGTCAAGTTGCCCTTGCCGGGGGCTGATTTGCCGCAAGTGCTGGTCGCGACGGACTTTTTGCGCGCTATCAGCTTATCAGCCGTCAGTTTGCAGGACATGGATTTGGAATCGCTTGATCCGGCGGCGTTGGTCAATGGCCGTCGCGTGTTGGTCTTGGGCGGTGGCAACGTCGCCGTGGACGCGGCGATGAGTGCGGTGCGGCTGGGCGCTGGCTGGGTCGGGATGAGCTGCCTGGAATCCCGAGAAGAGATGCCCGCTCACGAGTGGGAGATCCAAGACGCTGAAGAAGAGGGCGTCACGGTCTTTGCCTCGCGCACTTTCAAAGAGGTCACCAGTGAGGATGGAAGCGTCACCGGCGTGCGCTGCGCAGAGATTGACTTTCGCGGGTTCAAGGACGGACGACCGGATTTTGACGAGTTGCCTGGGACAGAAGCGGTCATTGATGCCGACGTGCTCATCTTTGCGATCGGACAGCGGCCAGAAATAGAGTGTCTCAAAAACCCTCTCCCCACGGGGGAGGCCAGTGGGGGGAAAAAGATTGAGACGATCCGCGGACGTTTCCCGGCGGTGGACCCTGAGACCTTGGCGACCAGCCTGCCGGGCGTGTTTGCCGGCGGCGACGTGGTGACGGGCACTGCTTTTGTCGTGGACGCGATTGCGGCGGGGCACAAGGCTGCCCGTTCAATCGGACGCTACTTGCGCGGCGAACCGCTGACGGCCGCGACGGACGCGGTGCGACCACCGGCTCTGGAACTGGATGAGAAAGAAGTGCGGCGCAAATTGGTCTCGGGTGAGGCCTCGTGGGCGCCGCGTCAACAGATGGGCAAACGTGCAGCCAAGCAGCGGATACAAGACTTTGGCGAGGTTTATGCCGGGCTGACGGAAGAGGAGGCCCAGATCGAGGCCGGTCGTTGTCTGGCCTGCGGCGTGTGCTCCGAGTGTTTGCAGTGTGTCTATGCTTGTGAAGCGAACGCCATTAACCATAACCAGGTTGAAGAAATCGTCGAGTTGCAGGTTGGCGCGTTGATCCTGTCACCGGGCGCTGAACCGATCGATGGCAAGATAAAGCCCGAGTTTGGCTATGGGCGTTACCCCAACGTGGTGACCAGCATCGAGTTTGAGCGCATGCTGAGCGCGTCCGGGCCGTTCATGGGGGCTGTGCAACGGCCCTCAGATAGTGCGCATCCGCGCAAGGTGGCCTGGATCCAGTGCGTGGGGTCGCGAGACATCAGTTGCGAGCAAGGCTATTGCTCTTCGGTGTGTTGTATGTATGCTACCAAAGAGGCACTGATTGCCAAAGAGCACGACGACCGAATCGAGCCGACCATCTTTTACATGGACATCCGCGCCTTTGGCAAGGGTTTTGACAGCTATATTGAGCGGGCCGAGCAAGAGCAAGGTGTGCGTTATGTGCGTAGCATGGTCTCGGCGGTCAAACAGATCCCTGGATCACATAATCTGCGCGTGAGTTACGTCACCTTCAAGCCGGATGGACGGCCGGTGACCCACGAGGAAGAGTTTGAGATGGTCGTGTTGTCGGTCGGGCTCAAGCCCGGCGCCGAGGCGCAAGAGATGGCGCACCGGCTGGGGGTGGCCCTGAACGAGTACGGTTTTGCCGAGCCACCCATTTTCCATCCGACCGAGACCTCGCAGCCGGGCATCTATGTGGCGGGTACGTTTGGGGAGCCCAAGGACATCCCCGAGACGGTCATTGAGGCCAGTTGTGCGGCGGCGCGAGCTTCGGCGCTATTGGCGCCTGCGCGCGGCACGTTGACGCGGGAGCCGGTCTATCCGCCCGAGCGGGACGTGAGCGAGGAAGAGCCGCGCGTGGGCGTGTTTGTGTGCCATTGTGGCATCAACATCGGCGGCGTGGTGGACGTGCCGGACGTGGTCGAGTATGCCAAGCGCTTGCCCAACGTGGTCTATGCTGAGCGTAACTTGTACACCTGCTCGCAGGATACCCAGGAAAAGATCACAGAAAAAGTGCTAGAGCAGGGATTGAACCGGGTGGTGGTAGCCAGTTGTACGCCCCGCACCCACGAGCCATTGTTCCAGGATACCATCCGGCAGGCGGGATTGAACCCGCACTTGTTCGAGTTGGCCAATATCCGTGAGCAAGATGCCTGGGTGCACCGTTCGGATCACGAGACGGCCACCGAAAAAGCCAAGGAATTGGTGTTGATGGCTGTAGCCAAAGCCCGGCGCCTGCATCCCATCGAACCGGAGACGCTGGACCTGGAGCATCAAGCGTTGGTGGTCGGCGGCGGATTGGCCGGCATGACGGCCGCGTTGTCCATCGCCGAGCAAGGATTTCCGGTCTACCTGGTAGAGCGGGAACCCGAACTGGGCGGCCACCTGCGCCATATTTACACGGGGTTCGACGGCACCGACCCGCAGCAGCTTTTGCGCGAGACCATCGAACGCGTCAGTCAGGATCCGCGTATTACAGTGTTCTTGGAGACAGAGGTCGAACTGGTCGGTGGGTACGTCGGCAAGTACCGCACGCTGGTGCGTCACAAGGACGGCACGCAGAGCGAACTGTTACACGGTGCGGCGGTCGTTGCCACGGGCGCCCAAGAGATCCGACCCCAGACCTACGGTTACGGCCAGTTGGCGGGCGTGATGACCCAGCGTGAGCTGGAAGATGAATTTGCCCACTCGGAAGTTTGGACGGATGAGGCCCAGGCTCCGGGTTCGGTGGTGATGATCCAATGCGTCGGGTCGCGCAACGAGGAGCACCCTTATTGCTCACGCATCTGTTGCTCGCAGGCGCTCAAGAACGCGTTGGAAATCAAGCAGCGCAGCCCTGCCACCGAGGTGGCGATCCTGTATCGGGATATCCGCAGTTATGGCTTCCGGGAGCGGCTGTATCGCGAGGCGCGGCGGGCCAGTGTGTTGTTCCTCGAGTTTGATGCCGATACGCCACCCTATGTAACGCGGCCTGGTCAACGGCTCAAGGTAGAAGTCGTGTCGCAGCCCGAAGGCGAGTTGTTGACACTGCGCGCCGACCGGGTGATACTGAGCACCGGCATTGAGGCGGAGCCTGGCAATGAGGCCGTGAGCCAGTTGCTCAAGCTGCCTTTGACAGAAGAGGGCTTTTTCCTCGAGGCGCACGTCAAACTACGCCCTGTGGACTTTGCAGCGGACGGTGTGTATCTGTGTGGGTTGGCGCATTCGCCGCGGGCCATCGACGAGACCATCGCACAAGCGCAGGCGGCCGCGGTGCGGGCGGTGGCATTGTTGGCCAAGAAGGAATTGACGGCGACGCCCATCATTGCCACGGTTAACCCCAGGCTGTGTTCGGCCTGTGGCGTGTGCGTGGAGGTGTGCCCTTATAATGCCCGGGTGTTAGAGCCGGACGTGCCCTATGCGCAGGTCATCGACGTGCTATGTCAAGGCTGTGGCGCCTGCGTGGTGGCCTGTCCCAACAAAGCCAGCCAGCAAAAGGGGTTTGAGTTCTTGCAAATCAGCGATATGGTCGATGCTGCCCTAGAGACCGAAAAGTTTGCCACAGAGGCACAGAGAGCACAGAGAATTTAATCTTGACCTTGAGTTATTGATTTTAAGGTGTCATTTCATTGAAATTTTCAATGGATACACTGATTTTTCTCCGAGTCCTCTGTCCCACGGGGATGTTGCGCACTGTCTCTGTGGCAGATCATGCTTTTTTGAAGGAGTCGTTATGAGTGACGAGCGTTTTGAACCTAAAATTATAGCTTTTTTGTGCAACTGGTGCACTTATACCGGCGCAGACCTGGCCGGCACCAGCCGCTTGCAGTATCCGCCCAACGTGCGCATCATCCGCTTGATGTGTAGTGGTGCGGTAGATCCGATTTATGTGCTCAAAGCTGGCCTGGCAGGCGCGGACGGGGTGTTGATCGGTGGTTGCCATCCTGGCGATTGCCACTATCAGGAAGGGAACTATAAGGCGCGGCGCCGGGTCGTAGCGCTAAAAGAGATCGTCAAGGACGCCGGTTTTGATGAGGAGCGCATCTGGTTGCGTTGGATCAGTGCGAGCGAGGGGCAGCTTTTCGCCAACACGATCAAGGAAGTGACAGAGGCGCTGCGGGAAAAGGGCCCGAACCCGCTAAAGCACGAGTGGGCGGTATAGGTCAGAGGAGAGAGTGATGAAGGCTACGATACCCGTAAAAGACGGGGAGACACTGGCAGCGCTACAGGAATTCCTGGGCGGGCTGTTGGAGAATGACGTGGTGGATGCGCTGTTGGTGCCGATGCGCACGCCGAACGGTGCGGTGACGCCGGCGGTGCTCGTTGATCCGGCGTTACTCTCGGCCGCGGACCCCCTGGCCCCGGTGATGCCGGTGAACGCAGGGACGCTGGCGGGCAAACTGAGTATCCGTGAACCGCGCGCCAGGGTTGGTGTCGTGCTGCGCTCATGTGAATTGCGGGCGCTGGTCGAGTTGGTCAAGTTGCAGCAAGCCGACCTGGACGACCTGACCTTGATCGCTGTGGACTGTGCCGGGACGTACGAGGTCCCTGTGTATCGGGAGCGCTGGTTGCGCCTCGAACATGGGGATGAGGACGGCGCTGTGCTGTGGCAAGAGCTGTACCAGGCTGTGGCGACCGACCCCGATGCTTTGGACCTTGAAATCGGGATCCGCCTGGCTTGTCACATGTGCGAGCAACCGGTTTACGAGGACGCGGATATTGTCTTGGAGCTGTTTGGCAGTGATTTGGGTCAAGAAATTCGCCTCTCGTTACCCGACAATCTGGGCGAAAAGCTGGGCCTGAGCGCGGCGGACCCGAACGACCGGGCCAAGTTGATCAAGCAATGGGTGGCGGCGCGGACAGCGGTCCGTGATAAAGAGTTTGTGGCCATCCGTGAGCGTTTGGAAGGGGATGAAGGCCTCGTCGGCGTGTTTGATGCTTGCATCCGTTGTCACAACTGTATGAACGTGTGCCCGGTGTGCTATTGCAAGACCTGTGTATTCAAGAGTCCCGTATTTGACCACGAGCCGACGCAGTACATCGGTTGGGCCAATCAAAAGGGCGCCTATCGTATGCCGTCGGACACGATGCTGTTCCACCTGACGCGCTTGAGTCATATGGGGTTGTCATGCGTAGGATGTGGCATGTGTACCCAGGCTTGCCCGGCAGAGCTGCCGGTCGGTCCGGTCTTTCGGGCCATTGGCCAGCGACTGCAAGATACCTTTGACTATCTCGCCGGTCGCAGTGTGGATGAGCCTTTGCCACTCATCACTTTCAAAGAGGACGAGTGGACCGAGGTGGGCGAAAAGTAGGGTCCGGCATTTTATTGTTTGATCGTGCATCTTTGCGAGGAGCGAAAAACTATGGCTGAACTTGCCGAAGGAGCAGAACTGGTCCCCGTCTATATCATGGGTAAACGCTATGACGTGCCAGGCAGCTTGACCATTATGAAAGCGATGGAATGGGCTGGGTATGAGCTGGTGCGGGGAGTGGGTTGCCGGGGAGGATTTTGTGGCGCCTGCGCCACTGTCTATCGCGTTTATGGTGATCCCAAGCTCTACTTTGGATTGGCTTGCCAGACGGTGGTCCAACCCAATATGTATTTAGGCCAGATCCCCTTTTTCCCCGCCGAGCGGGCCAGTTACGACATCTTGGAACTGGAACCGACGGCCGCGACATTGTTCCAGCACTATCCAGAGACATTGCGCTGTCTGGGGTGTGGGGCGTGCACCAAGGCCTGCCCACAAGAGCTGGACGTCAAGGGCTATATGGCGGCCGCGATGCGGGGAGACCTGGCCGCCGTCGCCACTATGTCTTTTGACTGTATCATGTGTGGCTTGTGTGCGGCCCGTTGTCCGGCCGAAGAGCCCCAGTACAACATTGCCATCCTGGCGCGGCGGCTCTATGGGCGCTATCTGGCGCCCCGTTCAGCACATTTGCAGGAGCGCGTGACCGAGATTGAGGGTGGCGAGTACGATGAGGCGTTGGTGGCGCTCAAGTCGCTGGACAAAGAAGCGCTAAAAGAACGCTACACGGCCCGTGACATTGAGCCCAAATAAAAAAAAAGCCTGACCTGGCATAGGAGAGGGAGCATGTATACACCAGAGATGCGCGAGACGATCAAGGCCGTTGAGGCGACCCGTGCGCGGCGGATTAAAGAGACTTTCCCCGCAATGTCTATGGAGGAGCGTCAGAAAGTCTTGGACGCGTTCCATCCTGACTATATCACCGCCGGCATGCGGGAGATCCGTGTGGGCGCTTCCAAGGGTCAACGGACCCCGCACGAATTGGCCGACGTGATCGAAGGCCGTCCGCGGGTCAGCGCCGACATTGATCTCAGCCAACCCAAGTTTGAGACCGACGTGTTAGTCGTGGGCGGCGGCGGGGCAGGGTCTAGCGCAGCCTTGCTGGCCAGCGAGAATGGGGCCAAGGTGACGCTGGTCACCAAGCTGCGCTTTGGTGACGCGAATACCATGATGGCCCAGGGCGGCATCCAGGCGGCGGACCGGCCTGAGGACTCGCCCGCCATTCACTATTTGGACGTGATCGGCGGCGGGCACTTTGAGAACGTGCCCGAGTTGGTCGAGGCGTTGGTGATCGATGCGCCGTTGGTAATCCGTTGGTTGGAAGAATTGGGCATGATGTTTGACAAAGCGCCTGATGGGACCATGGTTGAGGCGCATGGGGGAGGCACCAGCCGCAAACGCATGCATTCGGCGCGTGACTATTCAGGCGCCGAGATCATGCGGACCTTGCGTGATGAGGTGCGTAACCACCCTGACATCCAGGTGGTCGAGTTTGCCGCGGCCGTCGAGTTGGTTTTGGACGCTGAGGGGCATATTGCCGGCGCCATCCTGATGAACATGGAGACCGAGCAGATCTTTTACGTCAAAGCCAAGGCGCTAGTGTTGGCCACGGGGGGTGGGGGGCGGCTGCATTATCAGGACTTTCCTACCACTAATCATTATGGCGCGACGGCCGACGGTGTGGTGATGGCCTATCGCGTCGGCGCCGAACTGGCTTTTTTGGACACGATGCAGTATCATCCTACGGGCGCCGCTTTTCCGGAGCAAATTGTGGGATTGCTGGTGACCGAAAAGGTGCGCGGCCTGGGCGCCCAGCCTGTTAACATCAAAGGGGAGCAGTTTGTTTATCCTTTGGAACCACGCGACGTAGAGGCGGCGGCTTTTATTCGCGAGTGCAAGTCACGCAAGTTGGGTGCCGTCACACCTTCGGGCCAGCCGGGTGTGTGGTTGGATTCGCCAATGATCGACATCATTCACGGCCCAGGTACCATTGAAGGGGCGCTACCGGCGATGGTGCGGCAGTTCAAGCGCTTTGATATTGATATCACCCAGGACCCGATGTTGGTGTATCCCACGTTGCACTATCAGAACGGCGGGGTATTGTTGGACGCACATGGCGGGACCAACGTGCCGGGCCTGTTTATCGCAGGGGAAATCAGCGGGGGGGTGCACGGACGCAACCGGCTGATGGGCAACAGCTTGCTAGAAATCTGTGTCTTTGGGCGGCGGGCCGGCCGTGCGGCGGCTGAGCACGTCCCGGAGGTCAAGTTGGCTGCGCCAACGTTGGAACACGTGACGGCTTGGAATGCGGCCATGGACGAGGCCGGCATTGACGGCGCGATCCAGTCTCCGATCTTGTTGCCGGACTATACCCGGCACGTTTAGGTTGAGACGGTCGTTGTTGAGATAATCCAAGACGTTGTATCGTGCCCCACGTTTGCGCCGGAGACGTGGGGCATGTTTTTATAGAGCTGCTACGGATTCCAAGGAAATTTTAGAGGAGGGCGTCATGTTTAAGGATATTGAGTCGATTATGAGCCCCAGGTCCATCGCGGTGGTGGGGGCGACCAACCGGCCGGGCAGCGTGGGGCTGGCCGTGTTTCGCAACATCCTCAGCGCTGGGTTTCAAGGGGTGCTTTATCCGGTCAATCCTCGTGCCAGGTTTGTGCAAAGCGTCAAGGCCTATCCCAAAATAGGCGACATTCCCGATGAGGTGGATTTGGCGGTGGTCATTGTCCCGGCCGAGATCGTCTCGACCATCCTGGAAGAGGCGGGTGAGAAACAGGTCAAGGGCGCCATCGTGATCTCGGCCGGATTCAAAGAGGTGGGGGGCCAGGGAGTCGCGTTGGAGGAGCAACTCAAAGCGGTGGTCAAGAAATACGGCATCCGCCTGGTAGGGCCTAATTGCCTGGGCATCATCAACAACAACCGGGACGTGAGCATGAACGCCAGCTTTGCGACCAAGACGCCCAAGGCCGGCAACATTGCCTTTATCTCACAGTCGGGCGCGCTGTGCACTGCGGTCCTCGATTATGCCGAGGGCCGCAACATTGGCTTTTCCCAGTTTATCAGCTTTGGCAACAAGGCGGACGTCAACGAGATTGACCTGCTGCGCTATCTCAAAGATGATCCAGATACCGACGTGATCTTGATGTATCTGGAGGACATTAGCCACGGGCGCGAGTTTCTCGAGACGGCACGGGAGATCATATGGGAAGCGCACAAACCTATATTGGTCATCAAATCCGGCCGTTCCGTCGAAGGTGCGCGCGCGGCAGCTTCGCACACCGGTTCCCTGGCCGGATCTGACACCGCTTACGACGCCATCTTTCGTCAAAGCGGCATTCTGCGGGTTGAGGAGATTAACGAGCTGTTCAACTATGCCGTCGCTTTCGCCAAACAACCGATCCCGAGAGGCAATCATATCGCCATCGTCACCAACGCTGGCGGGCCGGGCATCGTGGCAACCGACGCAGCTATCCGGCACGACTTGGGGATGGCCACATTATCAAAAGAGACCAAGCGAAAACTAAAGCAGGACCTGCCGCCGACGGCCAGCATCCAAAACCCGGTAGACGTGATCGGAGACGCCACCCATGAGCGTTACCAGTCGGCCATTCGTCACATCCTGACGGACGAGAACGTGGATGGCGCGATCGTGATTCTCAGCCCCCAGGCGATGACGGACATTCTGGAAACGGCCGAGATCGTCCCGCGCGTGGCGCAAGACGTCAACAAGCCGGTGCTGTGCTCTTTTATGGGCATCGTGGACGTCTCGGAGGGCGTACGGTATCTGGAGGAGCACGGCATTCCCAACTATGCTTTTCCTGAGGAAGCCGTCAGGGCGATGGCCTCTATGGTGCGCTATGGCGAGCTTTTGAGCCTTGAGCCACGACGGGTGCGGCGTATGGCGGCCGACCGGGAGACGGCTTCGGACATTATCCGGCGCAGGCTGGCCGACGCGGATTGTCATTTCATGCACGAGCGAGAGGCCAACGAGATCTTGCAATGTTACGGGTTCCCGGTCCTCAAGAGTGTGCTCATCCAAGACGCGTCCGAATTGGACGCGGCCATCGACCGGATGGGTCTGCCCGTTGTGCTCAAGATCGTTTCCCCAGACATCATTCATAAATTTGACGCGGGGGGCGTGTTGCTGGACCTCGAGACCAAACAAGATGTGCATCAGGCCTACGAAGAGATTCTCCAGAACGCTAAACGGTTCAATCCTTCGGCGCAAATTGAAGGGGTCTTGATGGAGCGGATGGCCAAAAGCGGCGTCGAGGTCATCCTGGGCGCCTTCCGGGACCCCAAGTTTGGACCAATCTGTATGTTTGGATTGGGCGGCACGTTAGTAGAAGCCATTCAGGACGTCACGTTCCGGCTGGCGCCAATGTGGGAGGTTAGCGCGGGCATCATGGTGCGTTCGATCAAGGCCTATAACGTGCTCAAGGGCATCCGGGGCATCCCGCCCTCGGACATTGACGCGATCAAGGATTGCTTGTTGCGGCTCTCCCAGATGGTCAGCGACCATCCCGAGATTGCCGAGTTGGACATCAACCCGTTGATCGTCTATCCCGAGGGCAACGGCTGCGTGGTGGCCGACAGCCGCATCCTTTTGCAGCGTCCAGATGGGGCGCCGGCGGGTAAGAGCTGCAAGCCGTGATTTGGCGTCTCGAAAAGTTGGTTTGTGTAGATTGGTGTGGTGGAGCAGTAGGTTTTATTGTCCTTGCGCGCTCTGGCAGCGGGCACGGCGCAGGCCTTTTAGCCACGTTTCCGCTTCGCGGGGCGAGCGCAGTCGTATCACGGTCAGATGGGCGTAGGCCGGCTGACGTACTAGCTTTTTTAAATAGCGCCGCCGTCGCTGATGATGTTGTGTCAGGGCTGAAAAGAATAATGCGACGCTGCTGAGGAGTTGCCGGCGCCAACCGGGGCGGTTGTCTCCCCAGGGCGTTTCGCCGTCGCGCAGTTGACGCGTTTCCCGTCGCAACAAGCGGCACAGCACTACGAGGAGCGGATAGTCTAGCCAGACCAGCGTGTCGGCCTGGGTCCAGGTCAAGGATTTGTGATACAGGCCGTCGATGATCCAGCGCGCGCCCTGGGTCGCCTGGACGACGCGTTGGCGGAACACCTCGGCCGGGGCCGGTTGCCACGCTGCGTCCCAGTAGAGGGGCTCTAGTTTGATGTGAGGGGCGTCGATGACCTGAGCGAGACGCCGGGCCAGTGTTGTCTTGCCTGACCCGGGCGTCCCGGTGACGACGATTCGGTCCATCGCAAGGGTCCACTAGGCGAGTTTGGCTTTTATATCTAGTTAGCTCGCCGAACGGCTGACGAACAAAGCGAGGCGTGTGCTTTGCCGGCCGTTCAGTAATCCTTTCCCCTTTACGTCGTCTGTAATGGCGCGCGCTGCCTGGCAGGGCCAGAGAGCCGGGATCGTCTCTGAGGGTGGT
>CAZSJU010000056.1:0-2026 GCA_964607235.1 uncultured Anaerolineae bacterium | reverse complement strand
AATGGCGCGCGCTGCCTGGCAGGGCCAGAGAGCCGGGATCGTCTCTGAGGGTGGTAAGCGTCAATCACGCTGCGATAGTCGTCGAGCAGGCCGTCCAAGGTGGTGGGCCAGTCTCGGGCTTGGGTGTGACGGCGCCCCGCCGCGCCGAGTTGGCGAGCATACTCGGGATTATACACCAGCTTGCTGATTTGGGCGACCCAGTCGTCTTGATCTTCGGGGGCAAACAGCAGGCCGTTCTCGCCGTCGGTCACGTGGTCCAACAGCCCGCCAGAGCGGGGGGCGACGACCGGCACCGCTGAGGCCATCGCTTCCAGCACCACATTGCCCACCGTCTCGTTGGGGGAGGGGAATGTAAACACGTCGGCTGACGCATACGCTTGATAAAGGTCGCGACCTTTTAAATAGCCGGTGAACACGGTGGAGGTGCCGGCAAAGACGCGTTCCAGATTGGGGCGGGCTGGTCCATCTCCGACAATGGCCAGGCGTGTCTGCGGCAAGGCGTTTAACACTGGGCGCAGCCAGTCGACCCGTTTTTCCGGAGAGAGACGGCCAACGTACAGCAGGATGGGGGCACTCGTATCCCCATCACTCAATCGCCGGCGCCATTCCTCGGTGCGGCGCGAGGGGTGGAAGCGAAAGGTGTCCACGCCGCGTTCCCATACCCTGACACGCTTGAAACCCTCGGCTAACAATTGGTCGCGCGTCACCCGTGACGGGGTCAAGTTTAGGTCCATCTGGTTGTGCAGCCAGCGCAGATAAACCCGAGAGAAATTAGCCACGATTCTCATCCCCCAGCGACGCACAAAGCCGGGGATGTCGGTCTGGTAAGAGGCCACGACGGGGATGTTGAGCCGCCGGGCCGCGTGCAAGCCGGCCACTCCCAGCGAGACAGGATTGACCAGATGAACCAGGTCAGGTTTGAACTCGGCCAGGCTGTCACGCACGCCCACGATGGGGGGCACGAGCCGTAATTCCGGGTAGGGCGGAAAGGGGATGGTGGGCATGCCGATGACCTGGGTGTCGGCGTACTGGTAAGGACCACCTTGTGGTGCAAAAAGCATGCTGGTGTGACCGCGCAACGAAAGGTGGTCCAGTACGTGACACAGTGTGTTGACGATGCCGTCTATTTTCGGCAGGAACGTTTCGGTGAAAAGAGCGATTCGCATACTTGTCTCCCGATCAAGTAGATTGTTGGAATTTAACGGCTGCCGCCGCAACTGGACGACCAATATCCCCAGTCATGACGCCGCCAGCGGGACGGCAGCAGGTTCAGAAATAGCAGCGTGCAGCGTGCTATAGAGTGTAACGTCTTGCGCAAGATGCCCTGGTATAGACGACGGTGGTCGCGCGCGTAAACTTGCAAGTCAGGTCCAAAACCCACGCGATAGCCTTTACGCTTGATGCGCCAGGCGATCTCCGAGTCTTCATTGCAGGTCAGTTCGAGGTCAAAGCCTCCTACGCTCTCAAACACGTCTCGGCGCACCAGCAGGTTCGACCCGGAAGCGGCCGGGATGCCCAGTATGTGGGAAAGGTGCTGGCCGCGACCGAACCAACGATAATAACGCACAAATTCGTCAGTCGAGAGTTTGGGGCCATACAGCGCGTCATAGCCTTCATACTTGAGCAGGCGCTCAAAGTAATCTGGGGCAAAAATGACGTCGGCGTCGGTAAAGAGCAGCCAGAGTGTATCGGCGTTTTCGGCGCCCAACTGACGTGCGCCCGTGACCGACCCCGGACAGGGCAAAATCCGGGTGTGCTCCGGTCGTAGGGTTTGGATGATTTCGCGGGTATTGTCCTCGCTAGCGTCGACGACGATCAGTTTGATAGCGTCGGGCAGCGAGCTCAGGAAGGCTGGGATATTGTCAGCCTCGTTACGCGTGGGCACCAGGACGGTCAAGTCTTTTAAATGCATAGGTCCACTATAGCGGTGGCTTGTTAAAAGTCGTTTAACCGATTGTTAAGAAAAAGATAAGGTTATGTTAAAGGATACCTATCCTGAGCCCCGCCAATCCCTCCCCCTGGGGGG
>CAZSJU010000055.1:11522-14776 GCA_964607235.1 uncultured Anaerolineae bacterium | reverse complement strand
CTCTGTGCCTCTGTGGCAGATCAAGCTTTTTAGTGAGTCAACAATGTAAACAGGAGAAAAAGTATGTCAGATGAGAATCAGAACGAAAAGTGGGTGATGTCCGAGGCGGTGCGGGCCGCTTATCATGCCGGGCAGGACGACGAGCAACTAGAACCTATCGTGCTCGTGGATGGTGCGGGGCAACCCATAGGTCGCATCCAGGATGGCGATTATGTCATCTTTTACGACCTGCGGGGGGAGCGTGAAATCGAGTTGACGCAGAGTTTTACCGACCCCGATTTTGATAAATTTCCCCGGGCGTCGATCGCGGTGCCTTTTGTGACCATGATCGAATATGACCCCGGTCTGAACGTGCGGGTGGCGTTTCCGCCCCCCGGCAAGATCGAACAGACCTTGCCGCACGTCGTCGCCGCGCACGGGTTGCGGCAGGCCAAGGTTGTCGAGTCGGAAAAGTCGGTACATCTCACGTATTACCTGAACGGCAAAGAAGAGCAGGCGCTGCCAGGTGAAGATCGTTTCATCTTGCCCTCGCCCCACGTGCAAGACTATGCGCAGGTGCCCGAATTGAACGCCGTTGGCGTGGGTGATGCCACGCTAGAGGCCATCGCTAACCCGAATTATCGCTTGATCAGCGTGAATTTTGCCAACACTGACGTCGTTGGCCACATCGAGAACCCCGAGGCGATCAAGACAGCGGTCCATACCGTGGACACGCAGATCGGTCGTCTGGTCCAGGCCGCGCGGGAGGCAGGGGTGACGGTCGCCATCACGGCCGACCACGGCACAGTTGAGCGCTGGTACTATCCGGATGGGGCGATTGACACCGGGCATACCGATAGCCCGGTGCCCTTTATCTTGATTGATCCGGACTTGCAGGACACGGCATTGCGCGCGGGTGGCGCGCTGACGGACATTGCGCCCACGCTGTTGCACTTGTTGGGCTTGCCCAAGCCCGAGGTGATGACCGGCGCTAGCTTGTTCCAGGACGTGATCCCGGACGCGACGCGGCGGGTGCTGCTGGTGATCGCCGATGGTTGGGGCCTGCGGGAAGAAACGGAGGGTAACCTGATCGCTGCGGCCGACACGCCGGTGATGGATCGTTTGCAGGTCGAGTGGCCGAACACGCGCTTGCAAGCTGCCGGTGAGGCGGTTGGCATGCCGCCTGGCACGGTGGGTAACTCGGAGGCCGGGCACCTGCACATTGGCGGCGGGCGCTGTTTCCCTGCCGACCGGGTGCGGATCGACCGGGCCATCGCTGACGGCTCTTTTGGCCAGAACGAGGCTTTCTTGTGGGCTATGCGGGGCGCCAGGCGCGAGGGCACTCGTTTGCACCTGTTGGGCATCATTTCCTTTTACAGCTCTCACGGTTCGGTGGAGCATCTCAAGGCTTTGATGCGCATGGCGCGGGACGAGGGCGTGCCTGAGGCGTACGTCCACGGCATGTTGGGGCGGCGCGGCGAACGGCCCGAGAGCGGCGCGATTTACGTGGCCGACATTGAGCAAGAAGCGGCGCGTCTAGGTCTCGGCCAGGTGGCCTCGATCATTGGGCGCTTTTGGTCGCTGGACCGGGAGGAGAACTGGGACCGCATCGAAAAGACGTATCGCTGGCTGGTCCATGGGCAAGGGGAGCACGTGCCTGGCGTCTAGCGCTCCGGTTCCTAGTACGCGCTTTAGCTTGGATACACACGAGGAAAATGTGAATGCACATCAGAGCCTAGCGCTCCAGTTTGTAGTAGGCGCTTTAGCGCCGTCCGTCCCTCGGGCTCAGCGTCTGGATTGTGGCTTGCCCCGGTTCGTAGTAGGCGCTTTAGCGCCGTCCGTCTCTGCCCAGCAGCGTCATGATGCCCCGGTGTAGGTGGCCGTTGGTGGCCACGACGCCGTTGACCTCGGGGTGCAGTTGGTTAAAGCGGTGGGGCCGGCCATCCAGGTCGGTCACCCGGCCGCCGGCTTCTTGGACCAATAGCACGCCCGCGCAAATATCCCACTCATGTTTGGGCCGTTGGCTCCAGGTGGCGTCGGCGCGGCCGGCGGCGACCAGCGCCAGCTTGTAAGCGATGCTGCCGGTGGGCATGATCTCTAGCGGCGCTTGCAGCGCGTCAAACTCGCCCCGTTTGAACTCGGAACGGCTGGCGATCACCTGAGCGCCGTTCACCTGAGCGCGCCGGCTGACGTGTGCTCGTTGATCGTCTACAAAGGCGCCGTCCCCACGTAGGGCGTGGAACAATTCGCCGGTGATGGGGTTATGCACCAGGCCTAGCACGACTTGACCCGCCACGACCAGCGCCACCGAGATGGCAAACTCGGGCAGGCCCTGGATAAACTCTTGAGTGCCGTCGATGGGATCGATCACCCAGACGCGCCGGCGGTCCAGGCGCGCCGGCGCGTCGGCGGTCTCTTCTGAGAGCCAGCCGTCGTCGGGAAAGGCATCCGTCAAACGCTGGTGTAACAGGCGGTCGGCGGCCAGGTCGGCGGTGGTGACCGGGTTGTTGGGGCCTTTGCTTTTTACCTCAAAAGTGTGATTGAAATACTCGCGCACGATGTTTCCAGCTTCCAGCGTGGCTTGCCGGGCCACGCTCAGCGTGGATTCGGCGAGCTCACCACAGGCGGGCGCATACTCGTTGGTGTGAATCATCAGGTCTCGTTTCCTTTGCATTTTAGTATTGGATGGCATAGAGTATAACAGGGGTGCGGAGGGCGGTCAATTGCTGTAGGTCCCTTCTTGCTAAAATGACCTGTTTGCACTACACTATAGTCAGCGAGTCGCGGGGTGTATGCTGGGGTTGGTCAAGTGTTGTGCAGGGACGTCCTGCCGGGTTTTGAACCCTGATCGTCTGGACGTCGCCGAAACTTTTAACCTGATGAGAGGTTGAGCGAATGGGCGAGAGAAAGCTGGTAGATGAGGTCACTTTTCTCGAAGACGAGACACAAGCGTTTATCGCTGCGCTAAGCGCGGATCTGGTCTGGCAAATCGACCGGCTCTTGTCCGCGTCGATGATAAAGGTCGCCGAGTTCCTGGCAGCCGAGGCTCTATCGATCTTTTTGGTGGACCGGGAGACGGGCGACCTGGTGCTGCGCTATGCGACGGGCGAGGTTAGAGACGACATCTTGGGTCTGCGGCTGCAGCGCGGTCAAGGCGTCGTGGGTTGGGTGGTCAAGTATGGTGAAGATTTGATCGTGCCTTACCCGGGCATGGACACGCGCTTTTTTGAAGAGGTCGACGAGCGCACGGGGTTTTCCACCCATTCCATCCTGTG
>CAZSJU010000055.1:0-11422 GCA_964607235.1 uncultured Anaerolineae bacterium | reverse complement strand
GCTTTTTTGAAGAGGTCGACGAGCGCACGGGGTTTTCCACCCATTCCATCCTGTGTAGCCCGATCCAGTCCGGTCATCAGATCATCGGCGCCATCGAGGTTTTGAACAAGATCGACGGTACATTTAACGACGATGACCTCATCTTGTTGCGCGCCATCGCGCGCCTGGTCGCGAGCGTCACCCCGCGCCTTGAGGTGTGATGTGGTGTGGTTTGTGCCGGTATTCTGGCGCATAGGCGATAGGTAATGGACCTGAGGACGCTTATCCAGCGACTTGAAACGACAACCATCCTCCGGCCGGTTGACCCCTGTTTAAATGGGGAGGCGGCGCGCGTGATCAGTGCCCT
This sequence comes from uncultured Anaerolineae bacterium, assembly GCA_964607235.1. Classification (GTDB taxonomy): domain Bacteria; phylum Chloroflexota; class Anaerolineae; order S140-20; family S140-20; genus CAZSJU01. The sequence goes on along the minus strand of CAZSJU010000055.1, from coordinate 11,076 downwards.
CGAAGCGCATAGCGGGGGCCGGCCGGTGCTCTTTACCCACGTGCTCGGCTACCCAGAGTGGCGTATCGTGGCCGGGCTATGTGCAGCGCGGGCGCATCTGAGCCTGGCGTTGGACGTGCCGGCCGAGCGGTTGCTCTTTGTCCTGTCCGAAGCGATGCGGACGCCCTCTGTCCCCCCGCTGGTAGACCCGGCGATGGCCCCGTGCCAGCAGGTCGTGACCCGGAACGTGGATTTAACCCGGCTCCCCATCTTGAAGCACTTGCCGGTTGACGCCGGCCCATACGTCACTTCTGGAGTGGCGATCATCAAAGACCCCGATTATGGCCGCAACGCCAGTTTTCATCGCCTGCTGCGGCTGGACGAACGTCGCTTTGTGGCGCGGGTCGTCGAAGGGCGGGGCACCCACACGGCGATGGGCAAGGTGGCGGGCGCGTTGCCCGTGGCCATCGCCATCGGTTGTCCGCTGCAGGTGCTACTGGCCGCCAGCATGTCGCCGCCCAAGGGGGTGGACGAGCTGTCCATCGCGCATGCCCTGGCCCCGACGCCGCTGGTCAGGTGCCGCACGCTAGACCTGGAGGTGCCGGCCGAGGCCGAACTGGTCCTAGAGGGGCACATCACTGCCGAACGGACGGCGGAAGGGCCTTTCCCTGACCTGACCGGCACGCTGGACGGTGTGCGCCAGCAGCCGGTCATTGAGATTGAGTGTGTGACGCATCGTCGCGACCCGCTCTATCACGCCTTGCTACCGGCGGGCCTGGAGCACAAGCTGCTGATGGGCATGCCGCGCGAGCCGACCATCTATGCCGCTGTGGCCGAGGTGGCCCACCCCCTCAACGTGTGCATCACGCCCGGCGGGACCTCGTGGTTGCACGCCGTGGTCCAGATTGACAAGCGGGGGCCAGAAGACGGGCGCCGCGCCATTGCGGCCGCTTTTCGTGGTCATGGCTCGCTCAAGCACGTGGTCGTCGTGGACCAGGACGTGAACCCCTTTGACCCGGCCGACGTCGAGTGGGCCATCGCCACCCGTTTTCAGGCGGACCGGGACCTGGTGGTACTGACCGATCAGCCGGGCAGTTCGCTGGATCCTTCGGGACGTCACGTGCCCGGCCAAAAGGCGCGCACTGCCAAGATGGGGCTGGACGCGACGATCCCGTGGGGCGAAACGCGCTCGGGGTTCGAGCGTGTGCCTTATGCGCCGGTGGACCTGGACGTCTATACGCGCCGGTGAGCGTTTTTCCCCTGACGCGCCCGGCCGAGTTGCACTTTGTTTTTTCCTTGGTCGGTTCGGCGCTTCCCCCTCTGCGCGAGTTTCCGAGTCTGAGTGTCGGTGTGCTGCGTTTGTGGAGCGATGAGAGCTATTTTGGTGGAGGTATGTGAGATGCGACGTGTTTTATTTTTTGCCGTGTTGTTGATCGTCTTGCTGGGGGCAGGTCAATTGGCCCGCGCCCAAGACGAGACGAACTTGTTACAAAATCCTGGCTTTGAAGGAGGCTATTTTGCCTGGTTCAACATCAGCGAGGTTTATGTGGCACATGGTTGGACGCCCTGGTGGCGTGAGCGCACTGAGGACGACCCGCCCAGCACCTATTTCAGGCCCGAGTACAAGCAGGCGTTGGTCTATAATTTTCCCAGACGTGTGCGCAGTGGCGAGTCGGCACAACAGTGGTTCACCTTTCACGCCACCCATGTGGCTGGCATGTATCAGCAGGTGTTCAACGTGACGCCGGGCACCCGTTATCGCTTTACCATTTGGGGCCAGGTTTGGTCTTCGGCTGACGACGACCCCGACTATTCGACCGACCCGGCGTATCCCAACTTGCAGGTGGGCATCGATCCTACCGGCAACTGGAACCCGTGGTCCTCGGATGTGATTTGGTCGGGAACCTATACGTTTTTTGACACGTGGGGGCAGTTGGCCGTCGAGGCCGTGGCCCGCAACGATGTGATCACGGTGTTTATGCGCTCGGCGCCCAACTTTCCGGTCAAGCACAACGATATGTATTGGGACGACGCGGTACTGGTGGCCCTCGGCCCGGGCGGCGCGGTCCCCACGGCGACGGCGGTGCCGCCGACCGCGGTGCCGCCGACCACAGCGCCCGGGGATACGCCGGTACCGACCAGCCCTCCACAGCCCACCGTGACCTGTTCACCGCCCCCGGAGGATTGGGTGACGGTCACGGTGCAGCGGGGCGACACGCTCTATGCCCTGTCCAGGCGGCACGGCACGACGTTAGACGCCGCGGTCGCGGCGAACTGTTTGCGCACGACGGACATTTACGTGGGGCAGGTCTTGTGGCTGCCGCCGCTGGCGGCCACCGCAACGGCGGCGCCGGCCACGCCTACTGTCACACCCCCGTCTCAGACAGAGACAGCGACGTCTCAGCCCAGCCCCACCGGCACGCCAACTGGCACGCCGACTGCCGTACCGGCGACCGCGACGCCCACGGCTACCTCAGCGCCCATAGCGGTCATCACCGCGACGTCGGCGGTGCCGGCAAGCGCCACGCCGACGCGAGTGTCGCCGAGTGCCACACTGCCGAGCAGTACGACGACGAGCGCAGCGCCGTCTGACGGCGGCACCCGGCCATGTGGGACCCTCGCCTTGAGCGCGGGGATCGTGTTGCTGGCGGGTGTGTTTAGCTGGCGGAGCAAAAAGCATTAACTCAGGAAATGGCAAGAACCCGGGTTTTTTATAAAAAACCCGGGTTCTGATAATTGTACGCCCGCCCACGTTAGCGTGGGCGGGCGTGTCGTGTGGATAAAATAGCAGAGCGCACTCAGGTCAAGAGCGCGGCTAGCTCGCTGAGCGTGTAGGGCTTGAGGACCACGTCTTTGGCGCCCGCTTGCAAATAGCCGGTGGCACGCTCGACCTTTAGCGCCGCGGCCACGACGATGGCCTTTTCGACCGCGCCAGCTTGCTGCAGGGCGGTCAGTATCTCGTCGACGGGCGTGGCGCGCAGCGTCTCTTCCACCAGGATCAGGTCCGCCTCAGTGGCCCCCTCGGCGGCCCTCTCGGCCGTGGTCTGGTGGGTGACGGTCTTGTTGGCGGCAATCAGGGCTTGCTCCACGAAATCGGCCCAGGCGCCGTCGTCGGCGACCAGCAGGACGTGGTCCGGCGCGTCGCCCAGATAGGCGGCGTCGCCCGCGTCGCTGGCAGGCAGCAGGATTGTAAAGGTCGTCCCTTGACCCGGCTGGCTCTCGACCACGATGTTGCCTTCTAGCTCGGAGAGGATGTGCAGGCAGGCGGGTAATCCCATCCCACTGTGACCGGGGCCTTTGGTGGTGATGAACGGCGCCCAGATCTTGTCTAGCACCTCGGGCGCAATGCCCGCGCCGTCATCGGCGATGCGCAGCGCCACATAGCCTTCCTCTTGTGCCGGCCCGATGCTGACGGCGATCTGTTTGGCGTCGGCCTCGAGGGCGTTCTTGAACAGGTTGCCCAGCGCGCGCGCGAGCTGGGTGGTGTCGGCCCGCACATGGGGCGTATGGGCGGCTATATCAAAGGTCAGCGCGTCTTGTGGTACGCCGTTGTGAAAGGCGGCGGCGCTGGCCACGTCGGCCAGCATGGCCGGGCGGGGCTGGCGCTCGCGGGCCGGACCGAGCAGGCTCTCTTTGACCTCGACGATCAGGTCGGCGCTGGTGCCGACCAATTCCAGGTCCTCTTGAAGCGACGCGACGTCAACCGGGTCGGCTTGCAGGTCGAGCTGCATACGTCGCACGGTGGTGGTGATGGGCAGCGCCTTGTTGCCGATCCAGTGGATGGCCTCGGTGGTTGCCGTCGCCAGCGCCTCGTAGGTCTTGGTGCGCAGCAGCTCGGCGTGGGTGCGTTTGAGTTCTTCCAGCAGTTGGCCGTTGCGGATGGCGACGGCCAGGTGGTCGGCCATAGTTTGCAGCGTCGTGATGTCGTCGTCGCTAAAGGCGCATTCCTCGACACTTTGCACCGTCACCGCGCCCAGCACGTCTTGGCCCACCATCAAGGGTAGCGCCATCTCGGAGCGCGTGTGGGGCAGGTGCGGGTTGCGGAAAAAGACGGCCTCTTCGCCCACGTCCAGCGCAATGCGCGCTTCACGTAGCGAGATGGACGCACCGATCATCGAATTGCCGCCCACTTGGAGCTTGTGCCCGGCCTTGAGCATCGCCGCGCCAGCCGCGCCGTGCCCGGCGTGCAGGATGGCCCACTCGCGGGTCTCGTCCAACAAGAACACGCCGGCATAATAAAAGCCGTAAGCGTCACAGATAATGTCCACGGTCTGGGGCAAGAGGGTGTCCAGGCTGAGGATCGACGCGGTTTGTTGACCGACTTTATTGGCGGCGGCCAGCAGACGCGCGCGACGTTCGGTCTGGCGCAGCAGGCCCTGGTTCAGACTGTGCAGGCGCGAGTTTTTGATGGCGATGGCCAGTTGGTCGGCCATCGTCTGCAAGGTAGAAATATCCTCTTGGGTAAAGGCCGCTTCGGTGATGCTCTGCACCGTCAGTGCGCCGATCACCTCGCCCCCGACGACCAGCGGCAGCGCCATCTCGGAACGGGTCTTGGGCAGGTAGGGATTTTTGAAAAAGACAGCCTCTGCGCCCACGTCCAACGCGATGCGCGCCTGCCTTTGGCTGACGGCGGAACCGATCATCGAGTTGCCTCCGACGGCTAGCTTGTGACCGTCGGCGATCATCGCCGCGCCCGCTCCGCCCCGCCCGGCGCGCAACACGGCCCACTGGCCAGTTTCGTCGATCAAGAATACGCCAGCATAATAGAAATCAAATTCGTCACAAATAATGTCCACAGTCCGCTGCAACAGTTGGTCGGGGTCCAGGATGGACGTGACGTTTTTGGCCACCTGTGCAGCGGCTTTTAGCAACGTGGCGCGTCGTTCGGCTGAAGCAATTTTAAGAGTGCTCATTATCATTTCCTCTTTACGATATTGTTGATCATGTCTACCAATTCTTGTTCGCGACCCTTGACCAGATAAGCCTGTGCGCCACGGCTGACGGCCTCTTTGGCTTTCGAAACCTCGTCATAAGCGGTCAGCACGATTATTGGCAGCGCTGGCGCTTGCTCCAGCAAGCGACTCAGCAGCTCTAACCCGGCGCCGGATTTTTCGACTCCGTCCAGGCCCGGCATGTTCAAGTCTAGCACTGCCAGATCAAAGGGTTCCTCTGAATCTTGCGCCTCTGTAAATAATGCCAGGCCCCGCTGGCAATCTTGGGCCGTCTCGACGTCAAAGCCGGCCCGCAGCAGTGTCTTTTCCATGCTGCGCCGTACCAGGGGTTCGTCATCCACGAGCAATAATTTGATCATATCTTCCATGTGTTACAAAATCCTCCTTCTTTTTGTAAAAACCGCCCCCTCTGCAGACGGCCTAAGCCGCTTCATCTGGGCCGTTCGGTCATAAAGGTCGATGTGTAAACGTTGACAGACCGATGCCTTGGTATATGGTCCGGGTGTCTTTGCCGTTGAGAAAAGGACCCAGGTGCGGCGTGTGGATTCGGCGAGCTCACCACAGGCGGTTTATGCTTTTGCAGCCGGCAAGGACACGGTAAACGTCGTCCCTTCGCCCACTTGGCTTTCCACGCGGATCTTGCCACCAGACTGTTTAATGATTTCCAGGCAGGCGGCCAACCCCAATCCGGTGCCGCCCCGGTCTCCTTTGGTAGTGTAAAAGGCAACCCAAATTTTGTCAATCTCCTCTGGAGGGATGCCGACGCCGTTGTCGATAAATTCGATCTCAACCATACCCGGTTCGATGGACGGCCGCGCCCAGATAAATAGCTTTTTGTTCTCGACCGATTCCATCGCTTCTATGGCGTTTTTGATCAGGTTGATAAACACCCGTTCCAGTTGTCGCCGGTCCGCGCGCACCGGGGGCAGGTCTTTGGCACAGGCCATGCGCGCTACTTCTTTGGGGATGCCCATTGAAGCGACTGTACTCTGTATCAATTCTGACAAGTGAATCAGCACAGCATTGCGCTTGCGGGCCGGGCCAACCAGGTCCTCCTTGATGTTGAGGATCGCTTTGGCGCCGGCCTGGATGATGGACAGGTCTTCAAAGATCGATTCGATGCTCAATACCCGCCGCAGTTGTTTCAACGGCTGGCGTTCCAGTTCCGCCCGGATTTGTGACAGGTCGATGCCCGGCGCCGCCAGGTCCTCGGCCGCCTGTTCCAACATCTGGGCAAATTTATGTTCGCGCAGCGCGGGCGGTGCGTCTGCCAACAAGCCATGGGCTATCACTATATAGCGGGTCAGGTCCTCGGTGATACGCACCACGCTGCCGGGCAGGGGCGCGGCCTTGTTGCCCACCCAGTGGATGGCTTCGGCGGTAGCGGTGGCGATCATCTCAAAGGTCTTGCTGCGCACCAGTTCGGCGTTGGCCTCTTCTAGCTCTTGCAGCACCTGGGCATTGTGAATCGCGATGGACAAATAGTCGGCCATGGTCTGCAGCGTGGTGACGTCGTCGACGCTAAAGGCGCGCTCTTCGGTGCTCTGTACAGTCACAGCGCCCAGCACCTTTTCGCCCACCGTCAAGGGCAGGGCTATCTCGGAGCGAGTCTCGGGCAGGTGTGGGTTGCGGAAAAAGACGTCCTCTTCGTCCACGTCCAGTGAGATGCGTGCCTGCCGCTTCAAGATGGCGGCGCCGACCATAGAGTGGTTGTCAATGGGCAGCTTGTGGCGCTTGGCCAGCAGGGCCTGGCCGGCCTCCCCGTGCCCGGCGCTCAGGATGGCTGATTGCTCGCTTTCGTCCACCAAAAAGACGCCGGCGTAATAAAAGCCATAAGTGTCGCAGAGAATGTCTACTATTTTGGGCAGCAGCTCGTCCAGCTCCATGATCGAGGCCACGCCATGCCCCACAGTGTTGGCGGCGCCTAACAAGCGCGCCCGCCGCACGCTCTTGTACAAGAGTTCCTGCATCTGGTGGTGCAGGCGCGAGTTGTTGATGGCGATGGCGAGCTGGTCGGCGATGATGTGCAACGTGAGCTCGTCCGCAGGGCTAAAGGGTACCTGGTCGCTGCGCTCCACGAGCAGCGCGCCCAGAGTCTCACCGCTGATTTGCAACGGTAGCGCCATCGCCGTGCGGGTCGGGGGGGTGTCTGGCACGCTGGGCGACGTCGTCTCGTCCAATTCGGCGGTCTGGGCCGCGCGTTCCCGGATGGCGCGTGCGACCAGCGAGTCGCCGTCTAGTGGCAGGCGTTGTCTATCTTTTGCTTCTCGTGCGTTGGCGACGTTGGGTGCAGCGCGCAACACGGCCCATTGCCGCTCCTGGTCCACCAAAAAGATGCCGGTGTAGCAAAAGTCAAACTCGGTGCAAATGATGTCGATGGTACGGCGCAGCAACAAGTCAAGGTCGAGGATGGACTTGACGCTCTGGGCCACCCGGGCGGCGGCGTTCAGTAGCTTGGTGCACCTTGTGCCGGAAATCGTTTGTAAAGCGTCCATCCTTGATTACCTAAAGAGGAGCAATGGGTCGTGAATGTTATGTTTACGTCTCTATTTGCCCGCGCTGAGGAAAATTGACGGCGGGTTATGCGACCGGCCGGGCATGGCCCCCTGAGTCTGGGAACATGATACACTTATTGGGATATTTGGCAAGTGAGAGAAGACCAACACCATAGGTCAAACCGTCGCCCGCCTTTCCCAGATAATTGCCCATTTTTCCGGATAGTAGCCCAGCCGCTGCTGGGCGGCGCCCCGGCAAGGGTGGCTATCCTTGATTATGTGGGGAATTCTCCGGCGAGCACCAGGCGTCTGCCATTCAGCGGGTAGGTGTGATGTCAGGTTTTTCCTCTTTGCTACTGGCTCCTGCGAGGTGTTTATCCCGTCCGATAAAGTCGCCTCCCTCAGTGATGACGTCTCTCATAACGACAGGACCGCCCTCGGTCTTGATATAAATATTATGTCCCAACCCCCGGGCAACAGGCAGATAAAGAGTTTCTTCAAAAGTGTGGATTTGACTTTTGTGGTCTTGGTATTCTACCTTTAAGCGCAAGGGAACGCTGTTGCCGTGGGCATGCGGACAGATGGTAAGCCAATGGGTATGTTCGTTTCCAGCGTCAAGCGTAGCGATTTTACGTGTTGCTACAATCTGTCCTTCAAATTTGTCGTCAACAGCGCGGATGATGAGGGTGCGTGCTGGGCCAAAGCCCTCGTTACGTACAGTGAATTGGAGACGTGACCAGGCATCCAGTTCCAATTCCTCGGGTTGTATCGCGAGGTAAATCAAAGGGAGACGTCGGTAGCGGGCGACCTCGCGTTGGCATGTCGCTGTGTGTTTCCTTTCGCCCACGATAGTCCAAGCTTGTGTGACTGTATCCCAAACCTCAGCTCGCCTTTCATCCCCGCATTCTTGTTCAGACAGCGAGCGCGCATATGCCTCCAATGCCTTGGCGTACTTGCGTGGCTGGTCTATTTCACGCCACAATTCTGCCGCCGCCTGCCAGGCGCCGGCCGTCTCATAGTTTATCGCGGCGCGTTCAAGTTCGCCCGCCGCCTTCCACAATTCGGCTGCCTTGAAAGCTTTACCGTGCCTTTCCAGTAACTGGGCGCCCTGCGCCGGGCGGCCCCGGTCGGCATAGGCCGCCGCGGCCGCGACCGGTTCTCCGGCGGCCTCGTATTCGACCGCGCTGAGCGGGCGTCGCAAGGTGGTCAGCGTCCCGCCCCGGTCGACGACCACGGCCCATGGCTGGGTGCCCAGTCGATACGGGATGACCGCTGGCGCGTGCTCGATCCGACGCTCGACCTCGTGACGCCAACACACATGTCCACTGATGGCGTCCAGGGCGTACAAGTGGTGGTCGTGGCACGCGACGTATACGACCCCACCGAGCGTGACCGGCGCCGCCGTGACCCGGCGCGCGGTGGGAAAAGTCCACACCTCGTGCCCGTCGGCGAGGTCCAGCGCGTGCAGGCCGTCGCGCGCGCCCACGAACAGCCGCGTCCCATCGGTGACCAGGGGACTGAGCCGCTTGCCCGCCGGCCCGACCGCGACCTGCCAGGCCAGTTTACCCTCTTGAGTGTCCAGCGCCAAGACCGCGCCGGTGCTGGTGGCCGTAAACAGGTGTGGCCCCACCAGCAGCGGGGTCGGGTCCAGCCAGGTGCTGGCGGGTGCATTGGTCTGCAGACTAAAGTGCCAGCGGGTCGCGCCGCCGGGCAGCTCCACGGCCAGCAGGTGCGGCCCGCGACAGGGCACGTAGGCCACGTCTCCCACTATGGCGGGGGCGCATTGGGAGGCACCCACGTTCAGGGGGATCGTGGCCCTTTTAGTGCCGTCGGCCAGGTCGACCAGCGCCAGCGTGTGGGCATCGGCGGCCACGCAGACCTGATCCCCGGCCAGGGCGGGGGCGGAAACGCGCCGTACGTCCTGCGCCTCCGGCCAGCGCCAGCGAACCCGCCCGGACGCATCCAGGGCCAGCAACGCGCCCGATCCATGGATCAGGTCGGCGCCGGCCGTGGCGACCAGGACCAAGAGGCCCGTGTCTCTTGGGGGCGTGGCCAAACCACTGACCAGTGCATAATCAAACTTTAATGGCTCTGGCCAAAGCGGCGCCCCGTTGGTCAGGTTGAAGGCGTGCAACGCACTGTGTCGGTTGTCCGCGCCTACCTGCGCCGGGAGCAGCAGTGCGTCGCCGATGACCAACGGCGGACCCAGGGGCGGCGCGTCTAGCGCAGCGGTCCACGGGAGTTCCGGTTCGGGCGCGGGCGGGTAGGGCATTCCGCAGCGCGGGCAGGTGATTGTGTCGGGTGGGTGGTAGGTTTGGCATTGGGTGCAGAAGGGCATTAGAGGCTCCTCAGGCGTTTGAAGCACGAAAAGGCTTGAAACACGAAAAGGGGAAAGGGCACGAAAGCGTCCGTTTTGTGCCTTTCGTGTGTTTCGTGTTTCCATCTCCTGGCAACGCCACACACCGAAACCCGACATCATAGCGATGGGTGTCTGGCGTGTTATGCAAGCGACAAGTAATGCGGACAAGTGTGCTACGGTCTCAAGTGCCAGTCGGCGTATCAAGTGTGTAGCACTGTGACATCAAGTGCTTTGTATTTTACCACAAAAAGTAAACACGAAACAGAAGTACGAAAGAAATCATTCTCCTGGCACCGCCACACAGCGGAACCCCACGTAGGGCCGGCGCTGGTCAGGGGCGAGCAGGTTGCGGTTGCTCACGTCCATATCCAGTTGAAAGTTACTCCAGCGGCCGCCGCGCAGCGCCTTGCGCTGGCGGTCATAGTCGTTCGCGGTCCATTCCCACACGTTCCCCGCCATGTCAGCGCAGCCGTAGGGGCTGTCGCTCTGTGGCGAACGCTGACCCACCGGTGCGCTGCCGCTGCCGTTGTGGCTGAACTTGCTCAGGTCGGTCGTCGGCGCCTGATTTCCCCAAGGGTATGCCCGCCCGTCGCTGCCGCGGGCGGCCTTTTCCCATTGGTGTTCGCTGGGCAACCGCTTGCCTGTCCAGCGGGCGTAGGCCTGGGCGTCGTACCAGGAGACATGGGTCACCGGGTGATCGGCGATGGCGAGCGGCGGGGTCTGACCGGACCAGTGGGGCGGGGGCGTGTGGCCCTGCGCGGCTACAAAGCGGGCGTACTCGGCGTTGGTGACCGGCGTGCGATCGATCCAGAATTCGGGCAGGTCGAGTGTGGTGTGTGTGCTGCCGTACAAGAACGCGCCGGCCGGAACGCGTACCATCTCTTTGTAGTCAGGCTGCCAGACCATTTTGCCGTGCGCCGATGGTTTTTGTGGCGGCGAGGGCGGGGGGGCGTCGAGCGTGCCGTGGGTGGCGCTCAGCCAGGCCCCTAGACGGTCCAGGTCCGGCGCCAACTGGGAGAGCTTTTGGACTGCGCGCAGCGCATCGGCCCAGTTTTCTATCCCGTCCATGGGCGGCGTGCTGGAGACTTGGGGATGGCCTGATTGAGCCGACGGCCGAATCGGCGACGTCTGGCCCTGGCTCTTGGAGTGGTCCTCAGGTGGCGGGCCGGTGCCAACCTCTTGCATCAAGGCCGCGATCAGTGCGCTGGCGCTGGGAAACCGCGCCGCCGGGGCGGGCGTCAGGGCGCGCCGCAGCAGCGGGATCAGCCCGGCGTCGAGGCCTGGTGCTAGT
>CAZSJU010000054.1:1202-14849 GCA_964607235.1 uncultured Anaerolineae bacterium | reverse complement strand
GACGCCATCAAGTGGCGCGCCAGTCGCTGGCCCACCGAACGCCCCTGGGCCCGCATCGCCTGGGAACAACTGGCGCAACCCTGGGCGCTCTATCGGGCTGGCGTGCAACTGTTGCACGCTATGGCTTTTGTCTCACCGCTGGCGAGCCCGGTCCCCACGGTCATCACGGTCCACGATTTGAGCTTTTTGCGCTTCCCGGATCGGTTTCGTCCGCCCCAGCGGCTCTATCTCTCCACAATGACGCGCCTCTCTTGTCGCCGCGCCCGCCGGGTCATCTGTGTCTCACAAGCAACCGCCGACGAAACGGTCCAACTGTTAGGCATCCCCAGGACACGCATTGACGTCGTGCCCCACGGCGTGCAACACGCGCGCTTTTGCCCATTGCCCACCGAACAGGTGGAGCGCTTTCGCAGCGCAAAGGGACTGCCCCAGCGTTTCATCCTCTTTGTCGGTACGCTAGAGCCGCGCAAAAACTTGACCACACTGGTCGAGGCGTTCCACCAGAGCAAGCTATTTCGCCAGGGGGTCAAGCTAGTGATCGCCGGAGGCAAAGGATGGTACTATCAACAAGTTTTTCAGCGCGTCGAGGCGCTGAACCTGACAGACGACGTCATCTTTCCCGGCTTTGTACCAGACGCAGATTTGCCCCTGTGGTATAATACAGCTACCTTGTTCGTCTATCCATCGATCTATGAAGGCTTTGGTATGCCCTTGCTGGAAGCGATGGCATGCGGCACGCCGGTGATTGGATCTGATGTCAGTTGTATGCCAGAAGTGGTGGGACAAGCCGGGTTCCTAGTGCCGCCCCACAGCCCATCCATTCTGGCCGAGTACATGGCACGTTTGTTGACCGAGGATGACCTGCGCGTGGAACTAGGCCAACGGGGCCAGGTCCGTGCGGGAGCCTTTACCTGGGAAGCGACCGCCAGAAATACTGCAAGTAGCTACCGGCATGCCTTGACCATCTAGCGCCCTTTGCGCTTGCGATGGGGACACAAATATGGGAAAGAACCAGCATGCTATCCAAACGGGGGAGGAGTAAAATCAAGTGCGATTCAGCCGTAGGGTGACCTGGCTGTTGGTCCTAACCGACCTGGTGCTCATCAACCTGGCGTTGGTCGGGGCCTATTGGATGCGCTATGAACTGAGATTCTTTGCCGAAGTGGGCTTTGACGCATCCCTATCGGACTATGTACCGTTTGCCATCATCCTCTCGATTTTGATGCCCATCATTTTCAAGATTGATGGCGCCTACAATTTGCACCGCGGTCACTCTTGGTTTGACCAGATGTACGCCATCATTAACGCTACGGCCAAAGGGACCATCGTGCTTTTGGCGCTCACTTTTGGCTTTCGCCCGCTGGTCTACTCGCGGCTGCTGTTTATCGAAGCCGCGGCGTTGATTATCCTGTTCACGGGAATCAGCCGCTTTATCAAAGGCTGGATCGAAGCCCGGCTGCGCCGGCAGGGCATCGGGGTAGACCGGGTATTGATCGTCGGGCAAGGTGAGGTCGGGCGGGCCGTGATCCGCACCATCGTCGCATGCCCAGAACTGGGATACGAAATCATCGGGCTGGTGGACGACAACCCCGACAAAGGCCACACTGACATCGGCCGCGTCAAGGGCCTGGGCACGCTGGATAACCTCGCCCAAATCATAGATACCGAGGTGGTGGATCAGGTCTTTATCACCTTGCCTTGGATGTATCATCGCAAGATCATGAGCATCGTGCGCGAATGCCAGCGCCGGCAGGTATGGGCGCGCATCGTGCCGGACTTGTTCCAGATGAGCTTGAGCCAGGTAGATGTAGATGACTTGGGCGGCATCCCGTTGATCGGCGTGCACGACGTGACCATCAGCAAATGGAAACGCGTCGTCAAACGCGCGATGGATGTGTCGCTGTGTGTTGTTGGCGGCATATTGATGCTGCCGTTCATGGGCCTGATCGCGCTAACGATCAAGTTGGACTCCCCAGGGCCAGCTCTTTTTCGACAACTACGCGTGGGAAAAAGGGGAGAACGGTTCTGGTGCTACAAATTCCGTTCCATGTACAAAGGTGCAGAACAAGACCAAGAGAATCTGCGTCCCTATAACGAAGCCGATGGACCGCTGTTCAAGATGCGGGACGATCCTAGACAAACCCGGGTAGGGCGCTGGTTGCGACGCGTCAGCCTGGATGAACTCCCACAACTCTACAACGTGCTGCGGGGCGAGATGAGTCTGGTCGGGCCACGCCCGCCCTTGCCTAGCGAGGTCGCCCAATACAAGGCCTGGCAAATGCGTCGCCTGGAAGTGCCACCGGGGATCACCGGCCTCTGGCAAGTCTCGGGGCGCAGCAACCTGACCTTTGACGAGATGTGCCTTTTGGACATATACTATATAGAGAACTGGTCGCCGGCCTTGGACATTAGAATTTTGCTGCGCACGGCGCCCAAAATTTTCACACGCGATGGAGCTTACTAGGCGCCATTGAACAGGGGGCTTACGTCACCATGTTTAAGTTGACCGGTCAAGATCAAAACGAACTCGTCGAATTTCTCCAAGACATCATTCGCACGCCGAGCCCGAGCGGCCAAGAAGACCGCGTCGCGACCCGGATTGCGGCCGCCATGCGCCGTGCCGGCTTTCGAGAGGTCTTTACCGACCGCATCGGAAACGTGGTCGGGCGGATGGGAAACGGTGGGCGGTCGACCCTGATGTATAACGGACACATGGACACCGTCGGCATCAGCGATCGTTCGGCCTGGACGCACGATCCTTTAGGCGCTGACGTCATAGACGGCGTGTTATATGGACGTGGCGCCTGTGATATGAAGAGCGCGTTGGCCGCCATGATTTGGGGGGCCAAGTTGCTCCACAACGCCGGCGTGGATCAGCAACTCGACGGAGATCTGGTCCTGGCCGCCATGGTACAAGAGGAACCTTGTGAAGGGTTGGCCGCGCGCGTGTTGATCGAAGAGGAAGCGCTGCGGCCTGATTGGGTGGTGTTGGGCGAGCCCACGAACCTGCAACTCAGCCGCGGACACCGCGGACGATTAGAGCTAAAAGTCATCACTCACGGCCACTCTTGCCACGCTGCCCAACCTCAACTGGGCAAGAATGCCATTTACAGCGCCGCCCGGCTGATCTTTAGCCTAGAGATGTTGTCCGAGCAATTGGGGGAGGATACTTTTTTGGGACGGGGCTCCTTGTCGGTGACCCACATAGAGAGCCACGAGGGCAGCCATAACGTCGTGCCGGACTATGCTAGTTTTGTCATCGACCGCCGTCTCACCCTGGGCGAGACGGAAACCAAAGCGCTGGCTGAGGTGCAAAGCATCATCGCCCGCGAACAGGTCAGCGCTGAGGTAAGCGTGACAAACTATCAAAGTACCAGCTACACCGGCTACCAGGCCCGCCAACACAATTATTTCCCGGCCTGGGCGTTGGATACCAAGCACCCCTTGGTCCAAACAGCCCTCCACACTGTCACAAAGACATTAGGCCAGCAACCCACAGTTGGACAGTGGCACTTTGCAACCGACGGAGTCTACACTATGGGCATAGCTGGCATCCCGACCATCGGCTTTGGGCCAGGCGAAGAAAAGTACGCGCACACCGCCAACGAACAAATACAGCTAGCAGACGTCTTTAAGGCCACGTCAGTTTACGCTCAACTGGCTGTAGACCTGTTGGGCACGAAAAAGGATGTCTCCTGAGCTTGCCGAAGGACTAGTTTATCACACAACGATTCAAGGAGTAAAGTTATGCCAGCCGTAATTATTGTAGGGACTCAATGGGGGGACGAGGGCAAAGGGCGCGTCGTGGATTGGATGACGGCCCAGGCAGACATGGTGGCGCGCTATGGTGGCGGTGACAATGCCGGCCACACCGTCACCGTCGGTGAGGAACGTTTTGCGTTGCACCTGGTGCCATCAGGCATCCTCTATCCTGACAAGCTGTGCTTGATGGGCGCCGGCATGGTCATCAGCCCCGCGCGTCTAAGCGTCGAGATGGACGACCTGGCCGCGCGCGGCGTGAACGTGTCGCCGGACCGGCTCAAAATCAGCGTTGGCGCGCACCTGATCCTGCCTTATCATATCGTCCTGGACGGCGCACTGGAGGCCGGACGGGGCAAGGGCGCCATCGGCACGACCAAGCGCGGCATCGGGCCGGCCTACACTGACAAAAGCGCCCGCATCGGCCTGCGCGCCGGGGCGATGCACGACCCCGAAGGGTTTGCCGAAAAAGTTTACCAGGCGGTGGAGGACAAGAACCGCCTGATCAACCGTGTCTATGGTCAGGCCATGCTGAATTCCCAAGACATCGCCGCCGAGTACTGTGACTATGCCCGGCGCCTAAAGCCTTACCTGACTGACGTCTCACTGCTCGTCCAGCAGGCGTTGGAGCAAGGCCAGATGCTGCTGTGCGAGGGGGCTCAGGGGACACTGCTAGACCTGAACCATGGGACGTATCCCTTTGTCACCAGTTCCTCCCCGATTGCGGGTGGGGCGTTGACTGGCTTGGGCTTTGGCCCTCGCCACGTGACCCAGGTCATCGGCGTCTCCAAGGCCTACACCACCCGCGTCGGCGCCGGCCCGTTTGTCACCGAGTTGACAGGAACACAGGGCGAAAAGTTGCGCGGCACCGGCGCCAACCCGTGGGACGAGTTTGGCACGACCACCGGCCGGCCACGCCGCTGTGGCTGGCTTGACGCTGTCATCTTGCGCTACGCCGTCCGCGTGAATGGGCTGACCCACATGGCCTTGACCAAGCTCGACATCCTCAGTGGCTTTGAGACGGTCAAAATCGCCATCGCTTACGATTACCGGGGTGAACGCCTGGAGCACCTACCCTTGGACGCAAAAGTGCTGGCCGAGTGCCGGCCCATCTATGAAGAACTGCCGGGGTGGTCCGAGGACATCCGTGACGTGCGCAGCCTGGATGCATTGCCCGCAGCCGCTCGCCGCTACATCGCGCGGATTGAAACGCTGACCGGTGTGCCCGTGATGCTCATCGGTGTGGGACCAGGGCGAGAACAGGCCATCCTACCCTAAAATGTATATCCGTCACCTGAGCCTGACCAACTTTCGCAACTATACGCGCCTGGAACTGGCGCTGCCCCATCAGGTCGTCCTGCTCCACGGCGCCAACGCACAAGGCAAGACCAACCTGCTAGAAGCCATCTATTACCTGGCGACCTCCCGCTCTCCCCAAACCTACAGCGACCGGGAGCTGATTAATTGGATTGCGGATCAGGAAGAGATGGTGCCCTATGTCCGTTTAAAGGCCGAGGTCATCCAGGGAGAGCGTGCGCGACAGATTGAGATCGTGATCCAAAAAGAGCCTGTATCGGGAGGAGCCAACGGCGAAAGCCGCCTGCGCAAACAAATCACCGTAGACCATGCCAAGCGGCGCGCGCTTGACCTGGTCGGCCAGATCAACGTGGTGCTGTTTATGCCTCAGGATATGTCCTTGATCGACGGCTCACCATCAGGCCGCCGCCGCTACCTGGACGTGGCGCTATGCCAGGTAGACCCGGAATATTGCCGCGCCCTTAGCCGCTACAACCGGGTGGTCTCGGCGCGCAACGCGCTGCTGCGCGAGTGGCACCAACGGCGGGTCGATCCCGACGAACTGGCCTATTGGGACAAACAGTTGCTCAGCTATGGCAGCACCGTCATGCAACGCCGTCGCGACGCGGTGGCCGAACTAGAAGAAAAAGCCAGCGAGCTGCACTATCAACTCAGTGGCGAAATCGAACGTCTGCAACTGATTTACCAGCCGACCATTGACATCGCCCCCGAGGATCCGGTCGAACAAATCAACACAACATACCAGGCTGAATTGGCCCGCAATCACAAACAAGAGACAGAGCGGGGCGTGACCCTGCTCGGCCCACATCGGGACGATCTGCAATTCATCATCAACGAGCACATAGATCTGGGCACCTTTGGCTCGCGCGGACAACAACGCACGGCGGTGATCGCGCTCAAGCTGGCTGAAGTCGCGTGGATGCGCGCCCGTACCGAGCAGGCGCCTATCCTACTACTGGACGAGGTGCTGGCCGAACTGGATGCCCAACGCCGCAATTTTTTGCTGGACCAGGTGAACGGCGTCCAGCAAGCCATCATCACCACGACCGACCCCGCCTTTTTCGACGACGATGCACTGAGCCAGATGGCGTTGTTCAAGGTGGAAAGCGGGCGCGTTTCCGCAATGGAACACGAGGCCTGATGTCGCGCCTCATCGCCTTGATCCCGGCCTACAACGAGGCGGCGCGCGTTGCCGATGTGGTACAAGCTGCCCGAGCACACTTGCCGGTATGGGTGGTGGACGACGGATCGACGGACGACACTGCCGCGCGCGCCCAAGATGCGGGCGCGACCGTGCTGCGCCAGACGCCCAACCTGGGCAAAGGGGCCGCGCTGCAAACTGGTTTTCGGCGGGCACTGGCAGAGGGCATGGAGGCGGTCTTGACCCTTGACGCCGACGGCCAGCATGACCCCGCCGAGATGCCCAAATTTTTAGAGGCCTATGCAGCCCAGCGCGCTGACCTGATCATCGGCGCCCGAGATTTTCGCCAGATCCCGTGGGTGCGCCGTCTGGCCAACACCCTGGGACGACGGAGCTTTTCGTGGGCGTTGGGTCAACCAATACTGGACAACCAATCGGGCTATCGCCTGATCAGTCGCCGTCTCTTGCAAGCCACGTTGAACAGCCGCGAGCGCGGTTTTGAATTTGAGGTTGAGATGATCGTCACTTGCGTGGCGCGCGGATTCGAGCTGCTGTGGGTGCCCATCCGCACCATCTATGCCAACGAGCCCAGTCACATCAACCCGTGGCGTCACACGGTCAACTTTATCCGGCTGGTGTGGCGCACGCGCTGGCGCGCCAGGGAGCCGGCGGCCTGACACACATCCTCAATCCCAACACCGGGGAGAAGAAAAAATGACCCAGCCATCCCAATCGGCGCACCACCCGCTACCCGATGCCCTCCTGGGCAAACTGAACAACGTGCCCCAGCTTCCCCCCCATTTTTTGCCCCGTCCCAACGTGCTGGCGGCGCTCACAGAGACATTGCTGGCGCCGCTCAGCACTACGGAGGCCAGTATTGGGAGCAAGGTCACCGGTTTACACGGTATGGGGGGCAGCGGCAAGTCGGTGCTGGCCGCCGCATTGGCGCGTGAGCAAACGGTCCGGCGCGCTTTTCCCGACGGCGTGCTGTGGGTGACCCTGGGACAGACCCCGGCGCTCACCGCCCGCCAGGCGCAACTGGTCGAGGCGCTGGATGCTGAACCGCGCGCCTTTGAGGACCCCCAACAAGGCCGCGCCTATCTGAGCGAGTCGCTGAACGGCCGCGCCTGCTTGCTAATATTGGACGACGCCTGGCAGGTCGAACATGTGCAGGCATTCGACGCCCTGGGACCACACTGCCGCATGGTGATCACCACCCGCGATGCGGGGCTGCTCACCACTCTGGGGACGACCGCGTACCGGCTGGATGTGCTGGACGACAGAGAAGCACTGCAATTGCTGGCCCACTGGGCGGGTCAAACGGTAGAAATGCTACCCTCCGAAGCCAGAAAAGTGGCACAGGAGTGCGGCAATCTACCCCTGGCATTGGTCCTGAGCGGCGCGCAGGTGCACGAGGGCACACCCTGGACGGACCTGAGCGAGGCGCTGCACGACGCAGACCTCGCGTTCCTGGATCATCCTTACGGCAGCGTGATGAAGACGCTCCAGGTCAGCGTCGAGACATTGCCCGCCGAGCAGGCGCGGCATTATCTGGCACTGGCCGTCTTTGCGCCCAACACGACCATCCCCGAGGCGACCATGTTGATGTTGTGGCAGCACGCAGACCACATGAACGCTCGTCAGGCGCGCAAGCTGCTCACGACGCTGGGGCGCAAGGCGCTGCTGCGGTTAGAGGGCCAGGCCCCACAGCGGTACGCCGCCCTACACAGCCTGCAGCACGACTACCTGCGGTTGCAGGCCAAAATCCCGACGACCCCAGCAGGGGGAAACGGTCAACGGCCGGCTCAATTGCACCACATCCTCACGGCCCATTTCGGCGCCGAGGAACTAAAGACGTTATGCTTGTACCTGGCAGTCGATTATGACGACCTGCCGGCCCAGGGCAAAACCCACAAGGCACGGGAACTCGTCGCGTATCTCGCGCGGCGCGGACGCCTCGACGCACTGTTGCAAATCGGAGCAGATTTACGTCCAGACATCGACTGGGAGGCCGGCACCGGCGCCCCGAAAAACGATGACCTGACGGCACTGCACCAGCGTCTGCTGGATGCCTATGCCGACCGTTGTCCGGTCGGCTGGCCTAGCGGGCCGGACGACGGCTATTTTTTCCAGCACATGACTTACCATCTGGTGGGCGCCAATCGCCATGAAACATTGCGAGACCTGCTGTTCGACTTTGATTGGCTGCAGGCCAAGCTAGCGACCACCGACGCCAGCGCCTTGATCGCGGATTACAGCGCACTGTCAGATGACCCAGATGCCCGTCTGGCCCAAGGCGCTATCCGCCTCTCCGCCCACGTGCTGGCGGGGGACAAGACGCAACTGGCCGCACAACTGATTGGCCGCCTGCTGCCCTTCTCAACGCCCGATCTGGGGCGCTTGCGAACCCAAGCCCAGGCTTGGAAAGATGCGCCCTGGTTGCGTCCCCTAACCCCTTGCCTGACGCCCCCTAGCGGGCCGTTGCTGCGCACTCTGTCCGGGCACACCTACGACGTCACTGCAGTAACGGTCACGTCGGATGGGCGCTACGCCATCTCGGCCTCGGCCGACCGCAGATTGAAAGTGTGGCACCTGTCCAACGGCAAACTGTTACGCACCCTGGAGGGTCACACAGATTGGGTCAACGCCGTGGCCCTGACGCCCGATGGCGGGCGCGCGGTCTCGGCATCGTCGGACAAGACCCTCAAAGTGTGGGATCTGGAACGCGGCGCGCTCCTGCACACCCTGGAAGGCCATCAGCTCTGGGTGCGCGCCGTGGCGGTGACACCTGACGGGCAACACGCGATCTCGGGTTGCGAGGACGGCACACTCAAGATATGGGACCTGGAACGCGGGGTAGAAATCCGCACCCTCACAGGCCACACTGAGCAGGTGCGCGGTGTGGCGGTGACGCCCGACGGGATGCGTGCGGTCTCGGGCGCCGAGGACAAGACCATCAAAGTATGGGACCTGAACAGCGGGACAGAAATCCGCACCCTCACGGGCCATCGAGGCCGCGTTTACGCTGTGGCCGTGACGCCCGAGGGGCGGCGCCTGGTCTCGGCCGCCTCTGACAAAACCCTCAAGGTATGGGACCTGGAACGCGGGATCACGCTGCATACCCTCACCGGCCACAAAGCCCGGGTGCGGGCGGTGGCGGTTACGTCCGACGGGCGACGCGCCGTGTCCGCCTCCCAAGACCACACGCTCAAAGTGTGGAACCTGGAACGCGGCACAGAAACCCATACACTCCCCGGCCACACGAGCAGGGTCATGGCCGTGGCGGTCACGCCTGACGGGGGGCGCGCCATCTCGGCGTCTTCCGACCAGACCCTCAAAGTATGGGACCTCTCGATCCCACGTGGTCTCAGCCTGCCGGACACGTCACCCCCGGGATCGGTCGACGATCACACCGCCAACGTCAGGCTAGTCGTGACGACGCCTGACGGACAGCGCGCCATCTCGGCCTCGTACGATCACACCCTCAAGGTATGGGACCTGAGCAGCGGCAGAGTGCAGCATACGCTGCATGGCCACAACGGGCCGGTCAGCGCCGTGGCCGTCATAGCGGATGGCCATTACGCCGTCTCGGCCGCCCAGGACCACACTTTGCGCATGTGGGACCTGCAAAGTGGCCAGTGTGCCCGCGTCCTCACCGGCCACACGTCGCGGGTCAACGCCGTAGCGCTGACACCTGATGGGCGCCAAGTGGTCTCGGGCGGTGACGACCACACGCTGCGCGTGTGGGATTTGGAAAGCGGGACGGTGCAGCATACGCTCTCCGGGCACCAAGACTGGATCACCGCCGTGGCCGTGACGCCCGACGGGGAGCGCGCGGTATCGGCCTCCGCTGACAAAACCCTGCGCGTGTGGGACCTGGCGCGCGGAACAGCGCACTGTACACTCACCGGTCACCGGGGCCACGTCACGGCCGTGGTCGTGACACCTGACGGAGAAGGCGCGGTCTCGGCGTCGAATGACCACACGTTGCGCATATGGGACCTGACCGACGGGACGAAAACCCGCACCCTGACCGGCCATAGGGGGCGCGTCGAAGCCTTGTGGCTAACGCCCGACGGGGGGCATGCCATCTCGGCCGCCGAGGACCATACGCTGCGCGTGTGGGACCTGAGCAGCGGGGCAGAGCGCCACACGCTGGCCCCGCCGCGCCACGCCAGTTGGACTGTGGCGCTCGCGCCTAGCGGTCGACGCATCTTTACGGCCGATACGGACAATGTCTTGCAGATATGGGACCTTGTGCACGGGGTATGTCTGGCCCGTCTCCACGGGGACGTGCCCCTGAAAGCGCTGGCCCTGGCGCCGGATGAGAAAACCGCCGTCGCGGGTGAAAAATCGGGCCGCTTGCACTTTTTGCGCCTGGAGGGCATAAAAGGAGGAGCGGACCGGTGAGCTTGAAACTCTCCTCCTACGACCAGACGCTGCTGGATGGTAAATCCGGACGCCGATACGGACAATGTCTTGCAGATATGGGACCTTGTGCACGGGGTATGTCTGGCCCGTCTCCACGGGGACGTGCCCCTGAAAGCGCTGGCCCTGGCGCCGGATGAGAAAACCGCCGTCGCGGGTGAAAAATCGGGCCGCTTGCACTTTTTGCGCCTGGAGGGCATAAAAGGAGGAGCGGACCGGTGAGCTTGAAACTCTCCTCCTACGACCAGACGCTGCTGGATGGTAAATCCGGACCGGCCGCGCAGATGGCCATGTCGATCATACTGCGCATGGCCGAGGTATACGGCGCGGCCACCCTGCTGGACATCACCCAGGCCCACATCGACAGCACAATTTACGTAGGTCCGGCCGGTCTCGAGTTTGCCGAGCGGCTGGCCGGATTGGGCGCACGCGTACTCGTGCCCACCACGCTCAACGTCAGCGGGGTAGACGAACACAACTGGCAAGCGTGGGCCGTGCCGCCAGACTGGGCACACCCGGCCATACGCCAGATGGCAGCTTTTGCAAGCATGGGCTGCACGCCCACCTGGACCTGCGCGCCTTACCAGACGTCCTCTAGACCCCACTTGGGCCAACAAATCGCCTGGGGCGAGTCCAACGCTATCGCCTTTGCCAACTCGGTGCTGGGCGCGCGCACCGAGCGCTATCCCGATTTGCTGGACATCTGCTGCGCGATCACCGGCCGCGTGCCGGCGGTCGGGCTGCATCTAAAGGAGAACCGCGCCGGCCAGGTGCTGGTGCGCCTGCGGGACGTGCCCGTGGCCGTACAGCAGGACGCGACCTTTTACCCGGTCCTGGGCTACTGGCTGGGACAGGTCGCCCGCGACCGGGTGCCGGTCATCGAGGGGTTGAGCGTCCGGCCCAGTGACGACCAATTCAAGGCGCTGGGCGCGGCGGCGGCCTCTTCTGGGGCAGTGGCGCTATTTCATGTCGTCGGCGTCACGCCCGAGGCTCCCACCCGCGCGGCGGCCTTTCAGGGACGCGCGCCGCAACAGACGGTGGACGTGACGCTAGAAACGCTGCGCGGCGCCTACCAGGCACTCACCACCGCCACGGACCGGGCGCTGGATATGGTGGTGTTGGGCTGCCCGCACTTTTCGCTGGCCGAGTTCCAGCAGCTCGCCCAATGGGTAGCGGGACAAAAGGTACATCCCGACGTCCGGTTCCTGGTCACCACCAGCCGCGCCATGCGCCAACGCGCCGCCGAGACGGGCGCCCTGGCAGCGTTGCAGGCCTTTGGTGGACAGGTGGCGGTGGACACTTGTGTGCTGGCCTCGCCCATGCTGCCACCGAAGGTTAAAAGCTTGATGACCCACTCGGCCAAGTATGCTTATTATGCACCCGGTATGCTCAAGACCACAGTGACGTTCGGGAGTATAAAAGATTGTGTGCGCTCGGCGGTGGCCGGGCGCGTGGTCAAGGAGGCGGCGCCATGGCGATCGTGATCCAAGGACGGCCTATCGTCCCCGGCAAAGCGCAAGGGCGGGCGCTAGTGAGCACCGAGCCGCTCTCTTTTTGGGGCGGTTATGACTTTCACAGCGGTGAAATTATCGACCGGCGACACCCACTCGCCGGCGCCAACGCCGCCGGCCGGGTGCTGGCCCTGCCGTTCACGCGGGGTTCCTCTACCACCACCACTGTGTTGTTAGAAGCGGTCAAGGCCGGCACCGCCCCGGCCGCCATCCTGACCACGGGCGTCGACGCGTTCTTTGCGTTGGCGTCTATCGTCGCCGACGAATTGTACGACCACGTCTTGCCCATCGTCGCTCTGACCGAAAAAGATTTTCGCACGCTCGAGAGCGGGCAACGGCTGTGCATCAGCCCAAAAGGCCTTGTGCAATCCGAAACCTGAATCTTGTCACCGCGCCACGCGCGCAGGGAGGTAGAAAATGACCAACTCACGTCCTCAAATCAAGTGGGGGCTATTGTCCACAGCCCGCATCAACCGCCGGCTGATCCCGGCCATCCGCGCCGCCCAGCAGGCCGAATTGGTGGCGGTCGCCAGCCGCGACCTGGCCCGCGCCCAGGCCTACGCCGCCGAATGGGACATCCCGCGCGCCCACGGCAGTTACCAGGCGCTGCTGGACGACCCCGAAATCGACGCGGTCTATATCCCATTACCCAATAGCCTGCACGCTGAATGGACAGTGCGGGCCGCCGAGGCCGGCAAGCACGTGTTGTGCGAAAAGCCATTGGCGCTCACGCCTGCCGAGTGTGAGCGCATCATCGGCGCCGCGCAGTCAAACGGCATCGTGGCGATGGAGGCCGTCATGTATCTGTACCATCCCCTGCTGCACAAGGCGCGCGCCCTGGTGCGTGAGGGCGCCGTGGGGCAGGTCAAGCTGGTGCGCGGGTCGTTCTCTTTTACGCTGGAGCGCCCCGCCGACGTGCGCTGGGACCCGGCGCTGGGAGGCGGCGCGCTGTGGGACGTGGGCAGCTATCCGGTCAGCTTTATGCGCTGGATGGCGGGCGAGCCTGAGCAAGTCTTTGGCTGGCAAACGCTCAGCCAGAGCGACGTGGACGCGTCCTTTGCCGGGCTGCTGCGTTTCCCGGACGGGGTACTGGGCGCCTTTGACTGTAGCTTTTGCCAGCCGTTCCGCGTGCAGGCCGAGGTCATCGGGGACGCAGGCAGGCTGGTTGTCGAGCGTCCCTTTCCCATCACACCGGAGAGCCGCATCGTCCTGCACCGCGAGGGACAAGTCAAGCAAAAGACGCACACGCTGGCCCGGCGCTTTCCGACCGTGGCGCGCAAGGCCAAATCCCTGCTACGCGCCCTGCGTCTGCCTGGCCCCGACGCGTGGGACGCCGAGGTCATCACCCTGCCCCCGGCCGACCCATACCAATGCGAGGTGGAAGCGCTGAGCGCCGCCGCCCTGGAGGGGACGCCGCTGGCCGTGCCCTTGAACAACAGCTGCGCCAACGTGGCGACGCTGGTCGCGCTGTACGCCTCGGCGCGCCAGGGC
>CAZSJU010000054.1:0-1102 GCA_964607235.1 uncultured Anaerolineae bacterium | reverse complement strand
ACGCCTATGCCCGCGGGCCGGGCTACCTGGATTGGGCCACGCAGCCCCATCCCTTCCGGCGCTACCGCGGCGCACCGCTGATCGAGTTGGCCAAGATGCCCCCCGCCGACGCGCCGGACTATGAACTGGCCTACGTGACGGGTCAAATTCCGTCCGCGCCGCTGGACGCGGCGAGCGTGGCCCAGCTATTCTTTGACAGCCTGGCGCTCTCGGCCTGGAAGCAAGCCGGCGGCGACGCCTGGGCGTTACGCGTCAACCCCTCCAGCGGCAACCTGCACCCCACCGAGGGCTATCTGGTTTGCGGTCCCGTCGACGGATTGTGCGAGGCGCCGCTGGTAGGCCACTATGCGCCACGGGTGCACGGGCTGGAGCGCCGCGCCCAGTTCCCGCGACAAGTCTGGCAGACGCTCAGCGCCGACCTGCCCGCGGGGTCAGTCCTGGTCGGCCTGACCTCGATCCACTGGCGCGAGGCCTGGAAGTACGGCGAGCGCGCCTTTCGCTACTGCCAGCACGACGTGGGGCACGCCATCGCCGCCATCAGCCTGGCCGCCGCCGGGCTGGGCTGGCAGGCCACGCTGCTGGACGACGTGGGCACAAAAGAGCTCGCGGCGCTGCTGGGTGTGCCGGTCGAACCGGACCTGGAAGGGGAGACGGAACACCCCGACTGTGTGCTGGCGGTTTATCCCCAGGATCAGACTTGCGCGACCTATGCGCTTCCGGCAGCGGCTATGAAAGTCTTTACCGACCTGGCATGGCAGGGTGAACCGAACCGGCTGAGCCCGAAACACGTGGATTGGTCCCTCATTGACCAAGTGGCGCGCGCCACGGCCAAACCGATGACCCAGGAAACGTACAGCTTTACGCCGGCAGGTGAGCGCCGGGACGTTGCGCCGGGCGGCCTCTCGCTGCGGCGGATCATCCACCAACGCCGCAGCGCCCGCGCGATGGATGGCCGGACCGCCCTGCCCCGTGCGACGTTTTACAAGATCTTACAGAAAACGTTGGCCCGACCAGGGCAGTTCCCGTTCAACGCCCTGCCCTGGTCGCCCAAAATCCACCTGGCGCTATTTGTGCACCGCGTCCACGACCTGACGCCCGGCCT
>CAZSJU010000053.1:4243-14855 GCA_964607235.1 uncultured Anaerolineae bacterium | reverse complement strand
CAACCTTGACACCCCTTTCCAATCATGCTACAATCCGACCCAATAAGTCAGATTTTTACGCGCCGTTGAAAGGAGCGCCCACGATGCAACTAACCCGCAGCGCTGATTATGCCGTGCGCGCGATGCTCGACGTGGCTACCGAGAGCAACCCCCAGAAAGGTCGCGCACGCACCCACGAGATCGCGCAGCGCCAGGGTATCCCACCGGCTCTATTGGCCAAATTGGTGCCCTTGCTGGTACGGGCCGGATTGTTGGACAGTCAACGCGGCGCCCGCGGGGGGTTATTTCTGGCCCGCGATGCTTCCGAAATCAGCCTGTTGGAAATCATAGAGGCCATAGAAGGTCCTATCGCGCTGAACCGTTGCACCGCTCACCCGGCCCAATGCGAGCGCGTCGAAAGCTGTCCCGTCTACCCCGTCTGGCGGCAAGCCCAAAGTTATCTGGTTCATCTCCTAGATACCACTTTTTTAGCCGACTTGGCCGATCCAGCCTGAGACCCCTCTGCAAGCTCAAGCGCCCCTGAACCCCTCGCTCGACCATCTAGCCGACAAAAAAAAGCCGCCCTGTCACAGGCGGCGTCATCACGCTCGATAAACTAGGCGCACTGTGCACCAGGGGGCGACTTGGACCCCAGTATCTCGCGCACCAGTTGATCAGAATCGATTTCTTTTAAAATATAATGGGCTGCACCGGCCATATAGGCCGCCTGCCGCTCATCCTCATCGTCATAAGAGGTCAACACAATGACCGTCACGTCGGGATGGCTGCGGGCGATACGACGACACGTTTCCAACCCCGTACCGTCGGAGCGCTTGGTCTCCAACAGTACGATATTGGGGCGTAAAGCGTCAACTTGCAACACGCCCTCTTTGCTGGAACCGGTGCTCCCGATGACCTCTACCTCGCCCGTCTGTTGCAGCCGGGAGACCAACGCCTGGCGCACCGACTCGTGCTCGTCAATAATTAAAAGCCTGGTATGCTCCATAGCCTATTCTTAGAATCAACACGCTCCTCAAGTTTAGTATAACTATCCTCCCCAGACAGCCGTAGTGACATTTATCCCGACTTTGACTGACATTCGTACCGACGATAGGAGGCTGTGGCCTATGTTTGGGACGCCTGGGATAGATTTTTTTCCCACGTAACGCGCACACAAACAGCCCCGCATTTGACACACCCGCCGGGCTGTGCGATAATCTGAGCGGTAGAGGTGTGCTTGTTGTTCGCCGCTTGGCACCGGCGGCGCGGGCCAGATCACGTCCAAGGGATGGCGGCACAGTAGCGACAATTTTACCGATCTGACTGTGGAGACAAGTTTATGGCAGCAGGCCGAATACTCATCGTTGATGCAGATCAAAAGAGCGTGGATAACCTCAGAACAGCTTTTGAACCGGAAGAGTACGAGCTGCTCGTGGCCACCAGCGGCAAAGAAGCGTGGAATATCTGCCGGCGGCACATGCCCCATGCGATATTGCTCAATGTCAACCTGCCAGATATGGATGGCTATGAGTTGTTGCGCCGTATTCGCAACGCGCTACGCACCCGCCACGTCCACGTCACTTTTCTGACCGAGCGCAAAGAACGGCGCGACAAAATCGCCGGCCTGGAAATGGGGGCCGACGACTATATCCTCAAACCTTACGACCCTGAGGAACTACGTCTGCGCATCCGTAACGTCTTGCAAAGGGTCCAGGCCGGCAACCTGGTCGACCCGGCTTCGGGGTTGCCCGGCAGCCGACTAATTCAACAGCAATTGCTAGAATTATTACGGCGCCAGGACAACTGGGCGCTGATGCGTGTGGCGGTCAGAAATCTGGACGAGTTTGCGGACGCGCACGGTTTCCTCGCTGGAAAAAACATATTGAGCACGATCGCGCGCGCGCTCAGCGAAGCCGTCGACGAGCACGATGGACACAATGACTTTATCGGCCACAGCGGCGGCGACGAGTTTATCGTCATTACCTCGGCTCAAGCCGCGGAAAAACTAGGTCCGAATCTCACGCGTCACCTGCAAGCGATAAGCCATGCACACTATACGCCGCGTGAGCGCGAGCAAGGTTTCGTCCTCATCCCCAAGACAGGCGAGCATCAGCGCCAAGCGCCCCTCATCAAAATAGTGGTGGCCAAGGTCACGGCGGCCGACGGACCGTTCCACGACATTATGCAGTTGACCAGCGCGCTCGACTAGTTATCCTGGGCAGAGCGATTTGACGCATCGCTATAGGACCTCAATTTCGAGGAGATATATGCAAGTTGTCCTATGTCTAGTCCTGATTGCTCTCATATCAGCTTGCGGGTCTGAGGCCGCAGTTTCATCACCGTCGCCGACCGCCTTGGCAGCGCCAAGCCAGACCGCAGTGTCTCTGCAACCTTCCCTGGCGCCGACCGCGCTTTCCCCGTCGCGCGCGTCGGACAGTACCAGCCAGCCCCCAACCCTGGCGACCACACCCACGACAACGGCGCCGGCCCCCAACCTAACAAAAGAGCCCGGCGGCCTATTAACGATTGAAGGGCTGACGGCCACGCGCTTAATCGGCGGGCCACAATTGGGCCCCAGTTTTTATGCCCTCACGCCGATTGGGTTGTACATCACCCGCGATGGCGGACTGAGTTGGGCCCAGGTGACCGGCACACCGCTACAAGACAACTTTGGCTACAGCCAGGCTGAACCCGGCACCCTTTATGCCGGCGCGGGCGCCGATTGCTACCGCGGCGGTCCAGATCAACCCTTTTACAAGAGCGTCAATGGTGGCGCCACATGGAACGAAAAAGCGGCCGGGATGAACTTGCGACCGGCGGCCGTGCACCCGCAAGATGCCAACCAAGTCTGGGCCATTGGATGCACAGGTCCCGCTTTTTCATCCGATGGCGGTGAGACCTGGACGATGGTCAGCGACGAGTTGTTCGGGCTATACCAAGTCAGCCACATCGTCCCGCTTTTCACGCATCCCGGGGGCGATACGGGTCAAGGCTGGTCCATCGTCTACGTCGCGGGGGTATCAGAGGGCGGAAGCGGACTCGTCGCCAGCAGCCAGGACGCCCAGAGTTGGACACCCCTGTTACAAGAATCGCCCGAACGCCCCTTTTGGTGGGTCAACGACATTGTACTCGTCCCCAACACAGCGCACGCAGCAAACGAGCAAGATCTGTTTGTCGTCGACCCGCACGGCGTCTGGCACAGCCACGATAAAGGAAACAATTGGGCATTTTCTGAGACGGGGTTGGAGACGGTTGTCTATCGAGATGGCGCCGATTTCAGCGCCATCGGCCTCAACGCGCTGGCAGTGGACGACAGCGCGTCACCGCAGACGATCTACCTGGGCACAACGTCAGGCGTGTACCACAGCATAGACCAGGGCGCCATTTGGACCAGGCTCACCGCAGAGACCTGGCACGTCCATGACCTCGCCCTCGCGCCGGCAGACCCAACCGCTGAGACAAGCACGACCCTGTTCATCACGACAGAGCAAGGCGTGTACGTCTATCGGCCATAGCGACCGACGCCCCCACCCAATCAGGCTGTACTAACTGCGCTTGCGAAAACTTAGCCGTAACGGTGTCCCGGTGAAGGGATGGACAGTGCGGATCTGGTTCTCCAGGTAACGGGCATAAGTAAAGTGCAACAATTCCGGATCGTTGACGTAAAAGACAAAGGTCGGCGGATCGACATCCACCTGGCTGGCGTAATAGAACTTGAGACGCTTGCCATGCTTGCTGCGCGGATAGTGACGCTCGACGGCCTGGCGGACCAGGCGGTTCAACTTGCCGGTAGGCAACCGCACCAGACGTTCTTCTTGTACGAGCATGACCGTCTTTAAAACCTGACCCACGCGCTTGCCGGTCAGCGCCGAAATAAAGAGCACGGGCACATAATCCATAAAGTTCAACTCGGCCCGCACCCATTGACTGTAATCGATCATCGTATACGCGTCTTTGTCAATAGCATCCCACTTGTTGACAATGACCACCACGCTGGCATGTTCTTCGAGGATCATTCCCGCGACGTGCAAGTCTTGAGCCGTCACACCATCTACAGCGTCGATCAACAATAACGCCACGTCCGCTTGTTGAATGGCGCGCAAAGCACGCAATACGCTCCACTTTTCTACCCCGCGCTCGATGCGTCCCCGACGGCGAATGCCCGCAGTGTCGATCAAGGTGATGGGCACACCATAATAAGTGATGGGCGTATCAACAGCATCACGGGTCGTGCCGGGGATGGGGCTGACGATAGCGCGGTCCTCTCCTAACAAGCGATTAAGCAACGACGACTTGCCAACGTTAGGCCGGCCCACGATGGCAACCTTGATTGAATCGTCTTCCTCGTCCACCGCCGGTGGGGCCGGCAGGGCTGCCACCACATCATCCAGCAAATCCGCCACCCCCGTGCCGTGCAGGGCCGAGATGGGATAAACTTCCCCCAACCCCAACTCGTAGAAATCGTAAACGACCTCACGCCGCGCCGCATTGTCGGCCTTGTTTACCGTCAGAAACACGGGCTTGTCGGCCCGCCGCAAAATATCCGCCACCTCCTGGTCGGCGGCAGTGAAACCGGTGACCGCATCGCACAGCATGACCACAACCTCGGCCTCTTGAATCGCCAGTTCGGCTTGGGCGCGGATTTCACGAATAAACAATGCCGAATTCTGACTCAATAGCTCGATAGGCTCATCCTCGCCAGCACGCCCAAGGTCCGCCCGATTCAACACCCGTTCGGACAGTACCTCAATGCCGCCGGTGTCCACGACGTTAAAAGCCACCCCATTCCACTCACACTCAGCCTGTAACCGGTCACGCGTGGTACCCGGCGCGTCATCCACGACGGCCAGACGTTGACCGGCCAGACGGTTAAAAAGCATAGATTTTCCCACGTTCGGGCGGCCCACCAAGGCCACAAGCGGTTTTCGCATGTTCACTCCTGGGATTTCAATATTGTCGGAAAGTGATTTCCGACGCTCACTCGTCCGAACCTTGCGGCTCGGGCGTCGGGGAAGGCATTTGCACGATTTCAACCTGAATGACCGAGGGGATGACGCTGTCTACAATGATGCCCTCAGGCTGAACGACCACGGGCTCAAGCTGAGCCCGATCACCCAGACGCAAATTAGAAAGGTCAAGGATGACGCGCACGTCCTCGGGCAACAGCGTGGAGAGCCGTGGGCGTGGACCAGAGAGCAGCACCTCGACCACCTCGGGCGAGACTTGGGCCATCAGGCCCGGTTGCAGCCCTTGAAACGTCACAGTCCGCGTCACTGTCAGGCTGCCGGGGAACGGTTCAATCTCAACGGTGACCTGCACCGCCGGTTCGCTAGGATCAACGGTCGCGACGCCCGGCGGAAGGTCAAGGGGCAACCGCTCGACGACGTCTTCGGTGCGACCGGCGATAGAGATCGGCACAGTGGTCAAAAAACCCGACAGGTCGCCGAGCACAGAGGGGGAACCAATGATTTTAACGACCGAGGGGTTAATCCGCACGTCGGTCACCCGATAATCCGGGTCTGGCTGGCCCAACACCTCAACTTTGACCAACATCTCTTTAAAATTAGGCTGCTGAGTGACGAGCACACGCACCTGGATGCGCTCCGGGTCGAGGGTCACCCCACTCACGCGCGTCCCTGTGGCATCGACGGGCGTCAAGCTCGCGTCATCCACCTGCACCGTGTCTCGCGCGCCTTGCACTGAAACAGAGGTCACGACCTGGCTGATCTTGTCCACTTGTGAGGCAGGCCCACGTACCTTGACCGTGTCCGAGATCACAATAGGTTCGCTAGTCTCATAGCCCAACTCGGGCTCACCGCGCATCTCGACGGAAACAGGGACCAGGCGCTCGCGTATGCCCTCTAGCTCGATCTCAATCCACCTGGGCTCAATGGCCAGAATGAGGCTCGGCTCCAGGTTGATTGAAACCTTGACCGGCACTGAAAAAGTTCCCGGCGTCAAGGGCGTGCCTTCCGGGGCCAGGTCAAGCACCGCATCAAAGCGCTGCGTCGTCAACCGATCCCACACCGAGCGCGGCGCACGCAGGCGCACGCTTACATCTTGTTGCCAACCATCAACCAGGTATATGTCAGGGGGACGGTTCACGACGCGTACGGCAATCGGTTGTTCAAACTCGGCCGTGACGATAGGGTTTTCCTGCCACTCGGCGGCGACCCACGCCGCCGCCGCAAGCGCCAACGCCAACAACATCAATCCCACATTTTTAACCAGCCAGCGCATCATACGACTTGCTCCCCGCCGCCGCTCGGATTGATCTCGGCGCTCCCGCGCTCTGAAACGTCCTCGGCTCGCTCAGCCACATCCGCCTGTCCAGACAACTGTTTCGCCGCTGGCGCTTTAGACGTCTGTTCCCGGCCCAACCGGCGCCGGAACCACGCCAGGCTCAACGGGAGCGTCTGGGTCAACCGTGGTTGGTAAAAAGCCCGTAAAACCCCTCCCAGGCGATCCGGTTCAAGACGCCGGATGATACGGCCATTGTGGGCGATAGAGACACTGCCCCGCTCCTCAGAGACAATGATGGCAATCGCGTCCGTTGTCTCGGTTACGCCAATCCCGGCACGGTGCCGCAATCCCAGGCGACGATCGGCAAGAAAAGCGGTGGTCAAGGGCAACACGCAGGCGGCCGTCAGTATCCGCCCATCGCGCACAATTACGCCCCCGTCGTGGAGGGGCGTGTGGGGATCAAAGATCGTAAGCAATAACTCAAAGCTGTAATCGGCGTTCAAGCTCACACCCGTATCCGCATACTCTTGCAGGCCCGTCTCCCGTTCAAAAACAATCAACGCACCATGGCGCCGGGCCGTGAGGCTGCGACAAGCCAAGACGGTCGTATCAATCAATTGCTCAATGCCCTGCTTGGCGTTGGCGCCGGGGGATAGCATAGTGCTGATACGACCGACGCGCTCCAACGCGCGGCGCAATTCAGGTTGAAAGATGACGGGAATGGACACCAGCAAGGCAGGAATGGCCTGTCGCAAAAGCCAGCCAAAAGCGCGCAGTTGAAAGACGCTGCTCAGCAAGCCAATGACGACGATGAGCAGGATAATGCCCCGCAACAAAGAAACCGCTTGCGTGGCCCGTACCAGGTAAACCAGCCCAAAAAAGACCAGCGCCACCAAAAATATGTCAACAACCGCTAACCAGTCCAGCCTCGCAAGGATCCACCACAACTCTGTCATAATATCTATTCAGCAATCTGCTCTAACAATTGCCGGTAAGCGTCCACGTTCTCAGGTCCCAGCGCAACGATGGCCCGGATCGTCGACACCGCTTCCTGAACATGCCCCGTCTGCAACTGCAACTCGCCCATAGCATCCAGGTGTGCGATGGCCCCCGCCCGGTTCCTCATCTCAATGCAAAGCTGGGCGGCACGCTTGTGCAACGTCAATTCGTCTGGTCGCGCCTCTGACAACTCTTGTACAATCTCTAGCACTTGTTGCAGATTCCCCTCTTGACGGTACAAATCCAGCAGTTGATCCAATTCAGCCACAGCCTGGGCCTGATGCTGTAAGTTAAAGTGTAATTCAATCAGCTTTTTCCGCGCCTTTGTATCCTCAGGCACCGCGGCTTTTAATTCCGAGTATACATCAATGGCGCTGCGCCAATCCAGTCGCTGCAAGTCAATGTCGCCCAGACGATGCAAAATGACCGACGTCCATTTTTTGCTATCCGGCAAATCAGCGGCCAGCGCCAGCGCATCATTGTACTGTTCCCGCGACAATTCGATCTGGGCCAACTCGTAATACGCATCTGCCAGAGCCAGCCGCTGTTCCAACGCAGGCTCGATACGGCCATGATCTTGGAGCAGGCCGATCAACTTTTGGCGGACGCCCAGGTCCATCGGCGCCATACCCAGGACGCGATCATACATTTCCATCGCCTGTTCTAGCTCCTCGCGCACGGCAAAGGTATCGGCGACAAACAAGTACTTGTCAATCGCAATCTCTGGTTGCTTACTTTGTATGAACAGCTCGGCCAATTGCAAATGCAAAGGCAGGTAACTTGGCGCATGCTGGATGGCCCACAAGTATTCCTCTGAAGCCGAGAAAAACAGACCCTGTTCCAAAAGTTCTTGGGCTTTCAGCATCGACGCCCAAACCCGTTCAGCGTCGGGCAATGTCAAAAATTCACCCAGACTGATCACGCGGTCATCACTCAAAAGGTTCAACTGTTGACGGGTTTGAGATAATTTTTCCTGCCAGCCCTCATCACTTAGAAACTCGACCACCGCATTTACAAAGACTGCCATCGCGTCGTGATCGCGCGCCGCCATAAAATCGTTGTGCAAGGTGTTATAGGTCCGCCCCAGCTCTTTTGCGCGCTCGGCAGGCAATATAGAGAGGTCTAGCCACTTGAGCCCTCTGATAAAGTGTGTCAGTGCCTCGTCAAGGCGTCCCAAAGCGCGAAAGCACTCGCCCAACGCCAGGTGCGCCCCCAACGCATAGTCGGAATTGTCGACCACTTTTTGGAGTTGCCCGACCGCCTCTTCAAAGCGCAGCGACTCTTGATAAAGCAAACCTAGATTAAAATGCACGGCCGCGTGTCGCATGCCACCTTGCAAGACTTGTTCATAATTAGCGATAGCCGACGCCGTCTCGCCACGCGTCTGCAGGTCAATGCCCTGGAGCAGCAAGGAGACCAGCTCCAGTCCCCCCAGGTTGCTATCCTCCAACAATGACCCGGCCAGCTCTGACAACGCCTGCTGTCGGGTTGTCTCTATAGGACCAAAGACAGCCCGCCGTGCCTCGGACTCGGCCTTGGTCAGGCCCTTGTCGATCTCGCCGGCTTCTTTGGCCAGCAATTCACTCAAGGGGCGGCCATGCTGCAACGCGTCCAGCGCCGTCAACACATCAGCGCTACGCGGGTCCAGATTGAGCGCCTGCTGGCAAATGGCGGTCGCCCGTGCTTGGTCACCCTGACCCTGGTAAAGCATTGCCAGAGCTAAATACTGCCCCACAGCCTTGCGATTTTGCCCCATCCCCGCGTAGGCTTTGGCCAACCGCTCGTGGGCCAGGACAGTCTCGGGCGCAACACTGGCGATATGCTGCCACACCTCAACGGCTTGACCGACATCTTGGGCCCGAACACGCAAGTCGGCCGCATGTAACCAAGTCTTAACCGCTCCGGGGACATCGCCCAGTTGCTCCAACAACTCGGCTACCCTGGACAAGGCAAGCGGATCATTGGGGGTCAAGCGGGCCGCCCGCTGATAGACATCCAGCGCCTCTTTCAAGCGGTCCGCATGAACAAATGCCTGGCCCAAAGCAACAAAAGCCGGGGCCTCTTGGGGAAACTCGTCGATGGCCTTTTGATACTCGGCGATCGCCTTGTTCCACTGTTTGTCCCAGGCATAATTAGTGCCCTGACGCATTGCTTGCTCAAAAACCTGCCGGTTGCCAGCCACGCCTTTTCTCCTGGTGTATACTGAACAGTCAGTGATTCTAATAATCAGCCATCAACAGGTACACAGCCAGCACTGGCATATGCACCTGTCAACCCAGCGCCTGACGATCTTGTACTGACTAGCCTGTACGATTTGCCATCAGCTCAACAAGTAGCGCTTTTTGCGCATGCATGCGGTTCTCTGCCTGGTCGAACAAAACCGAGTGAGGACCATCCGCCACGGCATCAGTGATCTCTTGGCCACGGTGCGCCGGCAGACAATGCATGACAATTGCGTCTGCCTTGGCCGCAGCGACCAAAGCCTGATTGATCTGGTAAGGCGGAAAGACTTTGGCGCGTTTCTCAGCCTCGGCCTCCTGCCCCATGCTGTACCAGGCATCCGTGTAAATCGCGTCCGCGCCAGCGACGGCGGCGTACACGTCGGTCGTCTGCTCGATCTGGCTACCACTGTCAGTGGCGGCCACAAAACCCTGAGCTACTTGGATGTCCTCAGGCGACAAATGATAATCCTGCGGTCCGGCCAGCACAAAGTGCACGCCCAGTTTGGCCGCGCCAAACAACAACGAACGCGCCACATTGTTGCCATCGCCCACATAGACCAGCTTTACGCCTTTCAACGCACCCTTTTTCTCATACAGGGTGAAAAAGTCGGTCAGGCCCTGGCACGGGTGATTATAATCGCTCAAGCCATTGATCACCGGCACGCGCGAGTGCTCTGCCAACTGCAAAATATGACGGTGCGCAAAGACGCGCGCCATGATCCCGTCCACGTAGCGTGAAAGCACCCGTGCCACGTCGGGCACGCTCTCGCGGCTTCCCAGTTGAATCTCGCTGGGCGAAAGGTACAGCGCCTGCCCACCGAGCTGGATCATCCCCATATCAAAAGAGATCCGTGTGCGCAAGCTAGGTTTCTGGAACAACATGCCCAGCGTCTTGCCTTTCAACACCGGCTGATTGCCGCCTGCAGCCCACTCTTCTTTTAACGCCATAGCCAGATCCAACAACCCCTGAAACGCGACGGGGGTGAGATCGGCAATACTCAAATAGTGGTCCATATCGCTATTTTTCCTCCCAGACAGAAAATCTTTATATTTCTAATCTTGGCTCAAGTATACCACAAGGCGTTGTAGAAAAAAAGCCACCTTCTGCACCAAAGGAAACAATCTCGGCCGGCTCGCGACAGGATTCACCATTGGATATCGTAGCGCAA
>CAZSJU010000053.1:0-4143 GCA_964607235.1 uncultured Anaerolineae bacterium | reverse complement strand
GTTTCAACACCGATTCCCACTTGACTAAATAGCCAAGCATCATTAATATGTTAACAACGCACGACAACAACAGGGGGTAAACATGTTTGACACCATTCTAGAAGCACTGCGTCACGCGCTCTCGGGCGTCGCCGCCAAACAATTGACGGCCAACATCAGCCGCTACCACCGCATCCAGGCCAGTCCCGACTTTCGGCAAGCCGCCGAAATGGTTTACGAGACGCTGTTTGCCTGGGGGCTGGACGCTCAACTCTTGTCCTATCCGGCCAACGAGTCGGTCCAATTTTGGGGTAGACACATGTTCCAAGAGTGGAACGGTGTGTCCGGCACCCTACACCTGATCACCCCGGCCGAGCAGGCGCAAAAGCTGGCAGACTATCGTGAGGTGCGCCTGTCTCTCATCCCCCGCTCTACCCCTTTTGAAGGCCAAGTCAAAGTCGTCGTGCCTAAAAACAAGGGCGAGGAACCCCAAGACTATGCAGATCTGGACGTGAGCGGCCAAGTTGTGCTCACCAACGGGGAAGTGATGACCGTCCACCAGCGCGCCGTCGAAGAGCGTGGGGCTGTTGGCCTTTTGTTTGACGGTATGCGCACGCTGGAAAAGGTTCGCCCCGAGTGGTCCCTGCCCGACGCCATCCAGTACACCTCATTTTGGTGGTGGAACGCCCCTAAAAAGGGTTTTGGGTTCGCCCTGACGCCGCGTCAAGGGCACTGGTTGCGCCGTCTTGTCCAAAATGCGCCCAAGGACGAGCCGGTGCGCGTGCGCGCCCACGTCGTCAGTCGACTCTACGACGGCGCCATCGAAAACGTCAGCGCCACGATACCCGGCACGAGCGCCGACGAGATATTGCTGGTCAGTCACCTGTGCCATCCGGCCCCTTGCGCCAATGACAACGCCTCAGGGGCAGCGGTAGCGATGGAGGTCGCGCGTGCGCTACACACATTGATCAACGCAGGCAAACTGCCCCCTCCACGCCGCACCTTGCGCTTTTTGTGGGTGCCCGAGATGACCGGCAGCCAGGCTTACCTGTTCACCCGAGCCCAAGCGCCGGGCGAACCGGCGCCCATCGTCGCCGGGTTGAACCTGGACATGGTAGGAGAAGACCAGGCACAGTGCGGCAGTGTGATGATCATCGACACACCGCCCCAAGCCAGCGCCAGTTTTGCCACCGACCTGCTGGAATGCATCCGTGAAGCGTTGTTCGAAGCAAGTCGGCCTTGCTCTTTACAAGGCCAGGTCGCCCCCTTTCGCTACGCTACGGTGCCCTTTGCCGGCGGCTCCGACCACCTTGTCTTTTCCGATCCGGCGATCGGCGTGCCGATGCCTATGCTGAACCAATGGCCAGACCGGTTTTATCACACCACCGCAGACACCATCGACAAAGTCAGCGTCGAGACGCTGACCCAAAGCGGTCTCTTGGCCGGGACCTACCTTTATTGGCTGGCAAGCGCCGGCCCGCGTCAGGTCGAGTGGCTGGCGCACGAGATGAGCGCCCGTTTCAAACGCCGGATTGTCGCCAACCTGCAAGCGGCCGTCACGGCCCACATGACCCAAGGAGACGAGACACCCTTGAAACAAACCGGTCTGCCCTGGCAAGAGCGCTTGAACTATTGGGTCGAGCGCCAGCGCGCCGCCCTGGCCACGCTTAGTCGTCTGCAGGCTGACTTTGACCATCAACCATGGTCGCGCGCCGTGACCCACTTTGCCGCCAATGAATGGGCAACGGTGCAAACGATGCTCACGCCCGAGGCCCTCCCGGCCCGCAACGACACGCCGGACGGTGAGCATTCAGGACGGGTACCACGCCGTCTCTACCCCGGCCCCGTCTGGGCAAGATCCCTGCTGCGCTACCATCCGCCGGAACTGGCAGAGCGACTGCGCGCGCTGAAAAAAGCCCACCCGGAATTGCCAGACATCTTGCCCACCCTGGCACTCTATTGGGCCGACGGCAAACGGGACCTGGCTGAAATTGTGCGCCGCGTCGAGTTGGAATGCGGCGTGCGCGCGCCTGAATATATCACCGGCTATTTCGAAATCCTGGCCGATATGGGGACGATCGAATGGTAATATGATGGCGCTGTTTAGATACACATCTATGTCTAAAAGATTAGCAGATGATTAGAAACGTCAGTCTAGTGATAATTCTAACATTCCTCTGATAATTCTATGGTACAAAATGAACGGACGATCAATACCAGTCCAAAATTGGTATGGGTATGGAGGTATAGTTATTTATGAGACGAGAAAAGTGGAATCTGGAACGAGTAAACCAGGCAGAATGGGCAGAGATCATTGAAAAGCTGGTAGAAAAGCGGGATTATATCACGTACGACGAACTGCTATCGCTGCTACCAGAAGCTGAGGAACACATGGCACTCTTGGAAACCTTGATGGATGAACTTGCAAACATGGGCATTTCAATTGTCGATGCCCAAGAGCAAGATACTAGTACACCAGAGAGCAGCCTGGCAGACCTGGAAAACATGCCGCCTGACGATATTCTCAGCGTCTATCTGACCGAGATGTCTCAGGAGCCGCTGCTGACCTTTGCCCAAGAGATCGCGTTAGCCGAGAAAATCGAAAAAGGACGTCAGGCACAACAAGCGATCGATAAAAAGGGCGACCACGAAGCCAAAGATTTAATCCGGCTCAAGATGCAGGTCGAAGCCGGTCAATCGGCGCGAGAGCACCTGGGTCGCGCCAACACGCGGCTGGTGGTCAGCATCGCCAAGCGGTATCGCGGTTACG
Source organism: uncultured Anaerolineae bacterium (assembly GCA_964607235.1). Lineage (GTDB taxonomy): Bacteria > Chloroflexota > Anaerolineae > S140-20 > S140-20 > CAZSJU01. Next base: position 1,394 of record CAZSJU010000053.1, on the reverse strand, counting down.
GTATTCCTTTTACCGACCTGATTCAGGACGGCAATGTGGGCCTGATGCGCGCCGTGGACCGCTACAACCACCGCAGCGGCAACCGCTTTAGCACGTACGCGACCTGGTGGATCCGGCAAGCTGTCACTCGCTCGCTGGCCAACCAGGGACGCGTGATCCGCATCCCGGTGCATATGGGCGGCCGCATGCGCGAGATGGCCCAGGTCGCGCAACGCTTAGAGATGGCGCACAGGCAACGGCCCACGCCGGAGGAAATCGCGGTAGAGATGAACGAGTCGCCGGCCAAAATTCGTCAGATGATGCGTTGGGCCAGCCGGCCGCTGTCGTTAGAACAGCCGGTCGGCGAAGAGGGGGACGCGGACCTGGGAGACTTTATCGAGGACGCCGACGTATTGATACCCGAAGAGGTCACCGACGAACACCTCTTGGACGAGACGCTCGAGGACTTGCTGGGCAGTCTGACGGCCCGCGAGGCTCGTATCCTGCGCCTGCGTTATGGACTACAAGACGGACAAACGCGCACTCTGAATCAGGTGGCCCAAAAGTTCGGCCTGTCACGTGAGCGCATTCGCCAGATTGAACGGGAGGCTCTGGCCAAAATCCGGCTGGTGGCGCCCAAGCATCATCTGGAAAGCTTTTTGAGAGCCAATTAACATTCCGACGCTCAGACGGGCAGTGTCATCATATGACACTGCCCGTCTGGCATTTTAATCCCACCTCTGCTTCAATAGGCTCACCACAGATCACTCGGGCGTCGCCGTCTGGAACGGAAGCAGCGTCGGCATAGGGGGGGGCGAATCTTCCAACGGCGGTATCTCGTCTTCACCCGGTGGCAGGAACTTGACTTCTACCTCGGAAAAGCCCAGTCCCAAAATCAACGACTGCACCAGCGCCGTGGCGTTGGTCTGGGCCGTATCGAGGATATCACTGGACAGCGCCGCATCCCGGAGGCTCTCCTGAGCTTGCACGATCGCCTCTTGGTATGTGTCAATGATAAAATCTTCTTGCAACCCAAAGTCAGTGCGGATATAGTAGGTCTTTAATGTCCGCATGTCGATGGCATAGTCTGTGATGCGCGGCGCCGGCAGATACACCGTCACCCGGCTCTCCACAATCTCATAGCGCACCAACTGTCTGAAATCCACACCGGCCTTGACCCGGCCCCCGGCCACAAGTAAAAAGTGCAAATTGGGCCGCCACACCTCAATGCCCCAGATGACCATCCTGCCCGGCTGCCGCGCATATTTTTCTACCACCGTCTCTAGATTATATTGCACCGTGTTCAATTCACCCAACGCCTTGACGCCGGACAGTATCACGTCCGGGGTCGGTGTGGGCGTGAGCGTTGGTGTTGCGGTCGGCGTAGGGGTCGGTGTCGTGCTGGGCGTGAGGGT
>CAZSJU010000052.1:0-14922 GCA_964607235.1 uncultured Anaerolineae bacterium | reverse complement strand
AGCGGGGTGGCCGGCGCGCAGACCGCCACGCCGCCGGCCCCGACCCCGGTCGTCGTCACCGCTACCCCCGGCGCCACCCCGGCGCCCAAGGGCTTTTGGGAAGAGAATAGCAAAGCCCTTGCGACCGGCTTGATCGGGTTGATCTTTGGCGGTATCCTGACCTGGCTGCTCAAGCCCACTTTTGAGGGGCTAGGCGACGCCCTGGCCGCACAACTGGGCAAGATTCGTTCCGGTTGGGGCTTTGAGAGGCGCTATCTCATCCACCTGACCGAAGAGTACCGGGGGCTCAACATCCGGGGCCTCAAGACCCGGGCGCCGGTCACCCTGGAACTGGAACAGGTGTACGTCTCGCTGCACGCCCAGGTGCCGGACGTCGCCCTGGGCCGTCAGGCCCCCCCGGCGATGGGCATCGGGCCGGCGATGGCGGGACACCGACAGCTGGCCATCTTGGGGGGACCCGGCACCGGCAAGACCACCTTGCTGTCTTATCTGACGCTCACCTATGCCCGGGACAAAGCCGGGGAGCGGCTGGGGCTGAAAGAGAAGCGGCTGCCCATCCTTGTTCCCCTGCGACAGTTGAAAGACGTGTTGCGCGGCGATGACGGCGCGCGCACCTTGCCCGCTTATCTGACGGCGTGGTATACCGAGCTGGGCATGCCCCCCGGCGAGGGCTTTTTTGAAAAGGCGTTGCAGGAGGGGCGTTGCCTGGTGCTGTTGGACGGGCTGGACGAGGTGGCGGACGAGGCGGAACGTCGCCAGATGTCCGAGTGGGTGGACGGGCTGGTGACCGTTTTCCCGGGGAACCGCTATGTCGTCACCTCCCGCCCGCCGGGCTATGACAGCGCGCCGCTGGAGAATGGCTTTACACTATTGCGCATCCGCGATTTTACGGCCCAGGAAATCCAACAGTTTGCCACCAACTGGTGCCTGGCGGTGGAACTGGCCGCCCAGGGGGAGGATAACGCCACCGCCCGCCGCCAGGCGAGGGCGGCCGCGCAGAACCTGGTAGCGGCCATCGAGGCCAACGCCGCCATCCGCAAGCTGGCAGTCAATCCCCTGCTCTTGTCCATCATTGCCCTGGTGCACCGTTACCGGGCGACGTTGCCCCGGCGACGCGTGGACCTGTACGCCGAGTGTGTGGACGTGCTGCTGGGCCACTGGGACGCGGCCAAGGGGCTGCCCGGCGCGCTATCTCTGGCGCCGGGCGGGATACGGGCGGTGCTGCAGCCATTGGCGTTGCAGATGCAGCGCGAGAAACGGCGCGACATCCCGCGCCGGGACCTGGATGCGCGCGTCGGGGCACTGTTGCCGGCCGTCGGGGGCGAGGCGGCCGACGGCGCCGATTTTGTGAAAGAGGTGCGCGAGCGCAGCGGGCTGCTGATCGAGGTGGGGCTGGGGCGCTATGCTTTTTCCCACCTGACCTTCCAAGAGTACTTGTGTGCGCGGGAGATCGTGGACCTGGGCGACCGGCCCGTTGGCACGGGCGTGGCGCAAGACGCGGCGGCCCGCGCCCGGCATCTGTCCCACCTGCGCCAGGCCCTCGACGCGCGCTTTAACGAGGACGAGCTGCGTGCGCTGTGTTCTGAACTGGGAATGGATTACGACGATCTGCCGGGCCGGGGCCAGGCCGCCAAGGCCCGAGAGTTGGTCGCTGACCTGGCGCGCCACGCGCGGGTGGCCGATCTGGTGGCGGTCGGCGAGCGGCTGCGCCCGGACATCTCGTGGGCGGCCCCCACAGCGCCGGAAATCCCAGAGGCCGGACCTGGCTATGAGAATGCGCGGGAACTGCTGCTGGCCCACGCCGGCGAGGAGTGGTGGCAAGAAGTGATCTTGCTCTATGTGGGGATAGCCGACGCGACACCCGTCGTGGAAGCACTGTTGGACGCCGAGCGCGACGCGCACCTGCTCCTGGCCGGGCGCTGTATCGCCGAGGCGGTGCGGGTGGATGAGGGGGTACGCGAGCGGGTGTTGGGCCGGCTACAAGAGGCCTTTGCGACCTGCACCGGCGAGCGGTTTTTGGAGACGGGCAAGGTGCTGGCCGAGATCGCCGGTGAGGACAGCGTGGACTTTTTCTTGCGCCTGGCCCACGACGACCCGAAACGGTGCAGCGTGGCGCTGTGGGCGTTGGGAGAGATGGGGCGTCAGCCTAATGAGGTGCTGCGCGAGCGGGTGCTGGAACGGCTGTTGGCACACTTGCAAAGAGAAAAATTCCAGCGGGAAGCGGGCGCTGTATTGGTAGAAGTGTGCGGCATCCAGTTTGTTGTGGACGAAATGCATGGGCGGAAGGTGTCCCTATCGGTATTGGCCGGAGTATTGGATTCATTGACTGTCCCTGTCCCCGCTGGAGAGTTTCTGATGGGTGATGAAGAACGCGAGGAGCACAAGGTGCACGTGGATGCCTTTCAGATTGATAAATACCCGGTGACCAACCTGCAATACAAACGCTTCATGGACGCCACCGGTCACGATCCTCCTGGGCGTTGGGAAGGCGGCATCTATCCCGATGAGAAAGCCCTGCACCCGGTGGTCAATGTGAGCTGGTACGGCGCCGTGGCCTATGCTGAATGGGCGGGCAAGCGGCTGCCGACCGAGGCAGAGTGGGAAAAGGCCGCGCGGGGCACCGATGGGCGACAGTATCCGTGGGGCGACGCGTTCGACAAGGACAAGTGCAACACGGAAGAGTCGGGAATCGGCGATACGACGCCGGTGGGGCGGTATTCACCTGACGGTGATAGCCCCTACGGTTGCGCGGATATGGCCGGCAACGTGTGGGAGTGGACGTCGAGCCTGTATAAAGATTACCCTTACCGCGCCAACGATGGTCGCGAGGATGCCCGCTCGTCGGGCAGCCGCGTTGTGCGGGGCGGGTCGTTCGCCGCTGGTGGGGGGCTCGCGCGTTGTGCGGTTCGCAACTACGACTTCGACCTTCTGTTCGGCCGCATCGCGCTCGACGGTTTTCGTTGTGCGGCGGCTCCTTTCTCTCAACCGCTCTGAACTCTGGCCCATCTGCGCTCTGGCAATCTGGGGATCTGCTCTCCCGTTCCAGATATGACAACGAATCAGTGGGATTGATCGAATCCGTTACGCCAGATTCGGTCAATCCTTCTCATTCGTTGTCATATATGCCAAGCGACTCTTAATCTGTCTATAGTTCATTGTTTCGCACAAGAGAAAGGCCAGCCGAAAGGGCCGGAAAGAACTATTGACGCTTGGGTCGGTTGTGATATACTTTTGAACGGGTTTTCACAAGGTTGGCGTCATAGTAGAATCCGACGATTTAGATGGGGTCGGATGTTTTGTTGATACAGTGGGTTGTGTGGGATGGCAAAGAAAAAACGTCAAAGTAGGCAAAGTACAGCGATTGAGGCGCACAAGGGGCTGGCGGTGGCCGGCACGACCGTGGGGGCCTTGCTGGTCGTCGTCGCGCTGGCGCTCTTGGGCGCGTATTCCCGGTCACAGGAAAGTGTGGTCGTGGTGGATCCCCCTGACATCGAGCCAGGCGTTGAGGAAGAAGCTGAGGGCGGCATTAAGACGGGCGTCACCGAGGATGGGTTCCCTTATCAGGGCTCGCCCGATGCGCCGGTCAAGTTGATCGAGTATTCTGACTATTTGTGCGGGCATTGTAAGGATTTTGCGTTGGAAACGGAACCGCGCCTCGTCGAGGAGTACGTGGCGACGGGCAAGGTCCAGTACATCTATCACTACTTTGTCCTGGGCCAGACGTTGCTGGACGAGGCCGCACATTGCGCGGCCGACCAGGACCGCTTTTGGGAGTATCACCGTGTCATGTTTGCCGGCCAGAGCCGTTTTGGCGACATCAGCACCATGGAAGCGTTGCAGGCGCTGCTGGTCGAGTTTGCCGAGCAGGTCGGGTTGGACGTGCCGGAATTTGAAGCGTGTTGGAGTTCTCATCGCCACCAGCAAGCCATCATCGAGGCGACGCAGATCGGTTTTGACATGGGGATCAATGGCACGCCCACTTTTTCTGTCCAGGGCGAATTGATGGTGGGCAATCAACCCTATGAAAACTTTCAAAAGGCGATCGAGGCGTCTTTGGAACAAGTGGAGCGGTGACAGGGCGATGAAGCGGCTAGAAAAGTTGGATTGGATTCGGGTTCTGAGTTTGGTGGGATTGGCGATTGCGACCTATCTGAGCGTTCATTATGCCCAGGATACGGAACTGTATTGTGCGGGTTCGGGTGGCTGTGAGTCGGTCCAGAACAGCGAGTACGTCACGATCATTGGCCCGCTGAAAGTGCCGATGCTGGGCATGCTTGGCAGCATCTTTTTGTTGATACTCACGCTGTTAAAGGGCCGTTTGGGCGAGACGTTTGATGATTACTTGCCCCTGTTGCTCTATGGCACGGCTTCGATCGGCTTTTTTTATTCCCTCTATCTGACATATTTGGAGGCGTTTGTCATCCGCCAGTGGTGCTACTGGTGCCTGGGCTCGGCCATCGTGATGACGCTGATTTGGGCGCTCTCTATCCTCCATTTGCGTGAGACCTGGTCTAGTGGGCATCAGGCCCGCTCAAACGCGTGAGGTGTAAACGTTCAGACCTCCGAGGTTTGGGCGTTGATTGTGCATCAAAAACCTCATTCATAAACCTCAGAGATCTAACTTGATCGTTCGGGGCTGTGAACGTTAATGTGCCCTTTGTAACCGTCCACCGTTACCAGTGTGCCATCCTCGAGCTGGCAGGCGCCCGGCACAGAGACGACGGCGGGGATGCCATACTCGCGGGCGACGATGGAGCTATGCGAGAGCATGCCGCCTGACTCGGCGATGACGGCGCCAGCCTTGGTGAACAGCGGCGTCCAGCCGGCGTCCGAATAGGGAATGACCAACACGTCTCCGGGGATCAGTTTATCAAAGTCCTGGATGCCCCGAATGACCCTGGCCGGCCCCTGATAGTATCCCCGGGAGGTGGGCGTGCCCTTGAGTTTGCCACCCGAGTGACTTTCCAGCGGGACAGGGGTGTCTCCATAAACGATGTTGGGTGGGGTCACGTCCCGATAGGCCTCGATCTCGCGCTGGCGCTGCGCGACCCTTTGTGCATACGGAACAGGCGCCGCGTCTTGCCCAGCCGTAGGGTCTCTCACGGCCGCTCTTATCTCGTCAAAGTAGAGATAAAAGATGTCCTCGCGGTCAGCGATGAGGCCGCGGCGGGCCAGGTGATCGCCCAGCGCCAAAAAGTAAGGACGAAACAGCCCATACCCCAAGGTGTACAAAAAGCTGATCGCCTCCCGGTACAGCCTGAACTGGCGCGCCCGGCGGTAGAGGGGGCGCAGGAGCAGGCGGCGTGTGGGGGATAGTGGCAGCGTTTCAAAACGTTGTTTCTCGGCGGCCGGGCGTTCGGGCGGGACATAGTGGGCGACCATTTTGAGGATCAAGCCCGGCGTTTCGCGCCACGGCACCGATGAAAAATCGTTGCCGCTGTCGCTCAGGTGTCCAAAACGCGCGATAAACTCTGCCACGTCCCCTTGGAACGCTTGCGTCCCATGACCGTCGCGCTGAAAAAATCCTGCCTCGTCGCCGCTTGTGCTGCTCGTAGAGTCAGTGGACTGGACGGACGTTTGCGCCGTCGGGTCCAACGCGCGATAATCCCGGTGCAAGCGGGACAGATGTACGTTAGGGTCAAAGGCTTCAAGTTCAGATAGCCCCGCCGTCACGTTGAACTGTGCCGGGTGGACGCCGACCTGGCGCAACTGGGACTCTAGCAGCCGGTTGTACAACTGCATGAGCAACGGCGTCACGACGTTGTAATAGGCCGTTTCCTCGGTGAGACGGTAGAGCGCCTCGATCTCATCCAGCAACTCGGTCTCGTTCATCTGTGAGATGGGCGCGTCGTGGAAGGCCTGGTATCGTCGTTGGGCGAGCGGCACAAAGGTTTTGATCTGGCGTGCAAAGCGCAGCTTGTCCAGCGCCACGTACAGCAGCCGGGGGAGGCGTCGGAATGCCCTGAGGCCAGGTTTAAAAGAGGGCTTGTTTGGGCCACCCAGCTCGATGCCCATGAGTAACTCGAGGGATTCGCGCGGCATCCCCAGCCGGTCAAAGATTTGACCAAAGGCGCCCATGTTGAAATAGGCGCGGTAGTAAAAAGACTTGGCCATCATGGCGGGGTAAAAGTCATTGGGGCCGATGACCTCTGTGATCAAGCGTAACCAGGCTGCATTGACCAGCATGTTGACGGACCAGACCAGCGGTTTGATGAGGCCCGGCAGATATTCTTTGGAAATGTGGTTCGAGTAGATATCGAGGTCGTCCAGCGCGGTGATCTCGCGCAGTTGGACCCAATAGATCGTTTCGCCATCATAGACCCATTCCAGGTCTATGGCTGCGCCATACGCCTGGGCGATGGTTTGGGTCTGCGTGACCACCTCTTGGATGATGTCCAGCGGCACTTGGGCCGGGTCGGGCTGGGTGATCCAGGCGCCCCATTTGTAAATCCAGCGCCCCGGCGTAACGCCTTCTTGTAACAAGGCCACGCCGCTGCCCCGTACCGCTTCTATGACGATTTCGTCCATCCCCGTCAGTGGATTCTTGCTAAAGGCGACGCCAGAGACGACGGGGGGCACCATTTCTTGGATCATCAGCGCCATCTTGAGCGCATCAGGGTCGAGGCCCAGTTTTTCCAGGTAGGTCTCTACACCCGGTGAGCGCGTCGATGCCCAGATGGACCACATGGCGCTCATGATCTCGTCGGGGCCTTGTGCGTCCAGTACGCTTTTGAATTGCCCGGCGAACGAGTGCGCCAGGTCATCCTCGACATTGGCCGAGGAACGGACCGCGTAGCGGCGCTGTGGGCCGATCAGGCCTGATAATTCGCGCTTGACCTGGCCGATCATCTCTCTATCATCTTGCAGGTAGCGCAGATAGGCATCCCAGGTGCAGACATAGGTGCTGGGCGTTTGAAAGCCGCGCCTGATCAAAAAACGCAGCTTGTTGGCCTTGTTGCCGATGTGGCGCGGCCGTCGGGCGCTATGCAGATTTAACAGGTATTGGATGGACATTTTGCTCGTTCTTGTCAGACCAGAGACCGGGGTTGTTGGTTTGAAGATGCTGACCGGCGGCGCCGTGCGCCGACCTGTTCCATGTATTCCAGCGATTGGTGGCGGAAATAGGTGTCGTACAGCTCGGCATAGTGGCCGCCCTGGGCCATAAGCGCCGCATGGTCCCCTTGCTCGATGATGCGCCCTTCTCGCAGCACGATGATGCGGTCCACGGCGCGCACGGTGGAGAGACGGTGCGCGATCAGGATCGAGGTGCTGTGGCGCAGGATCAACTCCATCGCCTCCTGGATCTGGGCTTCGGTAAAGGGGTCGATGCTGGCGGTTGCCTCGTCCAGGATAAAGATGGCGGGGGATTGGACCAAGACGCGCATCAGCGCGACCAGTTGCCGTTGTCCCATCGAGAGCCGCCCACCCCGTTCGCCCACGTCCGTCTGCAAGCCGTTAGGCAGCGTCTCTAGCCACTCTCCGTCCCCGATCTGGCGTGCCAGACGCTTGATCTCGGCATCGGTCAGGTCCGGGCGGGCATAGCGGATGTTTTGCGCGACCGTCCCGGAAAAGAGAAACGGCATCTGCGACACTATACCGAGCTGGCGACGATAGTCGTGCAAATCGAGGGTGCGTACGTCCTGGTCATCGATGGTGATTTGTCCCTCCTGGAATTCGTAAAAGCGGGCCAGGAGCTTGACGATGCTGCTCTTGCCGGCGCCGGTGTGTCCCACCAACGCCACGCTTTCACCGGGCGCAATGTGCAGTGAGAAATCACGTAGCACCCATTCTTGTTCGGTGTAGCAAAAGCTGACGCGCTCAAAGTGGACGTCACCGTGTAATTGCTTTACCGGGTGCTGCGTCGCTTGTCTTACAGAGGGCTCGGCGTCCATAAGGGCAAACAGCCGCTCTGCCGCCGAGAGCCCGGCCTGGAATTGGCTCCAAAAGGCCGCGACGTTGATCAACGGGAACCAAAAGCGGTCCACGCCGTTGATAAACAAGTACCAATCGCCGACTGAAACTTGCTTGTCGGCCGCCGCCAGCCCACCCCAATAGACCAGGATGGCCGACCCGATACCAGAGAACGCGTTGAGGACGGGAAACACCATGGATAATGTGAACCCGCGCCTCAAGTTGACGCGGTAGGAGAGCTGGTTGACCGTCTGAAAATCATCATAGATGGCAGCCTCTTGGCGAAAGTTCTTGGCCACGCTGATCCCGGTCACCGCTTCCTGGATGGCAGCGTTGACTTGAGCCAGCACGCGAAAGCCCTCGCGGGTCACCTTGCGCGCGATGCGTCGGAACCCTAGCGCCATGAGGAACACCAACGGCGTGAGAGCCAGGACCAACAAGGTCAGGCGCCACGAGGTGTTGACCAAGACGACCAGCAAGATGGCGACCAGCAGCAGTTGGCTTAACAAGTCGGTGACAAGTTGTACCACCTGGGCAAACTCTTCGGTGTCTGAGGTGATGCGGCTGATGATGCGGCCCGAGCGAAACTCGTCAAAGAATGACATGTCATGGCTTATCGAAGCGCGGAACGCGTCACGCCGCAGCGCCAGCACCACGTCGCCGATGACGCGCGCCGTGAGCCGGCGTCGCCACCAGTTGCCAGCCCAGTTGAGGACGCCCATAGCCAATACAAGCCCGACCAATTTAAGCACCCATGCCAGTGTGAGTGACGCGTTGAGGCCGTCCAGGCCGCGCGCGATAGCCAGCGGCTGTATGACGCCGACTATGGCAATGATGGCGATTAGGAAGGCAATGCCAAGCAAATGCCGGCGGTGTGGTGCAAAGTAGCTGATGATGCGCCGTATCAGCGCGCGGTCGCTATATTCCCGGTCATAGGCTTCGACGTCCAACCCTTGATAAAGGGACATATACACTCCTGAAATGCGGTCAGCGCTGTATGCTGGCGCCGTTTTCTGGTATCCGGTTTATTTTTCATAGCGGGCGAAAATGTTGCGGTACGCCCGTGACTCGCGCAGCAGTTGCTCGTGGGCGCCTACCGCCGCGACGCGTCCCCGACGCATCACGATGATGAGATCGGCCCAGCGAATCTGGGACAACCGGTGGGTGATTAAAAAGGTCGTGCGGCCTGCGGCGGCGCGCTCGATGGCGCGTTGGATGTGATCTTCGGTCTCGCTATCTATGGCGCTGGTCGCGTCGTCTAGCACCAGGATGGCCGGCTGGGTTAAAAAAGCCCGCGCCAATGCCAACCGTTGGCGTTGACCGCCCGACAGCGTCACACCCCGTTCCCCGATCTCTGTGTCATAGCCGTCTTGGAAGCTGAGGATAAAATCGTGCGCCTGGGCGGCCTGCGCGGCGGTCTCGATCTCCTCCTGCGTGGCCTGGGGATGCCCAAAGGCGATATTGTCCGCGATGCTGCGTGAAAAGAGAAAAATATCCTGCTCGATGATAGAGATTTGGCGGCGCAGCGCTTCCAGGTTCCAGTCACGTACGTCTATGCCGTCGATTTGCACGCAACCGGCGTCCGCGTCGTACGTGCGGTTGATGAGCTTGGCCAGCGTGCTCTTGCCCGACCCGGTTTGTCCGACGATGGCCACCGTCTGTCCGGGCTGGACCTCAAAGCGGATATCTTCCAGCGCAGCTTCTTCTCGATCCAGTTTGCATTCCGGGGAGGCGGTGGCGTAACAAAAAGAGACGTCTTTAAAGCGCACCGCGCCACGCATAGGCGCCTCGTGGCCACGCGTGTTTTGATCCAGGGTGCTCTCGGTGTTGATCAACTCTAGGATGCGCCGCGCACTGGCAATGCCCGAGGAAACCCGCGAGTAGGCAAACTGGGCCGCAAAGGTGGGAAACCCGAACAATAACAACAAGCCGTTAAAAGAGACGACGTCGCCCACGTCGATGGCGCCCGCGCGAAACAATAACAGGCTATGGAGTAATCCGGCGGCTTGCAGCAGGCCCAAGAGCAACAGCGGCAAGAAAAAGGCCTCAATGTCGGACTGGGCCACGTAGGCCTGGCGCCAGTTGGTCACCGCCTGGATAAAGCGATCAATCTCGTACCCCTCTTGTGCGGCGCCTTTGACGGTCTCGATGCCATCGACCGCCTCGGCCAGCCGGGTGTTCATCTGGCCGAACCTGTGTCGCACCCGCTCGGCCACCGGACGTAATTTGTGCAGGTAGCCCCGTACTAAAAAGCCATACATCGACAGGTAGGCCAGCGGGATCAGGACAAGCTGGGGGTGGATGCCGGGCGCGGCGATGAGCGGCATGAACAAAAAGTTGGCCGATCCGATGGCGATGTTGAGCCCGGGGTTGAACATCAGGTTGATCTCGCGCACATCGTTGGTGGCGCGGGCCATCAGGTCGCCGGTGGGCTGCATATCGTGGAACGACATGCTTTTGCCGATGAGGCTGGCGTACAACTCGTCCCGGATGTCCCGTTCCATCCGTTGGCCGAGCATCTCGGCGCTCCAGTTACGGGCCAGTTGTAACAAGAGGCCCCGCACCACTTGGGAGATCGTCAACAGCACCGCCGCTGTCAGCAGACCAGACAAGTCGGGCGGTGTGGCAGTTACCGCGTCGAAAGCGCGACCGACAGAGAGGGGCAAAACCGCCGCCAGCAGGGCGTTGCCCAATGCACCGGCAAATATGCCCAGGATGAAGGGCTTGTGCTGCAAGGCGTGCGACAAGATCCAGCGCGCCGGCCCGCGCCGATCCACTTGCCAATCCTGTTGCACGGTGAATTCACTGAACGCCATTACCCCTCCTGGGTTGTGACAAGTGTCGTTAAGGTGTGTCGAGGGTACCGTGCCCTCTAGTTTACTGTCAAGCAGCCATTCCGTCAATATGATGATATGTGCGACTGGACAGAGACGCCAGTTCAGGTAAAATGAGAGGGATGCGCATTCGAGGGGGGTGACAGATCTTGTCGCACTTGCAAAGAGGGCAAAGGCGAACCAATATGGAAGCGATGATCAGAACCGAGGGGTTGACCAAGCGGTTTGGGGATAACCTGGCCGTGGCGGACCTGACCCTGAACGTGGCGCGGGGGGAGGTATTTGCCTTTTTAGGCCCGAACGGAGCCGGCAAGACAACGACGGTGCGCTTGCTGACGGCGCTGATTGCGCCGACGGCCGGCCGGGCCTGGGTCGACGGTTATGCGCTGGGCCATGACGATATGGCTATCCGGCGTAGCGTGGGCATCTTGACCGAGGCGCCTGGCCTATACGAACGGCTGGACGCGCTGCAGAACCTGACGCTATATGCCAGGTTGTACGAGGTGCAAGACGTCGCCGGGCAGATAGAAAAATACCTGCGCTTGTTGGGGTTGTGGGAACGGCGGGACGAGCCGGTGGGCGGATTCTCCAAGGGCATGAAGCAAAAATTAGCCATCGCCCGTGCCTTGTTGCACGAACCGCCGTTGTTATTCCTGGATGAACCCACCGCTGCGCTGGACCCGGAAGCGGCGCGCACCGTGCGTGACTTTATCGGCGCGGTCAAAGGGGCGGGCCGCACGATCTTTTTATGCACCCACAACCTGGAAGAAGCGGACCGGCTGGCCGACCGGGTTGGCGTCATCAAGCGCCGGCTGATCCAGGTAGACAGCCCGGCCAACCTGCGCCGGTCGCTCTATGGCCGGCGGGTGGTCGTGCAACTGTCCACCATCACAGCGCCGGTGCAGGCCGCGGTGCGCGCGTTGCCTTTTGTCAAAGCGGTCACGCAGCAGGATAACGCGTTGATCGTCAGCCTGGATGATCCGGAAGCGCATAATCCGATCCTGGTAGAGCGGGTCGTCGCGGCGGGTGGCGCGGTGCAATTTGTCACCGAACTGCGCCATTCGTTGGAGGACATCTATTTTACCCTGGTGGACGAGGACGAGGGGGAGGTGGCGGAATGAATGGGGCCAAGGTGCGCGCGGTCGTGGAGAAGGAAATCGCCGACGCCCGCAAGAACAAGATGATCGTCATCAGCATGGCGCTGCTCCCGCTTATGATGGTGGCGCTGACGTTGGGCACGGCGTTATTTATGCTCAACAGCGTCGACACGATGGGTGAGGAGGATATAGGCATTATCCCGGACGAGTGGCGCGGCCTGGATCCCAAATATGCCTTTGTCATGCTGATGAATGACCAGTACCTGTTCTATTTTTTGCTCATCCCGATGATGATGCCCGTCTATATCGCGGCCTATAGCATCGTCGGCGAAAAGGAGACCAAGAGCCTGGAGCCGCTCCTGGCCACGCCGGTCTCGGTGAGCGAGTTATTGCTCGCCAAGAGCGTCGCGGCGGTGGCGCCCGCGGTGATTTTGACCTGGCTGAGCTTTGTCGTCCTGGTGATCGCCGGTTATTTCACCATGCCCCAGCCGGTCTTTGAAGGGTTGGTCCGGCCGGTGTGGGTCGTGGGCATGGCGGTCTTGAGCCCCTTGTTGGCCGTGCTCTCGGTGTCCAGCGGCATCATTGTCTCCTCGCGGCTGAACGACCCCCGCGCTGCACAACAAGTGACCGGCATCTTTGTCGTGCCCATCGTCGCCCTGAGCTTGCTCGTGCTGTCCGGGAAAATTTTCATGAGCGTCCCGCTGGTGTTGCTGGCCGCCCTGGTCACGTTGGCCCTGGACGTCGTGTTGCTTTATTTTGCGGTCAAGTTGTTCCAACGCGAGACGATCTTGACGCGTTGGAAGTAACAGGCGGGCTGTGCCCGCACGGTTATGCCTCTACGGTGATGTGTCCCTTGCCCGTCCCGCTCACCGCGCCGATTTGGGCCGCGCCGGTCACGCCGCGCGCTGCCAGGGCCTGCAGCAAAGCCGCGGCCCGCTCGGCCGGCAGGCTGATGAGCAGTCCGCCTGAGGTCTGCGCGTCGGCCAGGATGAGTTGGGCGACCCGTGATACCCCCGGCGCAAAGGTCACGTGTGGGGCCACGTGGCTCAGGTTGTTCAGAGTGCCGCCCGGTATCACGTCAGCCCCGGCAAAGGTCCACGCCGCGGGCAGGCTGGGCACGGCGCTGGCGTGCAGCGTCACGTCCACACCGCTCCCGGCGCTCATCTCGTGCAAGTGGCCCAGCAGCCCAAAGCCGGTGACGTCGGTACAGGCATGCACGCCTATTTGGATCATCGCTTCGGCCGCGGCGCGGTTGAGGGTCGCCATCAGTTCGGTGGCCGCTTGCGCGGTCGCCGCGTCGGCCAGGCCGCGCTTGACCGCCGTAGAGATGATGCCCACGCCCAGCGGCTTGGTCAGTACCAGCGCGTCGCCGGGGCGGGCGGTGCTGTTGCGCAACACCCGGTCGGGATGCACGACGCCCGTGACGGCCAGGCCGAACTTGGGCTCAGTGTCGTCCACCGTGTGACCACCGATGATGCTGACCCCGGCCTCGGCGGCTTTGTCCAGGGCGCCCCGCAGGATCTGCTGCAGGACGCTCAACGGCAGCCGGTTCGAGGGAAAGCCGAGTATGTTTAGCCCGAACAGCGGGCGCGCGCCCATGGCATACACGTCGCTGAGCGAGTTGGCGGCCGAGATGGCGCCAAACCAATAGGGATCGTCCACGATGGGCGTGAAAAAATCTACCGTCTGCACCACCGCCAGCTCGTCGCTGAGGCGATAGACCGCCGCATCGTCCGAGGTTTCGGTCCCCACCAACACCGCCGGGTCGCTCGTGAGCGGCAGCCCCGCCAGGACTTTTTCCAGCGCCTGGGGCCGCAGCTTGCACGCGCAACCCAGGCCATGGGTGTAGCGCGTCAGCTTGATGTCTTTTGCGCCGGTCAGGAACACGGGCGGCGCCCCGGCTGCGGAGGGTTGTAGCCTCCGCACCGCCTCGGCCACGACCTCGATGGCGCGGTCAATTTCCTCCGCAGTGGTGTCCCGGCCTACCGAAAAGCGCACTGTGCCCATAGCCCACTCTACCGGGATCGCCATCGCTTCCAACACGGTCGAAACGTCCACCTCGTCGGCGTGGCAGGCGGCTCCGGCCGAAGCGGCGACTTGCTCGCCGATCTCGGACAACAGGGTGTTGGCTTCTATGCCGCGGAAGCTCAAGTTGAGGGTGTTGGGCAGGCGCTTTTCGGGGTGCCCGTTTAGCTTGACCGCCGCGTCGCCCAGCTCGTCCAGCAGACCCTGGTGTAGACGGTCGCGCATGGTTTGAAAGTGAGCCATGTGCTTTGCGAGGTCACGCCCGGCGACCTCGCACGCCTGGCCTAGCCCGGTGATTTCCAACACGTTTTCAGTGCCGGGGCGACGGTCGCCCTCGTGGTTGGCGCCGTGCATCAGTTTGGCCAACCGGACGCCACTGCGGATGTACAGCGCGCCGATCCCTTTGGGCGCGTAGAGTTTGTGCCCGGCCACGGATAACAAGTCCGTGCCCAACTCATCCACGTTCACCGGGAGCTTGCCGATGGATTGGGCCGCGTCGGTGTGCATCAGCGCGCCGTGCGCGTGAGCGATCTCGGCCAGCGCGGCGATGGGCTGAATCGTGCCCACCTCGTTGTTGGCGTGCATCACGGTCACCAACAGCGTGTACGGCGTGATGGCCCGCTCCAGGTCGGCAGGGTCTACCATGCCATATTTATCCACGGGCAGCACAGTGACGCGCAAGCCTTGCGTCTCTAGCCAGTGGCATACCTCAACGATGGCGGGATGCTCGACCGCCGAGGTGATGATGTGGCTGCCGCGGTCGTGGTAAGCGTGGGCGACGCCCTTGAGGGCATAGTTGTTGCTCTCGGTACCGCCGCTGGTGAAAATCACCTCGGCGGGCCGGGCGCCCAACAGCGCTGCAACCTGAGCGCGTGCGGCTTCTATGGCGCGTTTGGTCGCGACGCCATATGGGTGACTGCTAGACGGGTTGCCAAAGTGCTCGTACAGATAGGGCGTCATCGCCTGCGCGACCTCGCGCGCGATGGGAGTAGTGGCGTTATAGTCTAGATAGATGGGATTCATAGTTTAGATCTCCTACAGGACCACATATGGGG
>CAZSJU010000051.1:4855-15087 GCA_964607235.1 uncultured Anaerolineae bacterium | reverse complement strand
GTGAACACCAGGCGCTCGAACGCGTCGTCGCTGTCCGCGGCAGCCGCGTCGAACGCGGTGATGCGCGCCTGCAGCAGCGCTTTTTGGCGCGCCACCAACGCTTCCAGGCCCTCCAGCCCCAGGCGCCGAAAAAAATAGAGCCGCGCCAGAAATTCGAGCCGGACGTGGCGCAGGTGAGGCGTGGGCTGGTGCAGCCACTCTAAAAAGGCCTCCCGGCCGGCCGGGGTGAGTTGATACACCTGGCGGGGCGGGCGGTTGGCTTGCACCTCGGTCTGGGCGGTGACCTGCCCGGCCTGGGCCAACTGCTTGAGTTGCGCGTACAGCTTGCTGCGTCCCAGGCGCCACACCCGGCCCAGCTCGTGCTCGAACTCTTGGTGCAGCCCGTAAGCGTATCGCGGGCCGTCCATCAAAAAGCCTAGCAGGACCGGTTGGGGAGAGAGTGCGTTTTGCGCCATAGTCTGATGCGCTCACATTCTAATTGTGAATATTCATAACGTGAATAATGCTGGATAAACGGGAGCATTATACGCCTTTTGGTGGGGGTGTCAAGTGACGAATGTCACACCGTATAATTGTCATATTACAATTGACTCACTTTTTCTTTCATGATAGGATGCATACAAGGGGATTGTTGTGCTTCCCCGAGGATGTTTAGGGACAAATTTCGTAAAGGAGATCACAGATGCAAAAGATGCGTTGGATATTGCTAGTTCTGGTCATTCTGTCATTGTTGGTCGCTTGCCAGGATGAGGGTGACGCCTCCGGGTCCGCCGATTTGGAGGGCAAGCTGGTTATTTTTCACGCGGGCAGCCTGACCGTGCCGCTGAAAGAGCTCACTGCGGCTTTTCAGGCCCAGCACCCCGGCGTGACGTTTGAGACTGAGGCGTCGGGCAGCAATGCTGCCGCGCGCAAAATCAGCGAGTTGGATCGGGAAGCGGACCTGATGATGTCGGCGGACTATACGGTGATTGACAACTTGTTGATCCCCGAGTTTGCAGATTGGAATGTCCAGTTTGCGCGCAACACGATGGTCATCGCCTATACGGACCAGTCCAAGTTTGCGGACGAGATCAATGCCGATAACTGGTACGAGGTGCTGACCCGCGACGGCGTGATCTATGGTCACTCGGAACCTGACCTGGATCCGTGTGGTTACCGCACCCTGTTGGTCTGGCAACTGGCCGAGCAGCACTATAATCAGCCGAGGTTGAACGCCAGGCTGGAAGCGGCCTGTCCGCCGGAGAACGTGCGTCCCAAGTCGGTCGAGTTGATCGCGCTGATCGAGTCAGGGGACATGGATTATGCTTTCGAGTATCGCTCGGTGGCGGTGCAGCACGGCATGCAATTCGTCGAGCTGCCGGACGAGATCAACCTCAGCATGGTCGAGCACAAGGACTTTTATGGGCAGGCCGAGGTCGAGATTGCCGGCGCAGAGCCGGGGGAGACCATGACGATGGTGGGCAAGCCCATCGTATACGGTGTGACGATCCCCAAGAACGCGCCCAGCCTGGATTTGGCGTTAGCGTTTGTCAAGTTCTTGCTTGGCCCCGAGGGTCAGGCGGTCATGGAAGGGCAGGGACAGCCGCCCATTGTGCCACCCGTCGCTGTGGATCGGGACGCTGTACCCAAAGCCTTGCAATCTATTGTCAAATAGCGTAATATAACGCAATGAATGACAGGAGCGCAGCTACGCTGTGCTCCTGTCGTTTGATGTGTTTTTGACGTTTGCCGGACGTTTCGGGGGTAAAAATATGCATTCTCTTTTGGCGAACAAGATGCGTACATCGTTCTTTGTCTTGGGTGCGCTGTTGGTGCTGTTTGCGGCCTGGCCCTTGTTGCGCACCGTCACGGCGACCTCTCCCGGTGACTTGTGGGGGACGTTGCGCGACCCTGAAGTGTATCACTCGATCATTTTGACCTTTGGCGCATCGCTCATCGCCACGCTGATCGCTTTTATGTTGGGCGTTCCATTGGCCTATCTGTTGGCGCGCGTGGATTTTCCCGGCAAGGGGTTAGTGGAGGGCATCGTGGATGTGCCGGTGGTGGTGCCACACTCGGCGGCCGGTATCGCCTTGCTCATGGTTTTTGGACGGCGCACGTTTCTGGGCAAGGCTTTTGGGATTTTCGGCATAAAGTTTGTCTCGGCTGCTCCGGGCATTGTGATCGCGATGCTGTTTGTCAGCTTTTCATTTCTGGTCAACGCCGCGCGGGAAGGGTTTGAGGCTGTGGACCCGCGCATGGAGCGGGTCGCGCGCACGTTGGGCGCGTCTCCCTGGCAGGCCTTTTGGAAGGTATCCTTTCCTCTGGCCTGGCGCAGCATTCTCTCTGGTATGATTTTGATGTGGGCGCGAGGGCTCAGCGAGTTTGGGGCGGTGGTCATTCTGGCTTATCATCCCATGGTCGCGCCGGTGTTGCTCTATGAGCGCTTTGAGTCCTTTGGCTTGCGTTATTCTCGTCCGGTGGCCACGCTGATGATCTTGATTTGCCTGGGCACCTTTGTGCTGTTGCGCTTGACCACGCAGCGCAAGGAGGAGGCCGTGTGAAGAAAACCTGCTTGCAGGTGCGGGACCTGCACATCGATTTGGCCGAGTTCCACCTGCGGGACGCCAACCTCGATATTGCGGCGGGTGAGTATTTTGTCATCCTGGGACCGACCGGCGCGGGCAAAACGGTGCTGCTGGAGGCGATCGCCGGACTGCACGTCCCTCGAGGCGGAAAGGTCTTGATCAATGACGAGGACATGACCGGCGTGCCGCCGGAACGGCGCGGCGTGGGGTTTGTGTATCAAGATTACATATTGTTCCCGCACTTGAGTGTGGCCCAGAACATCGCATTTGGATTGGGTTTGCGGGGGATGGCGTCCGAGCGAGCGGCGGAACGGGTGCGCGAGATGAGCCACTTGCTGGGGGTCGAACATCTGTTGCACCGCCGGCCGGACACGTTGAGCGGGGGCGAGCAGCAGCGGGTCGCTCTGGCCCGGGCGCTGGTGGTCGAACCGCGCCTGTTGTTGTTGGATGAGCCATTGAGCGCGCTGGACCCAGAGACACGCGAGGGTTTGCAGCGCGAGTTGGCCCGCATCCACAAGCAACTGGGGACCACGACGGTCCACGTCACGCACGATTTTGAAGAAGCCATCGCATTGGGCAGCCTCATCGCGGTCTTGAACGAGGGACGCATCGTGCAGGTGGGTTCTCCGGATGAGATATTCCGGCGGCCAGCGTCAGCGTTTGTGGCGCGCTTTGTGGGGGCACGCAACGTGTTCTCGGGTGAGGTGCGGGCGCGACACGATGGCGGGCCGGTATTGGCCTGGGACGGACTAGAGATTGCCGTCGTGACTGACCTGGTGGGATCGGCGCACGGCGCGGTCCGGCCAGAAGATATCGTGATCGCCAAGGCGCCGTTTCGTTCCAGCATGCGCAACATGTTCCAGGGGCATATCACAAACGTCGTGAACAAGGGTGCGGTGGTACAGGTAACCGTGACCGTGCCGCCGGATTTTGTGTGTTTGATCACGAGGCGGTCTTGGGAAGAGATGGCGTTGCAAGAAGGCATGCCGGTCTATATCGCTTTCAAGGCTTCTGCCGTACACGTGTTTTGACGGGGATTAGGTAAAGAAACCGTGTTTTTGTCAAAAACACGGTTTCTCATTATTGCATTTTTATCGACTGACTTGGAGGCATTTTCGTGCGTGAGGTGTTGAAGAAAATCGAGGCGTGGCGCGCCGCCGGGCAGGCGGTCGCGCTGGCGACGGTGGTCAAAACCAAAGGCTCGGCCCCGCGACGGGCGGGCGCGCGGCTGGCGCTCTCGGGCGGTGGCGAGATGGCCGGCAGCGTCAGCGGTGGCTGCGTCGAGAATGACGTGATTTACCACGCGCAACAGGCATTAGAGACGGGTGAACCGGCGTTGTTGCGTTATGACATCGCCGGTGACATGGTGTGGGACGTGGGGCTGGCCTGTGGCGGCGCCCTGGAGGTGTGGGTCGAGCGGCTGGACGCGCAGAACCCGCTGCAAGTCGCGCTGGAGGGGGCGCTCAGCACGGGTCGCACGGTCGCGCAAGCCATTTGTTTGGAGGGCGTTGGTACGCCCGGCGCCAAGCGTTTGATTTGGCCCTCTGGGGAGACTATGGGATCGCTGGGCGACGCGGCTCTGGACCGGCAGGTCAGCGCCGACGCGCGGGATATGCTGGTACAGCCGCGCGCCGAACTGCGCGAGTACAACGAGCTGGCTGCCCAGGTCTTTATCGAGGTCTTTCCGCCGCCCCCGCACCTGGTCATTTTCGGCGGTGTGCACGCCGCGATCCCCTTGACGGCCCTCGCCAAGGCGCTGGGTTACCTGGTGACTGTCATCGACCCCCGTCGCCAGTTTGCCAACCGCGAGCGTTTCCCGCAGGCGGACCAGGTCGTCGCCGCGTGGCCCCAAAAGGCGGTCGAACGGCTCGAGATTGGCCCTATGACCTTTTGTGCGATCTTGACCCATGATCCCAAGATCGACGAGCCGGCCTTAAAGGGCGTGTTGGGCCGGGGCGCGGGCTATGTGGGCGCTATCGGCAGTCACAAGACGCATGCCGAGCGTTTCGAGCGCATGGCCAGGCACGGCATCAGCGCCGAGCAATTGGCCGAGGTTTACGCGCCCATCGGGCTCGACCTGGGCGCCGAGACGCCGGAAGAGATCGCCCTGGCCGTCATGGCCGAGATCGTCGCCGTGCGTCGTGGCGCGCCGGGCGGCTTTTTGCGGGATGGGGATGCGAGGCGCAAGGGGTAGTCTCAGAGTGCTCGTTGCTTCTTTCGTGTGCTTGACAGCGCGGCTAAAATGCAGTACAATTTATGTTATGAAACGTTGTTCCATTATTTGGAATGCTGCAAGCTTTCCCCGCTTGGATCTCAGTAGGAGCGACGTCTCACTACTTTTTTCAAAATCTCTCATTTGATTGCGCCTGGACGGAGGACTATGGAACAGACATCGCGTAAACGGGAACGGTTCATAGAAGTTTTTCAGCTTCCTCCCGCAATGGTCCCCTATCTTGACGTCGTGGCGGACGAGCGCGAGATTGACCTGGTATTGGCCCTGGCCGAGCGGCCAATGACGGCCGCCGAGGTGGCCCAGATGATGGGGCTGTCTGCGCCAGAGGCCGACGAATTTTTGGCCCGTGCGCTGTATCGGCAGGTCATCGACAAGACGACCGAGGACGGCGTCGTGACCTATTCGCCCGCCACGTTCTACAGCCGCTTGAATCCCCTGGCGATGTATGATAACTGGGGTGACGTGCCGCCCGAGGCGCGCGAGGCCGTGATCGAGTGGGACATGCAAGAGTTCATCGAGCAGTACCGCCCGGTCATCGAGGCGCTCCAGCAAGACCCCGACGCGTTTCACAGGATCCCCAACCGGGACGTGTTGTTGCTGGATGAGGCGCTGGCGCAGGTCGAAGCCGCAACCGAGCACGTGGTGGTGCCTTGTGACTGCCGTGCGATCACGATGGCTTGCAATAGACCCAGTGAGGTGTGCATCCGGCTCGACGAAGGGGCGCGCCTGACGCTGGAATACGGGCACGGCCGGCGCTTGACCAAAGAGGAATGCAAGGAAATCGTGGTGGATGCCAACCGGGCCGGGCTGATGCAGACGGGCCTGCGCGACTGGCAGGGCCATGATTTGTTTGGCTTTTGTAACTGTTGTGGCTGTTGTTGCTTCCCTTTTCGCGCCGGCATCCGCCTGGGCATCGAGAAGCAGTGGCCGCGCAGCCATCACGTCGCCACCCGGGATTTAAAAGCTTGCGTGCATTGTGGCGAGTGCGCCAGCCGTTGCTACTTTGATGCCTTTTATCAGGTTGATGCGGCCGCCAATGTAAACAGGGTGAACGGGACGGTCGGGCAAATGATCCAGTTTGACCCCGAAAAGTGTTGGGGGTGTGGCATCTGTGCCACCGCCTGTCCTGAAGGTGCTATCACAATGACGCCGTTGCGCGAATCTATCAAAGAGGAGTCCGAGACATGAAAGTCAATATCCCTGTGTTAAAAGATGTCACCGAGGCCAATACCTTGTTGGCCGAAGCGTTACGGGCGACCTTTGCCCGGCAGGATGTGTTGACCCTCAACGTTATTGCCTCGCCGGGGGCGGGCAAGACCTCGTTGCTAGAGCGCACCATCGACAGGCTGGGCGGAGAGTTGCGGCTCGCCGTCATTGAAGGTGACCCCTATACCAGCCTGGATGCCGAGCGTATCGTGGAAGCGGGCGTGTCGGCGGTGCAGATCAATACCCAGGGCGGGTGTCACCTGGAAGCGCGCATGGTGCAACAGGCGTTGGGCCAGCTTGACATCCAGGAGGCCGACGTCGTGATCATTGAGAACGTCGGCAATTTATTATGCCCGACGGGATGGGACCTGGGCGAAGATGCCAAGGTGGTGGTGGCCAGCTTGCCCGAGGGGGACGACAAGCCGCTCAAATATCCCATGGCATTCTCTACCGCTCAGGCGGCTGTCATTAACAAGATCGACCTGGAGCCGTATCTGCCGGCCAAGGCATCGGTACTGCGAGAAAACGCCCTCAACGTCAACCCTCATCTGGATGTGTTCGAGGTCTCTTGTCTCACCGGCGAGGGACTGGACGCGTGGGTCGACTGGATCCACAAGCGTCTGGCTCAAAAGCGCGGCGCAGCCCAGGGTCCTCACTTGCCCTCCCTGGCAAACGTCCGCCCCCTGGCACTGCCCGCCAGGGCAAGTGAGGACTTTGGGGAGGCAGTGCCAGGGGAGCTTGTCGAAGGGCATTGAAAGTGAGAGAGGGTATCGCTGATGCATGAAATGTCGGTGACCCAATCGTTGTTAAATATGATCCTGGAACGCGCTCAGGGTCGCCGTGTCACCGATGTGTATTTGCAAGTGGGGCGCATGTCTTCTATCGTGCCTGATTCGGTCGAGGTATTCTTTGATTACCTGGCCCGGGACACCCTCGCCGAAGGCGCCCAGTTGCACTTTGAGATTTTGCCCCTAGAGATGACCTGCCTGGATTGTGGGCAGCCGCTCGCGTTGGACGAATGGACGGAAGAACGTCCTCACGTCATCATGAGCAAGGCCTTTGGGCAGGGATGTGCTTGTGGTAGCAAGAACCTGCGCCTCACCGGCGGTGTGGGCTTTGAGTTGCTCAGCTTTGATGTAAAAGACACTGCTTGATGATTTTGGTCGATTCGCGTTTTTGAACGGACGCAGGACGTGAAAGGGAGGTGAGGGTTAAACAAGAGAACTGTTTCGCCGATACTTGTTGGGTACCAGTATGACCATCTAGCCTTACGCCATCTATGGCGTGTCGAGTTGTTACAAAGAGGGGAAAAATGCATTCCTATATTCCAAAGCTTAAAGAACAGTACCTGCAGGGCAAGATCAGCCGCCGGGAGTTTATGCGATTGTCCGCATTGCTCGGTCTCTCTATGGCCAGCATCACCGGCTTTTTGTCCGGTTGCTCGTCCGAAGAAAAAGCTACCGCTACTTCGGAGGTGGAAAAAGAGCCAACGGCCGTGCCGCCTGCGACCGGCCCCAAGCGCGGTGGCGAGTTGCGCGTGGCGCACTCGGTGCAGCGCATCACGGACCCGGCCATCGCTTCCTGGTTCGAGTTTAACATCTTTCGCAACGTGGCCGAGTACCTGTGCGTCACCAATCAGGACAATATCACCGAGCCGTGGTTGTTGGAGCGCTGGGAGCCTTCAGAGGACCTCAAGACCTGGACGCTGTACCTGCGCAAGGGCATCAAGTTTAACCATGGTCCCGAGTTGACCGCCGACGACGTCATCTTTAACTTTAAGCGCTGGTTGGATCCCGAGACCGGCTCTTCTATGTTGGGGTTGATGGGCAGCTATCTCCAACCCGAGAACATTGAAAAGGTGGACGACTATACCGTGCGGCTGTCTCTGGATAGCCCCCAGATCGCGGTGCCGGAGCACCTGTACCACAACCCGGCTGTCATCTTATCCAAGGACTTTGAGGGCGATTGGACCGTCCAGCCTTATGGCACGGGGCCTTTTACGCTGGAAGAGTATGTGGTCGACGAGCGCGTGTACTTTAAGCGCCGCGAGGACTATTGGCGCGAGGGCGCCGACGGCCAGCCTTTGCCCTATCTGGACAGCATCCGTTTCGTCAACCTGGGCGAGGACACCGCGCCGGCGATGGCCGCGCTGACCAGCGGCGAGGTACACCTCACCGCCGTGGAAGCGCCGCTGTTGGACGCGCTAGAGGGCACAAACATCGAGATCGCAACGCAGGTTTCTTCCTTCACCCACGTCATCCGCATGCGGGCGGACAAGGAACCCTTTAGCGATGTGCGCTTGCGCAATGCCATCAAGGCCTGCCAGGACCGGCAGCAAATCATGGAAGCCACGATGCGCGGCTATGGCGCTCTGGCTGAGGACCATCACGTGTCGCCTATCTATCCGGCCTACTGCCCGGGCGAGATCCCACCCCGCGACATTGAAAAGGCCAAGGCGCTCCTGGCCGAGGCCGGTTTCCCTGATGGCCTGGACGTCACCTTGTCCGTCATTCAGAGTGAGCCCGAGATGACTATTGCCCAGTTGCTCAAGGAAAACTGTGCGCCGGCCGGCATCAACATCGAACTGAACGTGATGCCGCCCTCGATGTACTGGGATCAGTGGACCGAGGTGGACTTTGGCATTACCAGTTGGACCCACCGGCCCTTGTCTGTCATGATCCTGGGACTGGCCTATCGCACCGGTGTACCCTGGAACGAGACGCACTGGTCGAACAAAGAGTTTGACGAGTTGCTCACCCAGGCCGAGGGGACGTTGGACGTCCAAGATCGTCGTGAGCTTATGTGCAAGATCCAAAAGATCATGCAGGAAGAAGGCCCGGTCGCCATCCCGCGCTGGGCGGCGTTCCTGTGGGGACACGCACCTGAGATCAAGAATTTCCGTGGTGCGCCCAGCGACCACCTGATGCTTTACGACGTCTGGATGGATCAAGAGGCCTAGTTGCGTGTCGTCCTGTTGTGAGTACATAGTGGCTATGTTATGAAACATGATAAGGATGGGGTTTGATGCCCATCCTTATCATGTTGCCGTTCAAGGGTGTGCTAAATTCGTGAGGGTAGCGCGCGGCAGGAGTGGTGGATGAAGGTGGTCAAGACGGTCTGTGGCATGTGCGGTGCCGACAATTGTGGCATCGATGTGTTCCTGCGGGGTGATCAGATCGATCAGATCGTCGATATACGGGGCATGCGTGAACATCCGGTCAACCGGGGCGCGCTGTGTCCTCAGGCCAAGGCTGCCATCGAACTGTATCATGACCCCCAACGGCTGCGGCACCCGCTGCGCCGTACGGGGGACGCGTGGCAGGAAATCTCGTGGGATGAGGCGCTGGATGTTATCGCGGCCAAGCTCAGCGCCTTAAAGGCGCGCGAGGGTGCATCAGCGCTGGCGGTGTATCAGGGCCGCGCGCTGTTGCAGTTTATCCGTGATGGGTGGGTGCAGCGCTTTATGAACCTGTATGGCTCGCCCAACCTGGTGCGTAACGAGCACATGTGCGCGTTCCCCACGATGGTTGCCGAAAAGCTGACCTATGGCCAGTCCAGTGTGTACGGCTTTGACCCCGAACACGTGCGCTGTGTGTTGTTGTGGGGATCCAATCCCGCCACCAGCCACATTCCTTCCACCTGGCGTGGCCTGTTGCAGGCCCAGAAGCGTGGCGCCAAGCTGATCGTTGTCGATCCTCGTCGCACGCGCCCGGCGGCCCGGGCCGATATTCACGTGGCGCCCCGGCCAGGTACAGACCTGGCGCTGGCGTTGGGCTTGATTCACGTCATCCTGTCCGAAGCGTTGTACGACGTCCCGTTTGTGACGCGCTGGACCTCGGGGTTGGACGCGTTGGCCGAGCGGGTCGAGGCGTATACGCCTGCAAAGGTCGCGACGATCACGGGCGTGGCGGCGGAGGACGTTCGGCGCATCGCTCATATATATGCCGAGAATGCGCCGGCTTATCTGGACGCTGGCAACGCGCTGGAGCATCATTCGAACGCGGCCCAGACGTTGCGCGCCATGATGATCTTGCGCGCGCTGACGGGCAGCCTGGACGTGCCGGGGGGGCACGTGTTGATGGATGATCTGCCCCTGGCCGACGTGACGCTGCAGCACAAGCGACCGTTCGGTCAAAAGCCGTTAGGCGCGGCGCAATACCCGCTCTTTATCGGTTGCAACGACTTTGTGCCGGGAGACGCGCTGGTTGAGAACTTGTTGAGCGACA
>CAZSJU010000051.1:0-4755 GCA_964607235.1 uncultured Anaerolineae bacterium | reverse complement strand
ACTATCCCTGGTCAAATGTAGAAAAAGCTATCGACTTTCAACTGGCGCCGCTGGGTTTGCGTTGCGCGGATTTGTACGAAAACCCGTCAGGTGTATACTATGGTCAGGCGCACGCTTATCGTGGATACGAGGCGCAGGGTTTCAAGACGCCTTCGGGCAAAGTGGAATTGTGGTCCCATACGTTGAACGCGTACGGTTATGATCCCTTGCCGGCGTACACCGAGCCGGCTGAAAGCCCCGTCAGCCAGCCTGAACTGGCCGAGCGTTACCCGTTGGTGCTCAACGCCGGGCGCCGCGTGGCAGTCTATACGCATTCGCGGCACCGCACGCTGCCCAGCTTGCGGGCCAAAGAACCCGAGCCGTGGGCCGAGATTCACCCGAGCACGGCGGACGCTTATGGCATCGGCGACGGGGACCTGATCGAGGTCGAGACCTTGCGCGGCTGCATCCAGCTCAAGGCGCGCGTGACCGCCAAGATTCGGCCCGGCGTGGTCGGCGTGTTGCACGGGTGGGAGGAGGCCAACGTCAACTTGTTAACCGACCACTTGCACGGCGATCCGATTTTCGCCTGTCCGCCCGTGCGGGCCGCCTTGTGCCGCATTCGCAAGCACGTTTAACCCTCCATAGGGAGTGGATCAATGGCTAGAATTTTATTGACTCGTTTTTTGTTCATGCTGCTGACAATGTGGATTGTCTCTGTGGCCGTCTTTATCATCAGCGAAGTGCTCCCGGTAGACGTCGCGCGCAACATTTTGGGACAGTTTGCGACGCCCGAGACGATTGAAGCCTATCGCGAACGGATGGGGCTCAATTGCCCCGGTGTGGTGCGCTATACGATCTGGTTGGCTGGGGACGATTGGATCCCGCCGTCGCGCAATCTCTTGGGAGACCTGAAATCGATCTTGCCGGCCGGATGCACCCCCGAAGGTCTTGATCGACGGGGATTGATCCGTGGCGATATGGGGATCTCGTCGCGCACCGGGACGCCCGTGGCGCCACTGCTGACGCGCCGGCTCAAGAATTCATTCGTGATGGCCGGCATCGCGTTCGTCATCATTATGCCTCTGGCGTTGCTGCTCGGGTTTTTGGCCGGTCTGCGTGAGGGCAAGTTTCTGGACCGCTTGATCTCGATTAGCAGTCTGGTGACGGCGTCTACGCCCGAGTTTGCCACCGGCGTGTTCCTGATCCTGATCTTTTCTATCTGGCTGGGCTGGCTCCCGGGGGTCAGCGCGTTCCTCACCGAGGATTCGGCGCTCGAGAACCCCGCCAAGTTGGTCATGCCCGTTCTGGTGCTGTTTTTTGTAGAGGCCGGATACGTGGCGCGTATGACGCGTGCCAGCATGGTGGAGGTCATGCGCGCGCCTTATATCCGCACCGCGCTATTGAAAGGGATGCCCTACAAGCGCATCGTCTTTAAACACGCGTTGCGCAATGCCCTCCTCACCCCTATCACCGTCATCATGCTGCACATCAACTGGCTCATTGGCGGCATTGTGGTCGTAGAAGCGGTGTTTGGTTTTCCAGGGCTCGGCAAGTTGTTGTTGGATGCGTCGCTGAACAAGGACATCAATGTGATTGAGGCATGTGCCATGGTGTTAGTCTTTGTGGCGGTGAGCACACAGCTCCTGGCTGACTTGATCTATACCTATCTCAATCCGCGCATCCGTTATTCTTGAACAAGTTGATGGTTCTAAAGGGAGAAAGTGTTAATGGCCCAAGATGCAATAGCCAATAACCCCATTGTTGTGACAAATCGCTTGCGCACCGGACGTCTGGTGTTCTTGTTCGAGTCCAAGGTGACGCTGGTGGGCATTGGCATACTCGTCTTTTGGATCGTGGTTGCAATCATTGCCCCACTCATCGCCCCTTATGCGCCCAACGAGAACGTGGGCAAGCTCAATGAAGCGCCTTCTATCCAACACCTTTTGGGAACCGATAACCTGGGGCGTGATGTGCTCAGCCGTTTGCTCTATGGCAGCCGCCCCATCTTGATCTTGGCCCCTATCTCTGTGGCTTGCGCGATGGCGGTCGGCATCACGCTAGGCTTGCTGTCGGGCTATTTGGGCGGGATGGTCGACCAAGTCATCATGCGGGTACTCGACGCGCTGATGGCCTTTCCCACATTGCTGTTGTACATGATTGTCATCGCCGCGGTAGGGGCGTCCAGCATTAACGTGATTATGGCCATCACGATCGGTGGCACGCCGGGCGTCGCGCGCATCGTCCGCGGCATGGTCCTGGACGTGCGCGACCGTGAGTTTGTGCACGCTGCCCGGTTGCGCGGCGAGTCCCGCTTGTACATCATGTTCGGTGAGATCTTGCCCAACTGCCTTGGCCCCCTCGTCGTCGACGCCTGCCTCAGAATAGGATACGCCGCCTTTGCCATCGGCACGTTGGGCTTTTTGGGGCTGGGACTCCCGCCGCCCAATCCTGACTGGGGCCGTATGGTGGCCGAAGGACGCAGTTGGATCGTGACCGCGCCATGGGGTGTGCTATTCCCCTCAATGGCCATTTCGAGCCTGGTGGTAGGCCTGAACTTGTTTGCCGATGGCGTCAAAGAGTCGGCGGCGCGACGTTAGGCCGGATGCCGGTGGGTTGAAAGGTGACGCACAAGTGAAAGAGACGATATTGGAAATCCAGGACCTCGCGCTCACTTATGAGACGCGTCAGGGTGGCGTGCACGCTGTGCGGGACGTTTCCCTGACCGTTAAGCGGGGTGAGGCGGTGGGCCTGGTCGGCGAGTCAGGATGTGGCAAGAGCACTGTGGCTTTTGCAGCCATGGGCTACCTGGAGTCTAATGCCAGGGTCGATCGCGGCCAGATCCTCTTTAAAGGCCAGAACATCCTCGATCAGACTGACAAGACGCTACAGTCCGTCCGGGGCAAAGAGATCGCCATGATCTATCAGGACCCCATGACCACTTTGAATCCCTCCTATCGGGTGGGGGACCAGTTGGTTGAGGTTTTGACTGTGCACGAGCACCTTTCCCACGCCGAGGCGCGCAAGAGATGTCTCAAAATGCTGACCAAAGTGCGCATGCCCGACGCGTTGGAAGTGATGGCGCGCTATCCGCACCAGCTTTCTGGCGGGCAGCAGCAACGTGTCGTCATTGCGATGGCGTTGCTGTGTAACCCGGACTTGTTAATCATGGACGAGCCCACGACCGCTTTGGACGTGACCGTAGAGGCGAGCATTTTGGATCACATCAAGGCGCTGCGGGGCGAGTTTGATTCGGCCATCTTGTACGTCAGCCACAACCTGGGTGTGGTGGCGCGTTTTTGTGACCGGGTGGCCGTGATGTATGCCGGTGAGTTGGTAGAAGCGGCCAGCGTTGACGATATCTTTGGGAACCCGCTGCATCCCTATACGCTTGGACTCATGGGCTGTATGCCCAAGCTGGGCACTTGCAAGGCCACCACGCAGTTGGAAGCGATCCCCGGCCAGGTGTGCCCCGCCTACCAACGTCCCTCAGGCTGCATTTTTGAGCCGCGCTGCACTTTTGCCCAGGCGGCATGCCGTCAAGCTCCCCCGCAGTTGGCGCCTGTGATGGAGGAGCGGACGGTGCGTTGCTTCTGCTGGCAAGAGATTCACGCTGGGACCTGCCTCCCCAGCGCGATCAAGACCCCTCCCCCGGTTGGGGGAGGTCGGGAGGGGGGGCGCACAGTTGGGGGAGGTCGGGAGGGGGGGCGCACAGTCGGTGGCGGTCAGGAGGGGGGGCGCAAAGGCCCGCTTTTGAGCGTTTCCAATCTCAAGACCTATTACGCCGAAAGGTCCGGCTCGCTGTTTCGGCGCTCTTCCAAGCGCTCTGTCAAGGCCGTCGACGACGTGAGCTTTGAGATGGCGCCGCAGACTATTGTGGGCGTCGTGGGCGAGAGTGGGTGCGGCAAGAGTTCTTTGGCTAAGACTGTGGCCGGTCTCGTCATCCCCACCGCCGGTGAGATCGAGTTTCTGGGCGTGGATGTCTCCAAGGTGGTGGAGAAACGGGATCAAGCGATCGTTCGCGAGCTGCAGATGATCTTTCAGAACCCCGATTCCTCCCTGAATCCCACCAAAAGCGTGGCGCAAATCATCGCCCGGCCCCTAAGTCTGTCGGGCGTGGTGCCCCGCGACGCGATCAAGGGGGAGATCAAACGCTTGTTGGCCGCGGTCAAGCTCGACGCGGGTTATCTCAACCGGCGTCCCTGGCAGTTGAGCGGTGGCCAGAAGCAGCGGGTGGCCATCGCGCGTGCGCTGGCCAGCCGTCCAGAGCTTTTGGTGTGTGACGAGCCGGTGTCCTCGCTCGACGTGTCGGTGCAGTGTTCCGTGCTCAACACCTTGCTAGAGATTCAAGAGAATTTTGGCACGGGATTGCTCTTTATCTCCCATGACCTCAGCGTGGTGCGCTATTTGTGCGATACCATCGTGGTCATGTATCTGGGCAAAGTCTGTGAGGCGGGACCGAGCGACTTGTTCTTTTCGCCGCCCTATCACCCCTACACCGAGGCATTGCTCTCCGCCGTGCCGGTGCCGGACCCGCGCGTCCAGCAGGCGCGCATCCGGTTGCAGGGCTCGCCGCCCAGCGCCATCGATCCGCCTTCGGGCTGCCGGTTTCATACCCGTTGTCCCCGCAAGATCGGCGCCATTTGTGAGACAGACCTGCCGCCGGCCTGTTCCGTGGGGGACGGGGCGGTGATTTACTGTCACATTCCGCTCGACGAGCTACAGCGCGCCGAGTCGGTCATTTGTCGAGCCGAGTAACGGCTGGCGCCAAGTGGC
>CAZSJU010000050.1:5060-15392 GCA_964607235.1 uncultured Anaerolineae bacterium | reverse complement strand
CTCGGGCGGCCCGTCTCTACTGACGTCAGGCTTGCGCTGTTATCGCTCCCCTATCCCCATCGGTTCGGGGTGACCGCTGACGGTCTCAAAGGGGCCGCTCAGCTTCCACGGCAACTCGCCCACGCCGAACGGTTTCTCGCGGCACGAAATGTCCTGACCCTTCAGATAACGGATCATACACGGCGTGACGATCTCGACCAGCTCGGGCAGCATCTTGGGCATGAGATTATCCATCACGATCGGCATCAGTTCGGGCATCTGCTCGGCCATATAGTCCGGCATGTCGTGGATGCGCTCACCCATCAACTCTAGCATGCGGTCCATCACCTGAGGCATCATGCGCGGCAGCAAGATGGGGAACAATAGCGGGAACATTGGCTTCATCATGTCCAGCATAAAGCCGCCGCCCAACTTGCCCAGCGCGCCCATCATCTTGCCCATGCCCAGCGGCATGGCATCCATCAGCTCGGGGAACATGTCTGCCATCAGGTCCGCGAAACCGGCCGGCGTCATCAGGTACACCATCTTTTCAAAGACCGCCCACTGGGTCAGCGAAAAAGGCGTGGCGTCCTGGATATCCTCAATACCCAACCCCTTGGCGGCAAACCATGCCAGGTCGTGCACCGGCATGTCGGTGCCCATCCGGTCGGCGCTGACACGCAACTGGAACTGGCAGCAAGGACAAGCGGCCAACATCGCTTCAGCGTCGATGTCGATGGCCTCCTGCAAGCGATGGTCACCGATAATGTGCGCCGTGGGCGGCTCACCGATCAGCGTCAGCACGCTGCCGCAGCACAACCCTTCGCGGCGGTTATGCGCCATCTCGACCAACTCGACGCCGGGAATCGCCTCGATCACCTCGCGCGGCGGTTCATAGATACCGCCCGCCCGCCCCATATGGCAACTATCGTGCCAGGTGACGCGCATGGGAATCTCGTGCGTGAATTCTAGATCACCGCGCTGGATAGCCTCGGCCAGCAACTCGGAATAGTGCTTGCTCTCGAAATCATATTCGATGCCCAGCTTTTCGCACCACTCGGGGTAGTACTGGTTCCACACCAGCCAGCAGGCGGGGCAAGAGGTGACCACCGTCTTGACGCCGCGCTTTTTCATCTCGCTGACGTTCTTGCGCAAAATCTCTTCCCACACGTCCCACATCCCGGCCATCAACATGGGGATGCCACAACAGGACTCGTCGTTGCCCAGGGTCGTAAACTCGTAACCGGCTGCGTCCAGCATCTTGGCCGTGCCCTGACCGATGTCATTCTCCACATAACTGGCGGTGCAGCCGACAAAATAGCCAATCTCGGCCTGGTCCTTGAGCTTGGCCTGGATGTCCTCGGTGACCCAGTCGGAGCGGTCCTTGCGATAGGCGCCCCAGATGTTGCCCTCTTTGCGCGCGCTGGCGGACATCACGTAAAAGGGCGGGAAGGTCATACGGTCCTCGTCCTTCATCTCGACGCCGTCATCGTTATGGATCAACTGGCCGCGCAACTTGAACCAACTGGGTTCGATTGGCAGGCCCTCACAGCATAACGTGTTACACGTCTCACAAGTGGTGCAGATCAGCGTCGTCGTCACCGCTTCTTTATCGTATTCTTCGCGGCCGGCCATAAACTCTTTCAAAAAGTAAAACTTGCCCCGTGGGGACTGGCTCTCCCAGCCACGGCCATAAAACTGGTCACAGTCACTCACACAAAAGCCGCATTGCGAGCAGCTACGGGCGTACCAGGCCACGTCGGCCGGGATGCCCTTGACCTCATCCCCGTCAATGCGTTCACCCGGATCGACCTGCGGCAAGTTGGCAAAGGGCCGCACCAACGGTTCAAACGTCTGGGCCAGCCCCATCATCAAGCGCATACGCTGCGTGGCCCCTACCCCGTTGACAAACACCTTGCCGGGATTCATAATGTCCTGGGGGTCGACGCGTTTCTTGTAGGCCTTGAGCCGCGCCAGGCGGCTCTTGCCCAGCACCTGCTCCGCCTCACCGGCAAAATAGAGGCCGGTGGTATAAGCGCGCCCACCGTGCTTTTTGGCGATCTTGATGACGCCGAGCGACGTGGCATAGGCCAGGTTAAAGCCCAAACTGCGTTCATCGTGCGGGATAAAGCCCAGCAAAATCGTCTGAACCGCTTCTCCCTCGCCCCCGACCAGCATACCCTCCACGACCAGAGGTTGCTTGATCTGCGCCTCAATCTCTGTCAGGGCCTCTGCCAGGTTGTCCAACGGTACCACGACCTCTGAGGGGATGACCGCCGGTCCTAAGCGCTTAACCTTCATCAGGTCAAAGCGCTCCTCCCACTCGTGCGCGGCGATCTCCTCATCCAGCCATTGCCCACCGGCTTGAGCGACAATTTCTTGCAAGGAAGACTTTATTTTCCCTGTCCGGGATTCAGGATAAACGAACAAGCCGATGTATTTTTCAGGGATCTTGGGAGGTTCGTGATGCGGTGCGTCGTGCAAATGCTTGGGCGGCACCATGTTTTTGAGTTCGGCCATTTTGGGATTGATAAAGCTAATCGACCATAGGGGCAAACGCGCCTGAACGGCGCGCTGGATCGCCCGCACCAACGACGCAGCGTCCTCAAACTGGGCCGCCAGCACCCGCTCCGGTTCTAACAAGCGCACGCGCAGCGTGATCTGGCTGATGATGCCGGTAATGCCCTCCGCGTCAGCGATCAACTCTAATTCATCACCGCTAAAAGTCTTGACCGTGCCGTCGGGCTGGACGACACGCGCGCTGACCACGTTTTCGGCAAACCAACCGTACTCCAAGCTGCCAAACCCGCCGCCGCCTTGCGCCAGCCAGCCCCCCACTGTGGCGCCTGGATAGCTGGAGGGATAGAGCCGCAATGTCAACCCTTCCTGCTCTAACGAGCGATCGAGTCGTTTCCAGATCATACCGGGCTCGACGGTGACGGTCTGCGCCGCCGCGTCGAGGGCAAGCATACGATCCATCCGGAAAAAATCAATGACCAACCCGCCCTTGACCGGCAGCACCCCACCATAACCTGAGGTCGAGCGACCACGCGGCACCAGCGGGACTTGATAAGCCCGCGCCCACTTGACCAGGGTCACCAGTTCTTCCTCGTTGGCCGGCTGGACCACGCCATCAGGCATGGTCTTGCCCACAAACGGTTTGATGAGCGGGGGCATCTCGCCTACGTCGTGGCTATACATCTTGCGCTCTCGGCGGTCAAACCGCACGCGCGACGGGTCCAATATCTTTTCCAAATCGCTCTTGAGGGCAGCGGTTAACTTGGGCATCAGGTCTCCTTTAAAATTTACTCACAGGGTGAAAAAGCATCAATCCTGGTCCAGCGCTTGGATCAACTCGACTTGTTGCGCCAAGGTCCTGCGCAACACGGCACGCAACAACTCCAAGGCCTCGATGATACGATGGTCGGTCAACGAATAGTAAATCGCCGTCCCATCCCGTTCACCCATCACCAGCGACCGCTCGCGCAACACTTTTAGATGACGGGAAATGGTCGGTTGGGGCAGGCCCAATATCTCTGCCAACTCGCTCACGTACTTGGGGGCCTCGTCCAAAGCATAGAGGATCATGATACGGGTCGGATCGGCCAGCCCACTGCAAACACGAGCGTGCAGTAGGGTGATTTCTTGTTCCAATTTTTCATCCATAGTCGCTTATCTCTCACAAAAACGGGGACCGTAAAGGTTGGACGCGATTGTATCATAGTTCTATACACCTGTCAATGTATTCGGAATGACGTATATATTAATATAACATTTCGCCTCATGCAAAAACCAGGCGTCTGGCGCGACATATCGTCATGTCTCACCAAACACCTGGCTATATGGATGGTTATCGAATTTGTTCTGGCAACGCAAGAGCGCCGCGTTGCGAACCCGCTATTTTTCTCCCAGGTACGCCTTGCGCACCCGTTCGTCTCGCAACAGCTCCCCAGCCGGGCCGGAAAGGACGACGTTTCCAGTCTCCAACACAAACCCACGATGAGCGATCTTGAGCGCCGCGCGGGCATTCTGCTCCACCAAGAGGACCGTCACCCCCTGCGCGTTGATCTCACGCACGGTGTCAAAAATGGCCTTGACCAGCAAAGGGGCCAGGCCCAACGAGGGCTCGTCCAACATTAAGAGCCGGGGCTGGGCCATCAACGCCCGTCCGATGGTGAGCATCTGCTGCTCACCGCCCGAGAGCGTCCCCCCCAACTGGCCCTTGCGCTCCTCCAGACGCGGAAAGAGCTGAAAGACGCGCCGGCGGTTCTCGTCAATCGTCGCACTGTCTCCCCCCAAGACATAAGCTCCCATGTTCAGGTTTTCGTTCACCGTCAGGGTGCTGAATATCTGGCGTCCTTCGGGCGCGTGGGAGATGCCCGCTTCGACGATGCGGTGGGCCGGCATCTTGTGGATAGACTCGCCGCCAAAGGTGATGCGCCCCTCGCGCGGCCGGATCAGGCCGGAAACCGTGCGCAACGTCGTCGTCTTGCCGGCCCCGTTAGCCCCGATGAGCGTGACGATCTCGCCCTCTTCTACCCTCAAGTCAATGCCTTTCAAGGCACTGACACTACCATAATAGGTGTGCAGGTTCTCAATCTCCAACAGGGCCATGCTCACACCTCCTCCTCTTCCTCGCCCAGGTAAGCCTTGATGACACGGGGGTTATTCTGGACCTCAGCCGGCGTGCCCTCGGCAATTTTCTTGCCATAGTCCAGGACGACGATGCGCTCACAAATGCCCATCACCACCTTCATATCGTGCTCGATGAGCAAGACGGTGACACCCGAGTCGCGGATCTGCCGGATGAGCGCCATCAGTTCCAAAGACTCTTGCTCGTTCAAACCGGCGGCTGGCTCATCCAGGACCAAGAGCGCCGGCTCGGCGGCCAACGCCCGGGCGATTTCCAGCCGTCTCTGGTGGCCATACGGTAGATTCTTGGCCAATTCGTCCCGGTACTCTGCCAAACCCATAAACGCCAGGCGCTGATCCGCTTCAGCGATGATATAGTCTTCCTCTTTTTGTTGCGCCGGTGGACGCAAGATCGCCCCCAATACGCCCGCCCGGGTGCGATGATGCACACCGGCCATCACGTTTTGTAGGACGGTCAGATTGTTGAACAACCGGATCGTCTGAAAAGTGCGCGCGATGCCCCGTTCGGTGATCTCGTGCGGGCGTAGCGAACGGACGTGATCCCACTGCTGCTTTAGCGCCGCAAGGGGCAACCAACTGAGCCACCACACAGGGGTCGTCAACCGCTTGCGCCACGTGAGTGTCGGATGCGCGATGCGCTGACCTTGAAAGTAAATTTCTCCACTGGTGGGCGAATAGATGCCGGTGATCATGTTAAAAATTGTGGTCTTGCCAGCGCCGTTGGGACCAATAAGTCCCATAATTTCTCCCTCGTCGAAGGCAAAGTTCACCTCATTCACGGCCGTCAGGCCGCCGAACTGTTTAGTCAGTCCGCGGATTTCCAAGAGTGCCATGTCTTTCTCCCAATGGATTAATTATCAGTGGCCAACGCGGGCAATGCTTCTTCTTTTTCCGACCGGATCTCCATCTGCAACTGGCGGCTTGGCCATAACCCTTCTGGGCGCAGGATCATCATGATGACCATCGCAAAGCCCAGCCAGGCGTCGCGCCATGCGCGCAGCGGACGGGACATCTCGGGCAGTGTGACCATACCTAACGTGCCCACAAACACACCCGGTATCGAACCCGCGCCGCCCAGCACAACGATGGAGAACATGATCACCGATTCGAGAAACTTGGCCAGGTCAGGCGATATGACGGTGATCCTACCGGCATACAGTGCCCCCGCCATTCCGGCCCAGCCGGAGCCCAACATAAAAGCCAGCAGCTTGACCCGAGTGGTGTCGATACCCATCGCTTCTGCCGCCACTTCATCCTCACGCACGTACATCCAGGCGCGTCCCAGGCGCGAGTTTTGCAACCGTTGTATGGCAAAGATGGTGATAAACAAAAACAAGAGCATCAGGTAATAGTGATAGATCGGCGCGCGCAGCACCATGCCGAACAAGGAAGGGCGGTCGATGCCGCTCAGCCCGTTGGCGCCGCCGGTGATGCCGAACAAGTTATTCACCAATACCAACCGCACCACCTCTCCAAAGGCGATGGTCACGATACACAAATAGTCTCCCCGTAGATGCAAGATGGGCCGGGTGAGCACATAGCCAAAGAACGCCGCCACGAGAATGCTGAAAGGATAGGTCAAAAAGATAGGCACGTCAAAGTGCAAGTTTAACAAGGCCGTGGTATAGGCGCCCAGCGCGTAAAAAGCAGCGTGACCCAACTGAAACAGTCCCGCATACCCCAGGATGATGTTCAAGCTGAGGCCCAAAATCACATACAGGCCCGTGCGCCACAGCACAGAGCGATAATAATCGCCCAGAGGCAACGGCGCCAGAATCGCCAACACGGCCAAACCGATCTGCCACCACAGCACATTCACTTTACGGAGGCGCATCAAGTTTTCCATCGTTGCCCCCTATACTTTTTCTGCGACCCGCTCACCGAGCAACCCGGTGGGGCGGAAAATCAGGATCAGGATCAAGATCACGTAGGCGATGACGTCCTTCCACTGCGGCGACAGATAACCGGACCCCAACGTTTCAATGATGCCCAGCAACATACCGCCAAACATCGCGCCGGGGATGTTACCGATACCGCCCAGGATAGCAGCGATGAACGCTTTCAAGCCAAAGACCCAGCCCAATGTAAAGTCGAAAGAGCCGTAATAGAGCGCCACGATCATGCCCGCTACCCCACCCAGGCCGGGTCCAATGAGAAATACGACACCGATGATGCGGTTCACGTCGATGCCCATGAGCCGGGAGGTATCGTGGTCCAGCGACACGGCCCGCATGGCCGTGCCGGTGCGGGTACGCTGGACAAAGAGATACAGCGCGCCCATCAGCACAAAGGATACAGCCAGCACGATAATCTGCATCACGCTGACCCGCACGCCTTGTGCCAACTGGAAACCGCCGGTCGGCGTGATGCCCGTCGGATAGGTTTTCCAGTTAGCGCCGTAAATGTTACGCGCCAGGCTCTGCAGGATAAAGGCCACGCCCAGGGCCGAGATCACCGGCGCCAGGCGTCCTGCGGAGCGCAAGGGCCGATACGCCACCCGCTCCACCAAGCCCCCAGCCAGCGCCACTGTCGCCATCACCACCACGACGGTGGGCAAGATCACCCACGCGCTGGCCCCTGTCACCAACCCCAGCACAAAGTTAAGTCCGGTCAACCCCAAATAGGCCCCCCACATAAAGAGGTCACCGTGGGCAAAGTTGATCAACTTGAGCACACCGTAGACCATCGTGTAACCCAGGGCGACCAGCGAGTAGAACGCGCCGATGGTGATACCATTGATCATCTGCTGAACAAATTGCATGGGACACCCCTATCTCAGTCAAGGCAAAGGATGCAAAGATAAAAGGGGGGAGTTTGCGTTCCAACTCCCCCCTCACTCACGCTAGGGTCTAGGGTTGTTGAGGATTCAGCACGAAATTGCCGTTCTCATCGATGATATAGGCCACGTGGATGGTGCCTTCGCGGTCACCCTTTTCGTCCCATCCCAAGATCGGGCCGGTCAAACCGTTGATGTCTTTGGCCTCGTTATGCATAAACTCGGCCAGCACCTTCGAGTCGGTCGACTCGGTCTCCTCGATCGCATAGCGGATGACGTTAAAGGCCTCAGCGGCCATCATCCACCACACGCTGTCAGGTGACTCGCCATACTTGGCTTCAAAGTCCGCCACAAACTTGCGCGCTTCGGGATAGTCCACGTCCTTGGGCAGCGGCTCGGTGGTGACATAGGTGCCGATCGCGTTCTGCAACCCGGCGATTTGGATCATCTCGGGATTATTGGAGGCATTGCCCGTTACCCAGGTCAGGTCCAATCCCAAATCGGCCGCCTGCTTGAGCAGCAAGCCAGCTTGAGCATGGTAACCGGTGAAATAGATGGCATCCAGCCCAGCGCCGCCGATATTGGTGAGGATAGGCGTAAAGTCCTGGTCATCGGGGTTGATGGCGTCATAGAAAGCCACATTGAGCCCCATCTCTTCCGAGTAACGCTTGGTGTGCTCGGCCAAGCCCTGGGCATAGGTCGAGTTGTCGTGCAAGATGCCGATATTCTGCGCACCCAACACGTCGTTCATAAACTGGGCCGCAAAGAGGCCCTGGCGGTCGTCCAGGAAACAAACGCGGAAGAATCGCTCAAAGCCTTTTTGGGTAAGGCCGGTGGCAGTAGAAGAGGGTGTAACATGCAAGAGGCCCGCATCGTTATAGATCTCTGAAGCGGGTTCCGTGGCGGTAGAGTTGTAAGCACCGATCGCCGCGACAATGTTAGCATCCACTAATCGCTGGGCCACCAGCGCCGCCTGGGTCGGGTCGCCAGCGTCGTCTTCGATGACCAACTCAATTTCACGGCCTAACAGTCCACCCGCTTCGTTGGTCTGCTCGACGAGCAACTTGACAGCCTTTTCAAAACCTTGTCCCTCGTAAGCATAGTCACCGGTCATAGGTCCCTGCAGGCCGATCTTGATCGGCCCTTCCTCATCATCACCACCACCACAACCCGTGAAAAGGGGCAGGGTCAACACGATCACGAGAAATAGAAAAGCCAGCTTTTTGTACATGGTTCTCCTCCCTTATTTAATGATACGGAGCGGTTCAGCCCCTGGTTAACTCGGGAATGATACGGTGCTTCAAACTCGTTTGTTTTTTATAGGCCCTCCTTTCTTGCCTTGCGCCGGCAACCTCGCACATTAACTGCTTGACCACGCTAACGCTACCGGTGATAAGCGAGACAATGCATGGTCGCAACCGAAACCAGGACCGAGGGCGGCGGCCCTGATCCTGTCTCGTTTTCAAACCAAAAAAAGTGGCAAGTAGGTTGAGCGTCCATGCTCGCTTTGAACTTGCAGAATTTACATGAAACCAAGACGACTTGACTAAATCGCAATATGGCCTGAGCAATCCGAGAGTCACCGACTCTGGCGTCAAAACCGGGGTCACGTTCAAACGCAACGTGTTCAGCAATGCAAAAAACGGATCGACCCTTGATGAGGCACCATTATAATATGTTCAATTTCCCCGCTTGTCAAGTGCATCACGTCCGGGAACTTATTTGAGCTTTTCTTCACCGCCAAATTCCCGGTACGGGCTTAGCTCTTCCAAGATCTCCTCGTCCTCCGGCGTGAGGCTGTCTTGCACCATATGTGACAACAACTGACCGACGCCCGGCCCCAGCATATAGCCTTGTCCGCACATCCCCACGGCATAGATATAGCCTTCCAACTCGCTCGCGTGCCCCACGATGGGAAATCCATCAGGGCTCATCGGATACAACCCCCGCCAGGTGCGTCGCACCTTGATGTTGCACAGCTTGGGCATCAAATCCACCATGCGCCGTGCGATCATTGGCAAAAAGGAAAGCGTCTCGCGCCGGTCGGTGCCGACGATGGGCGGCTCAGGCGTGATACAAAAGATGACAGGACCGGGGCCATGTTGATAAAAGTAATAGTTGCGGGACCCCTCGGCCGGGCGGATGTCGACCACCATCGGTTCCAGGAAACGCGCGACCGGTTCTGTCACGCCGGCCTCGTGGCTGTCCGGCGTCACCAGCACATCCAGGCCGGCCATCCGGGCTGCAGCCCGCGCCCACGGTCCCGCCGCGTTGATCACCGTGCCCGTCGCATAGCCGCCCTTGTCCGTGCGCACCCCCACCACTTTTCCCCGGCGCCGGATGATGCCCGTGACGCGCTCACGAAAACGAAACTCGGCCCCCAATTCCCGCGCCCGGGTATAAAAGGCGTGCGCGCTCAACAAGGGTGAGGCCGATCCATCCTCCGGCGAATAGGTCCCCCCGATCAAGCCGTCGGGGTTCAAGTCCGGGATCACGTCCAGCAACGCCTCGCGATCGAGCCAGTTGATGTTGAGCCCGTAGGCCTGTTGAATTTTGAGCAAATCCTTGAGGATGCGCTCCTCCCGCTCGCGATAAGCGACAAAAGAATAGCCTCCCTTGTACCATTCAATGTCGTCCCCAAAAGTCTCTTGCCAGGTGGAAAAAACATCTAATGAATGAAGGCACAAGCGGATCTTGGAGGGCGCGGAATGGGTGGCGCGGATGCCCCCGATGGCTGCCTTGTTGGAACCTTGGCCGGGGCTGGCGAATTGGTCGACGACCATCGGCTTGAGCCCGGCCTGAGCCAG
Organism: uncultured Anaerolineae bacterium; assembly: GCA_964607235.1. Taxonomy (GTDB): domain Bacteria; phylum Chloroflexota; class Anaerolineae; order S140-20; family S140-20; genus CAZSJU01. The sequence goes on along the minus strand of CAZSJU010000050.1, from coordinate 5,177 downwards.
GAAAAAGGCTGTGGGAAGCCCCACACTACCTGCACCGATGATGACAACGTCATAGACTTTGGTGGTCATACAACCCTCCTCGTGCCGAATGCGATATAGGCCTTGGTCGGTGTTCAG
>CAZSJU010000050.1:0-4960 GCA_964607235.1 uncultured Anaerolineae bacterium | reverse complement strand
GAGCTATCGCGCATTCACTCACCACTGTAAAAGATACGGTAAATGTTTCCCCTGTCGTCGTCAGAGACAAAAAGACTCCCGTCAGGCGCGGTGAGCACATCCACGGGGCGTCCCCAATAGGAGCCATCAGCACGCAGCCAGCCGGTGGCAAAGTCTTGTACTGGGCCAGGCGTGCCATCGTTCACCGGCACCCACACCACCTTGTAGCCCGTCGGTACCGTGCGGTTCCACGAACCGTGAAAGGCGACAAACAAACCGCCGTGATAGCGCTCGGGAAACTGCTGTCCCGTATAAAACGTCAAGCCCAGCGGCGCCGAGTGGGCTTGCATCTCGACGAGCGGCGGCGCCACCCCCTGACAGGCATCGGGGCCGCCAAACTCTGGGTCCACGATACGCCCGACGTGACAGCGCGGCCATCCCGCGTCATCCCCCTGACGCACCAGGTGGACCGTCTCCGGTGGCGCGTCGTCGCCTAGCCAATCACGCCCATTGTTCGTCGCCCACAACTCGTCCGTGCCGGGTCGAAAAGTGATGCCCACCGCGTTGCGCAGCCCCCGCGCAAACACCTGCCCGTCACGCCCGTCGGGCGTATAGCGCATCACCGTCGCCCGCCGTTCATCCTCCTCAACGCACACGTTACATGAAGACCCGACCGAGACGAAAAGCGCGGAACCATCCGGACTAAACAAGACGGTGCGGGTGTTGTGCCCCCCGCTCGGCAACCCCTCCACGACGACCTCGCGGGCTTGAAAAACGCCCGCTTGATCAGGCTGACTCAGACGCAAAATCTGTTGGGTCTCTCCGACGTAAAGCGAGCCGTCACTGTAAAACGCGATGCTACTGGGCGCACGTAGCCCTGAAGCGATAACCTGGACGCCGTCTGCCACGCCATCGCCATCGCGGTCAGGCAGGCACACGATCCGAGCGGCACCGCGCTCGGCCACACATAGCCGTCCGTCGGGCGCCAACGCCATCATGCGCGGCCCGCTCAAGCCCTGGGCAAAGACCGACAGTCCAAAGCCCTCGTCAAGCTCGACTGCTTCAGCCGGTGGCACCACGCGGGTAGGCGTGATCACCGGGCTGGCAGTCATTGTAGGCCTGGGTGATGGCGACAGCGACAGCATCGGCGCTGTCGGTGAAGGCGTGACGCCCCGCGTCGCCCCAGGTGCCGGCGTCACGCTGGGTGCCACATCACGCGTCAACGTCGCGCTGGGCAATGACACCGCTGTCGGCGCCGGAAGCGCCGTGACCTCATCATAGCGCGCGCCTTGCCCGGCGCGGCAACCAGCGGAGGCCAATGCCACCCACAACATAATAGCCAGTAACGTGCGTCCCTTGCCCATCCGCACGTTTACAACCCGCCCTCGTGGACGTCCGTGGCGTGGACGACCGGTGACTCTTCAACCGGGCCCTCTCCGGTCACGACGCCGGCCAGGACCCCCAGAGGAACTTCTACGAACAGCGGGCGCTGCGTATTTTCGGTCACCTGGTCCAGGGGAACGCCTTCCTCGCGGAACACGCGCTTGATCAAGTTGCTGCAGGTCTTGCCCCCGCAAGCGCCCATGCCCGCTCGCGTCACCGCCTTGATGTGATTCATATCGCGCACGCCGGCACGGATCAAGGCGCGGATCTCGCCCGCCGTGACCCGCTCACAACGGCAGACGACCTCGTCGTCGGCCACCCGCCCCACATAGTGCCGGGCCGACTCGACCTCCCAGGGCTCTTGTACGCGGATGCCCGCGATGCGCTTGGCAATATCTCGCGCGGAGCGTACCCGCACCAACAAGGCGCGGTCCGCAAACTTTGGTGCGCGAACCTTGACCACCTCTACATTGCCCAGGACTTCCCCCTCTGTGTCCAGGACCGTCACGACGTCTCCCTCTTGGATGGTATCGGGCGGGAACTCGTAGGGCACGGTCACTGTGGGATACTCGCGGTCCTTACGATAGTCTACCAGAGTGAGCGCCAGCCCCGGACAAATCGCCACGCACTTTTCGCAGCCAATACAGCCCTCGCCGATGTACTCGGGTACCCCTAGAATGTCATCCCCTTCAATGACGATACACTTCTGAGGACAAACGGAAGTACAAGGATTGCAGGGGATCTCTTGAGCGCAATGCAGGATCGGGAAAACGCCTTCCTCTGCTTCCAAGATATCTTCGGTGACGACCGCGCCCGGGCGAGACTTTAGTATCTCTGCCGTGCGATGCCACTCGGCGGGAACCTCCCCCACGTCCCGGCCCAAGGCTTTGGCGATCTCGAGCCCACGGATGCGACCGGTAAACATGGCAGCCGAGGCCTCGGCGATCTCTTGGGCATCTCCCGCCGCATAGACCGGCAAGCCAAACTCCTCGGCCTTGTCGACAAATTCGTCCACCGGGTCCAACCCCACAGCGACCAATATCGTGTCACACATAAAGGTCTTTTCTGTACCAGGCACCGGTTGCCAATTTTCATCGATCTGGGCAATGGTCACCGACTCGACTTCTTCTTCCCCGTTGGCGCTGAGGGCCGTGTGGGCCGTGTACATGGGCACGCCCATGCGCGCCAGCTTGTCCTTGTGCACCTTGTAACCAGAGCACTCGGGCAAGGCCTCGCACAGGCCGACGACCTGGATACCCGCCTGGAGCGCGTGATACCCGGCAATCAACCCCACGTTGCCCCCCCCGATGATAAACAACCTCTCAGTGGGCCGCACCAGGTCGCGATTGACCAACGTCTGAAAAGCCCCGGCCCCATAAACGCCCGGCAATGTGTTTCCTCTAAAGACCAACGACTTTTCCCGCGCGCCGGTAGCGACCAGCAGGATGTGGGGTCGAATGCTGACAAAATGACCTTCCCGGATGACGCCCACTTTGCGATCCGAGAAAACGGCCAGCGCCGTGGTATCAATCCATACCTGGACGTTCTCAAACTGACGGACCTCATTCTCCAATATGCTGGCGATGTCGATCCCCCGCGTCCCAGCGTAGCAAGCGTCGATCGAACCAAAGAACTTGTGGGTCTGCAAAACCAGTTTGCCACCCAGGCGATGCTTGTCGTCTACCACGAGGGTGCGCACGCCCGCCTTGCCCAACTCAATCGCCGCCGATAGACCCGCCGGCCCGGCGCCAATGATCAAGCATTCTACCTCGATGACTTCTCGGCTGTGCATCTCGGGCAGCGTGTGCACGTCCGGCAAAGTCGGTTTGCCGTCCAGCGGCTCAACACGCATCCCCTCATACACCGGGACCATACAAGACTTGACAGGCAACCCATCGGCCATCACCAAGCACTGAGCACACTGACCGTTCGCACAAAAGATACCTTGAGGTGCACCATCCTTATGATGATGGCCAAAGATGCGTACCCCATTAGCAAAAAGGGCCGAGGCGATGGTCTCCCCTTGATGGGCATACATCGTCTGGCCCTGCCATGTGAACTCGAACTCGGGTTGTTCTTCTACCGGAAGGATGGGATGCTCACGAACGCGATGTTCTGCCACTGGCACCTCCTTGTTCATGAAGACAAGCTTGGCGTAAAATAACCCCCCATTTTATTAGAGCCTATTGCAAGTTTCACATGGTGACAAGTGTCATTTATCATCTAATACACAGGCACCCGTCATCTTTTGGTGAGATAACGCACAGACGTTTAGAGCGAGCGCTTTACAGACGCACGTCCGCCTGGCTGGACGGACAAACCCTTTCGCATTACAATATGGGCATCGGATCAAGACACTACCCGGTGTCAAAGGGATAATTGAGGATGCAATGACACAAAGGATACTGGTAGTAGACGATGAACCCGAGATCGTCAAACTGTTACGCGCCTATCTGGAACAGGCCGGCTATGACGTCGTCACCGCCAGAAATGGACAAGAAGCGCTGCTGGTGACGCGCCACGAAAAGCCGGACTTGATCATCCTGGACCTGACCATGCCCGAGATGGACGGCCTGGAATACACACGGCGGCTGCGCCGGGACAAAGACACGCCCATCATCATGCTGACCGCGCGCGTCGAAGAGACGGACCGTATCATCGGGCTGGAAATAGGGGCCGATGATTACGTCACCAAGCCCTTCAGCCCGCGCGAGATCGTCGCCCGCGTGCGGGCGGTACTGCGCCGGGTCCAGCCGGCACCCGCCCCAGCCGAGATACTGCGCGCGGGCGACCTGGTCCTGGACCAACAAGAGCACAGCGTCGTCCTGGATGAGCAGCCCATCGAGTTGACGCCCACCGAATTCGACCTGTTGGCGACCTTGATGGCGCACCCCGGACGCGCCTTTAGCCGTATGGAGCTGCTGGAACGGTTGCAAGGCGAAGCCTTTGCCGCCTATGAACGCACCATTGACGCCCACGTCAAGAACCTGCGCGCCAAGATCGAACCCGACCCTTCCAATCCACGCTATATCCTGACCGTCTTTGGCGTCGGTTACAAGTTTACCAAGGACTGAGCAGACCTCCGAGGTTTGCTAAACCTCGGAGGTCTTTTTCTCAGCAGGAAACTTTAAGGGGGAAAAAACTTGACGCGGTTACACACAAGTTTATTCTGGAAATTGATGTTGGCCTTTATGGTCGTGGTGCTGGTTGCCGTGGGTGTCGTGGCGCTCATCGCCCGCCAGACCACTACCAGCGCGTTCCATCGCCTACGTCAAAACGAGAATGGGAACGACAGCGCCCAACTGATCCCCCGTCTGGCCGCGCACTATGCCGAGAATGAGGGATGGGCCGGCGTCGCGGTCTTGTTTGAAACGGGTCAGAGACGCGGCCTCGGCGGGACCGGCGCCGCGAGCCAGGGCAGCGGTGGACCGCCCTGGCGCCTGGTCGACGCCGATGGCCAGGTGATCGTGGACACAACGGGCGAACAGGTCGGCCAGCGCCTCTCGGACGCTGAATTGGCGGGAGGGGAGCCGATCGTCGTAGGGGGCGCCCGCGTCGGCACCTTGCTCCCAGGTGGTCGTGGCGTCACGTCGCTGAG
>CAZSJU010000049.1:12946-15516 GCA_964607235.1 uncultured Anaerolineae bacterium | reverse complement strand
TATACCAGCACTTGCATCTGGTGAAAGTTATGAGTCATAATTGGAATTGCTGGTTGTTCGGGAGAAAAGCCCGGCGCGATCAAGTGCGCCACGAGCCAGGGCGCCAGCAGGGCAACCAGCGCCGCCAGGACCGCCGTCGTCAACAGCACCAGGTTCAGCACGCTGCTGACCAAACGCCAGGCCGCCTCCCGGTCCTCGCGGCTCAAATAGCCCGCCAGTACCGGGATAAAGGGCGCCGCCAGCGCGCCGCCGGCGATCAGGGTATTGAGCAGCTCTGGCAACCCCCCGGCGGCGACAAAGGCGTCCAATTCGGCACTGGTGCCAAAGACGCGCGCCTTGACCAGGTCGTCGACCACGCCGACGACCTTGCCAAACGCCAGCAAGGTCATCACCAACAAGGCGGCGCCGGCAACGCCCTGTCGTTTTGGGTCCCGAACCAGGGGAGCGGTCATTTTAACGACTCTAGCGCCCGCGCAGCGGCAGCAAAGTTGGGGCGATATTTGAGCGCGGCCTCAAAATCGGCGCGCGCCTGGTCGACGTTCTCTTGAGCCAGAAAAGCCCGCCCACGCCAATAATAGCTTTCTTCCAGATTGTCCACGACGTTGAGGGTGACCGTCGCCAGGGTGATGACATCCTCATAGCGTCCCACGGCGTAATAACTTTCATAGGGGCCAAATTGATACCACAACATGCGCCAGGGCAACCCCAGCAGCCGCGCCTGGTCGTAAGCGACGACGGCCTCTGGGTGACGGCCGAGCGCGGTCAGATTGCTGCCCACGTTGAACCAGGCAAACGCCTCCCCATCCGCGCAATCCTCATAGGCCACACACTCGGCCTCGGGCTCGGCCGCTTCCGCCTGTGCCGTCGCCAACGCTCGCGCGTACATTGCCTGGTCCTGACCGTCCTCGCCCAAAATCGCCGTCACCTGTTCCGCCCAATCGGCCTCATAGACCACCAGGTACACGCGGTCAAAAACGCGCCACAGCTCGTCAAAAGTCGCGTAATCCAGCCGCACGTCGGGGCCATTATACGAATCGTGGGCGATAAAGTGGCCGGCCGTATCATCATAGCCCGTCAACAGGCGATAGTGTCCCATCTGGTCTCCCGGTTCTGGGATGAACCAGGTCTCAACCAGCACGGGCAAGCCGGCCGCGATCAACCGTTTCAGGCGCGTCAGGTCGCCCCCCACGCGGAGCATCGCCTCCAAGCCCAACTCCCGCACATAGTCCACCATCTCGTGCGGGCTGACATTCTTGTCTTCCGGGTCCGATTTAAGGACGGCGGCCGCGTCGGCCTGGGTCTCGGCCCGGCGCCAGTAGGCCAACGCCATGCTCAACGTCGCCGGTCCACAATTGTTCCAGGTCTGATAAGTGTGGGTGATGGGCAACAAGCTGGCGCTCCCTGGCAAACGTCCGTCCCCTGGCGCTGCCCGCGAGGGCAAGTGAGGACTTTGGGCAGGCAACGTCGTCGCCAAGGGGGTCGGCGTGGCGCTTGGCGTAAGCGTGGGCGTCGCAATGGGTGCAGATAGCTCGCCAGTCGCGAGCAGAGACGGAACCACGGCCGTGTGGCTCACCTGGGAGGTGGAAAGTGGTGTCGCCGGGGGCGTGACGGCCACATCACCCGTCCAAGGCGTGGCCGTCGCAAAGGTCACGCCGCTCAGGCGCAGCGCCGTCGGCGTCAGTATCTCAGATTGAGGGGACGTAAAGGCGCCGTCCGGCGTGGGCAAGGTTTCAGGATGCGATTGACGACGTAACGCTTGCAAAAAGTCCGGCAAGCGCGCCGCATAACGACCGGGCATGGCACGCACGCCGGCCGGGACGAGCACCAACAGGCAAGCTAACGTCACGCCGGCCAACAACACACCCACGACCAAGATCCATTCGCGCCGCCACCGCTTCACACGCCTCATCTCACCTTCACCACTGCACGCTGACACTCAAAAAACACACAGGCTAATTGTACAGGGGTCAGGCCCAGCCCGCAAGGCGATCATCATAGCATCGTCCAACGGTTGGTTTACATGTTGCGCAGCGCCGCGCGGATGATGTTCATGCGCACCCGATGCGCATCTCGATGAAACGTGCGCAACACCTGGGCCATCCGCTCGCGATGACTGCGACCGACCTGGGGGCAAGCGGGCGGCGGCGGTGGAAAGTCGCAGGCGCGGGCAAAACGCGCGACCTCTTTTTCAGCCACAAAGGAAAGCGGACGCACCAGCCGGAAACGGCCGTCAAAATAATCCGCCACGGGGGACATTGTTTCGAGGCGGCCGCTGTAAAACAGGTTGAGTAACGCCGTTTGGGCCATATCATCGGCGTGATGTCCCAAGGCGACAACGTTGCAGCCCAAGCGGTCCGCCACTTGAAAGATCATCTTGCGCCGATTCCACGCGCAACGTTGACAGGACAACGGCAGGGGCTCATCCGGGGGCAGGTCAAGGGGAGCGATCACAAACTCATAGCCTCCCGCCTGGAGCCAGTCGGCCAACGCGGGATAAGCGGGGCAATCCACGCCGCGCGCGTCCCCGCGCACGTGGACCGCCACCAGTGCGCAAGGTTGCGGCACGCGCC
>CAZSJU010000049.1:2884-12846 GCA_964607235.1 uncultured Anaerolineae bacterium | reverse complement strand
ACGCCGGCGTCGTCGCCCAACTCGGCCAGGACGATGCGCACCTTTGCAGCATCGCTCTCTTTGATGAACCAACGCGGCGCTTTACGACGAATGGGCGCGATCAGTCGCTCGCCCAACGCTTCGGCCACACCGCCGCCGATCACAAACATCTCGGGGTCAAAAAAGTTGGCGATGGTCGCCACCAACAATGACAAATAAGTCGTAACGCGGTCCATTACCTCGATCATCAAGGGGTCCTGGGCCTCCAACGCCTGGGCCAGCACGCCGCTGGTGATGCGCCGTTTGCCCTTTTTTTCCATCAACTCGAGCACCAACGTCTCACGCCCGGCAGCCACCGCCGCCTGGACGTCCCGCTCGATGGCAGTGCGACTGGCATACGCCTCCAGGCACCCCCGCCGCCCGCAACCACAACGGACCTCATCCGGCTGGTCTTTAAACCCCACGACCATGTGCCCGACCTCGCCCGCGCTGTTGCGAAAGCCGTGACGCAACTTGCCGCCCACAATCAAACCGCCACCGACGCCGGTACCGACAAAGATGCCGACCATGTCCTTCGTCCCACGTCCTGCGCCCCAGGCGTACTCTCCCACGGTCCCCACGTTGACGTCATTATCCACAAAGACCGGCAACTGTAATATCTCTTGTAGCCGCTCACCCAGAGGGAAATTGCTCAGCGCCGGAATGTTGGACGCCTGGAAAGCAAAGCCTGTCTGGGGGTCGATTGGCGCCGGCGCACCGATGCCGGCCGCCACGACCTTTTTGGCCGGGATGCCGGCCTCCTGGATGGCCTGGTGGACTGTCTGCACTATGCGCTCCACAATCTTGTCCGCGCCGGATGTAGCGCGGGTCGCACACTTGACCCGGCTCAAGATCCTGCCCTTTTTATCCACGACGGCGGTCAGGATCTTGGTGCCGCCCAGGTCTACCCCGACGACGTACCCCTTTTTAGACTTTTTCTTTTTGCCCATGCTGTGCCTCCAAGAGGACCAAAGGTGGCCGGCACCTCCGCCTGCCTACCGACACAAGGCGCCGGGCACCTCGGCTTTAACAAGTGACCCGTTACAACGACTCAAAGCGCGCCGTAAAGTGACGCAGGTATGGCGGTTCATAAGTAAAACGCAGCCCGCGCATCTGCTCGCGCCGCTCATAGATGTCGACCAGAGCGCTGACCACGTAATCCAGGTGTGTTTGAGTATAGACGCGACGTGGGATCGCCAAGCGCACCAACTCTAGCTCGGGATACACCGTCTTGCCGCTCTCGGGGTCCTGGCGCGCAAAAGCAACGGTCCCCAACTCGACGCTGCGGATACCCGCCTGGCGATAGAGCTCCACCGTCAGCGCCTGTCCAGGCAACTCGGCCTGGGGGATGTGCGGCAGCATGCGCTTGACGTCAATGTACACCGCGTGGCCACCCGGCGGCTCTACGATCGGGACGCCTACTTCTAGCAACCGTTCCGCCAGGTAGCGGGTGTGGGCGATGCGATAAGTCAGATATGCCTGATCAATGCCCTCCCACAAGCCTCGGGCGACCGCTTCCAGGTCCCGTCCGGCCAGGCCGCCATAAGTTGGGAATCCCTCGCGCAGCACCAGTTCGTTGCACGCCGCCTGATGCAGGTCGGGATCATTCATCGCAAAAAAGCCGCCAATGTTCACCAGCGCGTCTTTTTTGGCGCTCATCGTACAGCCATCGGCGTATGCAAAGATCTCGTTAGAAATCTCGCGGACGGACTTTTCCGCGTATCCTTGCTCACGCTGCTGGATGAAATAAGCATTCTCGGCATAGCGACAAGCGTCGATAAAGAAAGGAATGCCATAACGGTGATAAATTTCAGCGGTGGTCCGAATGTTGGCCATGCTCACCGGCTGCCCACCACCGGCGTTATTGGTGATGGTCATCATCCCGACCGGGATATTGTCCGGCCCCACTTTTTGAATGAACCGTTCCAGTTTTTCCACGTCCATGTTGCCCTTGAACGGATAATGGCTGGTGGGGTCGAATCCCTCTTCAATGACTAAATTGACTGGGTGGCCACCGCGGGCCGCCACATTCGCCCCCGTGGTATCAAAGTGCATATTGTTGGGGACGCTTTGGCCCTCCTTTACCAAGAGGGTAAACAAGACATTCTCGGCCGCGCGACCCTGATGGGTGGGCACAAAATGCTCAAACCCAAAAATGCCCTTTACCGCTTCCTGGAGTGAGAAAAAGTTACGCGCGTAAGCATAGGACTCGTCACCTTTCATCATGCCGGCCCATTGATCGTCACTCATCGCCGATGTGCCGCTATCGGTGAGCAGATCAATGTAAACGGCGTGTGAAGGCACGTTGAAAAGATTATAACCCGCCTCATCTAGTATTTGTTCGCGTTCTGCCTGGGTGGTCAACCGCAAGGGCTCGACAACTTTGATGCGAAAAGGTTCAAGAGGAAAAGTCGCCATAGGAAGCCTCCATGGTCTATTCTGATAGCTTGTCATCGCTGATAGGGGAAAAAAGAACGTTAACTATTATACCATCCTTTGCGCCCTGAACAAATCCGCTTTGACGGTTCGCCCATTCTCTGTTACAATTGGCCTGTTAAATATTTGGATTCTTCGCGGAACGAGATTTTTGAGCATATGACATGGTGGGTCTGTGCTATGCGCCTCCCTGCCTGATTTCATATCAATCCTGCACAGAACTCAAAGTCTCGACTTGGCGCATTACTTTAGATCCGCGTTGATCAAGTCGATTAGGAGGGCGGATGAAAGAGTACAAGACCGACCAAATTCGTAACATTGTATTATTGGGCCATGGCGGCTCGGGCAAAACGTCGCTGGCCGAGGCTATGCTGTTCACAGCCGGCGCCATCAACCGGTTGGGAAAAATCGAAGAGGGAACGACCGTCGCGGACTTTGACGAGGAAGAAGTCCGACGCAATATCTCGCTAAGCCTGGCGCTGATACCCTGCGAATGGCGGAAAGACAAGATTAACGTCTTGGACACACCGGGGTACACTGACTTTATCGGTGAGGTGATCAGTGCCACGCGCGTCGTGGATGCGGCGCTGGTCGTCGTGGATGCAGTTTCCGGCGTAGAGGTCGGCACAGAACTCGTATGGGCGCAAGCCGACGCGCACGAGTTGCCCAAGTTTGTATTCATCAACAAAATGGACCGCGACAATGCCAATTTTGAGCGGGTGATAGAGGGGTTACGCGACATTTTCGGCCTGAATTTCGTGCCGGTACAGTTACCGATCGGCAGCCAGGCCAACTTTGAAGGCATAGTAGACTTGATCACGCTGCAAGCCTATCGCGGCACTGGCCTTGAGGCAAGCGAACCGCCCGAAACGATGGCCGGCAAAATTAAAGAGCACCGCATCACGCTTATGGAAGCTGCGGCCGAGGGTGACGACGAATTGATCATGAAATACCTCGAAGGCGAAGAGTTGAGCGATGCCGAAATTCGCCAGGGACTCAAGGCAGCAATCCTCGACGGTAGCATCGTGCCCGTGTTTTGCGGGGCAGCGACCCAGCCACTGGGCATCGCCCCGCTGATGAACGCCCTTTTGACCATGGCCCCCTCGCCGGCCGAGGTTGGCACCGTGATAGCCCAAGGGGTAAAAGGCGCAGAGGAAATCCCCCCTGACGCTTCGGGCACACTGGCGGCGCTGATTTTCAAGACTATGGCAGACCCTTATGTGGGCAAATTGTCCTATTTTCGCGTTTATGGGGGCACCCTCTCTAGCGACGAGCGTTACTTTAACAGCCGGGCCGGCGAAGAAGAGCGGGTGGGCCAAATCTACTCGATGCGAGGCAAAGAACAATTGCCGGTTTCGCACATGGCGGCCGGCGACATCGGCGCCGTGGCCAAACTGAACCATAGCGTCACCGGCGACACGCTGTGCGACCAGGGCCATCCCTTGACCCTTGAGCGCCCGGTCTTTCCCAATCCGCTCTATAGCCTGGCCATTCAACCCACCACTCAGGCAGCTTCGGCTAAAATGGGGGCAACCCTCTCGCGTTTGGAAGAAGAAGACCCCACGCTGCACTGGCGCCAGGAACCCAGCACCAAGCAGACCATTATTTCCGGCATGGGCGACTCGCACCTGGACATCGCCGTGCGACGCATGGAAAATCGCTTTGGCGTTGGCGTAGAGACCAAAATTCCCAAGGTCCCCTATCGTGAGACCGTGACCAAGACCTATAACACCCAATACCGCCACAAAAAGCAGACCGGGGGCGCCGGACAGTTTGCCCAAGTGCACGCGCGGGTCGAACCGCTATCCCGAGGTGAAGGCTTTGAGTATGTCTGGGAAGTATTTGGTGGTCACATCTCGAACTCTTTTAAACCTTCCATCGAAAAAGGTATAAAGTCGGTGATGGAACAAGGCGTCATCGCAGGCTATCCCGTCGTGGACCTCAGGATCGCCGTGACCGACGGCAAGGAGCACCCGGTAGACTCGAAAGATATCGCTTTCCAGATCGCCGGGCGTGAGGTGTTCAAACTCGCGGTCCAAGGTGCCGGTCCGGTGCTGTTGGAGCCAATTTATGGCATAAAAGTCTCCGTCCCCGAAGAGTATACCGGTGACGTCATTGGTGACCTGAACACCAAACGCGCCCGCGTATTGGGCATGGGCCAGGAAACCGGCAAAAGCATCATCGAAGCCGAAGTACCTTTGGCCGAGATGCAACGTTACGCGACCGACCTGCGCTCCATCACCCAGGGTCGAGGCTTGTTCTCTATGGAGCTACTGCGCTACGACGAGGTTCCCGCTCACCTGACTCAGGAGATCGTCGAACAGACCCGGCGGGAAAAAGAAGAAGAGTAAAACGCGTCAATTACAAAGGCCGGGTGTCGCCAAGCGCCCCCGGCCTTTTTTTTTATTGGGTAAACAAGCGACCGTCACGCCAGATGGCCGAGCGCGCCGCTATGGACCCTTGTCCCAGGCACAGGCGTGCAGCCAGCGCCGATAAAGGCCCAGGTGCGCCGCTGGTATACAGCGCCCAGTGCCCAGCAGGCGCTTTAGCGCGTGCCAGCGCAGCACGCGCTGGCGATTGACATTTTCCCTGTTGTCGGGTCCACACCCGCGCGACCTGCCGCGCAACAGATGGGGCAGGGTCAATGATGTTAACCTGTGGCCCCACAACCTGAGAAATCACAGCCGTCAAAAAAGGATAATGCGTACACCCCAGCACCAGGGTGTCTATGCCAGCCTGAATCAACGGGTCAAGGCAATCGCGCAGCAAGGCTTCAGTCGCGGGCGCGTCCCACTCGCCGGCCTCCACCGCATCCACCAAACCCGGGCAGACCTGCGTCAACACCTGCACGTCGCTGGCAAAACGCTCAATCAGCGAAGCAAACAGTTCCCCCTGAAATGTAGCCGGGGTCGCGATCACGCCGATGACGCCGTTACGACTACTTTTGGCTGCCGGCTTGACGGCGGGCTCCATACCGACAAAAGGTACATGTGGAAAAGCCGCACGCAAATGATAGAGCGCGGCGGCCGAGGCGGTGTTACAAGCTACGACGATGACCCGGGCACCCTGCCCAAGCAAAAAACGGGTGATCGCGGTGGCGTATTGGCGAATCTGGGACATCGAACGCGGCCCATAGGGGACGTGAGCCTGGTCGGCAAAATAGATCAAGTTTTCTGCGGGGAGTTGCTGCGCCACCTGGCGGCATACCGAGAGCCCACCCACCCCGGAATCAAAGATGCCGATCGCGTCCATCGCGTGCCGCTTTTACCAACGCTTCAAATAAACGCCGCATCATAGGGTCGTCAGCAACCAACGCCTCAGGATGCCATTGCACCCCCACGGCAAAAGGATGCCCCTTGACTTCCACGGCTTCCAACAGGCCGTCCGGCGCATGGCCGACCGGGGTCAAATCAGGGGCGAGGTCCTTGATGCCCTGATGATGCAAGCTATTGACAACCAAGCGCTCAGCGCCTAACAAATGGATCAAACCACTGTCACGCACAAGAGTCAACGGATGGGCGCGATGGTCACGAGCGAAACCGTCGCTGGTAAAATAGTCGTGCCGCAACGCCCCTGGCATATCGGACAGCAAATCCTGGTACAGGCTGCCGCCCAAAGCCACATTCATCACCTGGATGCCACGGCAAATGGTCAGGAGTGGTTTGCCGGCCTCGATTGACCAGCGCACCAAATCCATCTCTAGCGCATCGCGTTCCCGGTCAATACCTCGGCACTTGTCGCTGGCCGGCCCCCCATAAAACGCGGGGTCAACATCACCCCCGCCGGCGAGCAACAGGCCGTCAACACGCTCAAAAACCACACGCAGGGTCGTTGGATCTAACCCCAGGGGAATTTGCAGTGGTGCACCCCCACCAGCCATCACCCCCTGGCTATACAGGGGGTGAAGTGAATAAAGCAGACTGTGAGGCGGGTCTTGCAACCTGCTTTTAAAAGCCGGGACGCCGATCAGTGGAGACTCGAGATCCACTAACCCAACCGTTTTTCACGCAAACGGGCAGCCTTGCCCCGACGCTCTCGCAAGTAATACAATTGAGCGCGACGCGTGTACGCATGTCGAAGCACTTGGACCTTTTTGATCGTCGGTGAGTGCAGCAAAAAAGTCCGCTCCACGCCGACGCCGTGAGTAGCGATACGTCGCACGGTGAAATTAGCGCTGGCACGCCCCCCGCGCAAACGAATCACGGTGCCCTGAAAAACCTGCACGCGTCTCCGCTCGCCCTCAACGATCTCGACATGCACGCGCACTGTGTCACCAGGCCGCATTTGGGGAATATCCGCATTGGTTTCTAGTTCTTGTTCGAGTGACTCTATCAAATTCATCGTTTTATCAATCCTTATCAAGGCTACGCTGCCACTTTTTTATCCTAACAGCGAAAGAAAATTATACCATACTCACCCGCTCAGCACAAGGTCAAAAAGATCAATCAGCCACACAGGCTATTTCCCATTTGGCGCCAGATGAGTATAATAAGGTTCCTTGTCCAAAAACTCACAAACCGCAAGGAGGGACCATGCGCGAACTTTTTTATCCCCACACAGTAGCCGTCATCGGCGTTTCGGCCAAACCGACCAACTTGGGTCGTAACATTGTAGCCAACCTGATGGACTTTGGCTTCACAGGTATCGTCTATGCTGTCGGGCCGCGGGGCGGGGCTATTGCCACGCGCCCCATCTATCCTTCGGTGCTTGACATCCCCAACCAGATAGACCTGGCCATCATCCTGACGCCCGCCCGCACCCTACCGGGCGTATTGAGCGAATGTGGGGAAAAAGGCGTCCGTTGGGCCGTGATCGAGACGGCGGGCCTGGGTGAATACAGCCAGGCCGGCCAAAAGATCGAGGCCGAGATGATGCGCATAGCACAGCAATATGGCATCCGTATCATCGGCCCCAACTGTATCGGCATCATCAACATGGAAAATGGCTTGTGCTCCCCCTTTGCCCGACTCACGCCGTTCAAATTGGGCCACGTCTCTGTCGTCTCTCAGAGCGGCGGCCTGGGCATCAGCGTCCTCAATTTGATGACCCACGCAGGCGTGGGACTCGACAAGTTTATCTCAGCCGGCAACATGCTCGACGTCGGCGCCGAAGAGTTGCTCGAGGCCCTGGCCAAAGACGAGGGCACCCATACCATCTTTCTCCACCTGGAAGGCATCCGGGACGGTCGCCGGCTGATGCAAGTGGCCCGCACCTCGGACAAACCGATTTTGGCCCTCAAGGCGAACGTGGGACGGTTGGGCAAAAACATCGCAGCCTCGCACACCGCTTCGCTCTCCAGCGACGACAAGGTAGTAGACGCCGCCTTTCGCCAGTGCGGCATCATCCGCATACACGATGCAAGCAGCCTGGTTCACACCTTGCAAGTCATGCAGCTACCGCTCCTCAAGGGCAAAAATCTGGCCATCTTGTCCCGCTCCGGCGGACACGCCGTCGTCGCAGCCGACGCTTGTGAACTCGCGGGTTTTAACCTGGCTCCCTTTCCACAAGAATTTATCCAGAACATCGCGGGACGACTGCGCGCCTCGGTCATCAAGCTGACCAACCCCCTGGACCTGGGAGACCTGTTTGATTTGGACCTGTATGCCGAAATCCTGGAACGGATCCTCAAACAACCCTGGGCCGACGGCATCGTCTTTTTGTACACCTCGGTCTCTGAATCAGAGCAGGATAAAACCCGCCAGTTGATCCAGCGGATGGACGATCTGTCGCGCGCCTATGACAAACCCATCGCCTTTTATCTTTCGACGGCGCGCCAAGAGGTCGAGTACGCCAAGCAAAATTACAACTTGCCCATCTTTACCCAGGTGGTCGAAACGATCCGTGCTCTAAAGCACAGCTATGAGCATTATCGCAATTTGCAAACGATGCACACCCGCAAAACACCGCCTCGCGTTCCGGTCAACCGCGCAGCGGTCGAGACATTGATCCAAGAAGCAACCGCCCAGGGACGCGACCTCTTGCTGCACGAAGCGCTGCAAGCGCTGGAGCACTATGGTATCCCCGTCATCCCGAGCATCCGGGCCACGACGCCACAAGAAGTCAAGGCCGCGGCCGCCCGCCTTGGCGCTCCCGTGGCGATCAAGGTGATCGCCAGGCAACTCTCCCACAAATCAGATGTGGGCGGCGTACAACTCGACTTGCGGGACCCGTCGGAAGCAGCCCAAGCCTTCCAAACAATGACCGCGCGCATCCGGCACGCCCATCCCGACGCCCAAATTGACGGCGTGCTGGTCCAACCGATGGTCACCGGTGGACATGAGCTGATCCTGGGCGGCAGGCAAGACGCCCAGTTTGGCCCCGTAGTGCTGGTCGGCATCGGAGGGATTTTTGTCGAAATTCTGGAGCAGGTGTCCCTACGAGTGGCTCCCATTTCGCGGCGCGAAGCCCTGGTCATGCTGGAGGAACTACAAGGCGCGTCGATTTTGATGGGCGCGCGCGGACACCAGCGCGCCGACATCCAAGCGGTCGTTGACGCGCTGTTGCGTGTGAGCCAGTTGCTGTGCGATTTCCCCGAAATCCAAGAACTTGATATCAACCCGTTACGCGTCCATTCCGAGCCTAAAGGCTGTCAGGCCCTGGACGCCCGCATCATCCTGTAACACCATCGCCAGCCTTTAAAACAAGGAGAAAAAATTGTCCAAGAAAAAAGATAGACACAGAGATTACACTTCTACCTTGGCGCCCTTGCGATTGACGACCATCGAGGCACACATTTTAGAACGTCAAAGCGCTTACCCTGAAGCAACCGGCGCGCTGACCAATCTGCTTTACGACATTGCACTCTCGGCCAAGATTATCGCCCACGCGATGATGCGCGCCGGCCTGATCGACGTGCTGGGCAAAACCAACACGGAAAACATTCAGGGAGAACAAGTCGCCAAACTGGACGTGTTGGCCAACGAAACCCTGATCCGTTGCAACAACTTTGCGGGTCGATTGGCGGGCATGGTCTCGGAGGAAAACGCCGAGATCATTCATATTCCCAAAGGATACCAGGTGGGCAAATATGTGCTGACATTCGATCCGCTCGATGGCTCCTCAAACATCGATTATACCATCAGCGTGGGGACGATCTTTAGCATTTATCGGCGCAAGACAAAAGAGGGACCGGCCCAGTTGGAAGACTTTTTGCAACCGGGGCGCGACATGATCGCGGCGGGCTATATCATCTATGGCAATAGCACCATCTTTGTGTACAGCACCGGCGCAGGCGCCCACGGCTTTACGCTAGACTCTGGTGTGGGCGAATTCCTACTGTCGCACCCCGACATCCGTATCCCCGAGCACCCTAGATTCTACAGCGTCAATCAGGGATACGAGCGATACTGGAGCTCTGGGGTGCGCCAATTTACCGACTATGTGCAAGGAAAAACTGGCGACTTTAACGGGGGCTTGTCGATGCGTTACGTCGGATCGTTGGTGGCCGACTTTCACCGCAACCTGCTTGCGGGAGGCATCTTTTACTACCCGGCCGACAGCAAAGAACC
>CAZSJU010000049.1:0-2784 GCA_964607235.1 uncultured Anaerolineae bacterium | reverse complement strand
CCTATGAAGCGAATCGCACGCATCCCGACGCCTTGTGCGCCGGCAATGTCGGTGCGTGGATAGTCACCGATGTGGACGGCGTACTCGGGCGCGACACCTAACCGCGCCAAGGTAGTCAAAAAAGCGTCGGGGTGCGGCTTGCTCACCCCCAGTTCGTCGGAAAAAGTGAGGTGGTCAAAATAATCGAGCAGGCCACATGCATCGATCCGCTTGCGCAACAACCAACCGGGAGACAAGCCCGTGTCACAAATGACAGCCAGGCGATAACGCTGGTCCAATCGCGCCAACAAGTCGGCCACGCCATCTAGCAACGGCGGCCCGTTCTCTGTACCAACCGTTTCCATCGTGTGGACCAACGTCTGATATGCAGCTTCCTGCAAGTCGACGCCCAAGTCCGCCAGCAACACATCCACCCAGCGGGACGCGCCAAACGTGCGTTGCGCTTCGACCCACACCCGGCCCCACTTTGCCCACGCCTGCGTGATAGCACGTTCAATCTGCGCGTCGGAAAATCTCCCGTGCCCGGCCTGATCCAGCACATGCTTGATCAACCGGCAGCGCAAGGCACTAGAATCCACTGACGCAAAAAGTGTGTCCCAAAAGTCAAAAGTAATCGCTTGAATCACCCACTCAACCCCATAAATGATGACCGGTCATTCTGTCATTCTGTCATTCTGTCATTCTTTTAATCTGCTATGCTTGACCTGCGCTTTGATCCGCTGTGCCAACTGGCGCGCGCGCGCCGGCGCATCGCCGACATATGCGCGCGCGTCTAGCAAGTGTCGCACTTGATCCGGGGATACAAAACGGGTTATGCGCTCATCGGCCGCCAGCCGCTCCACCAAGGGGTTAGCCTCATCCCCCTGCAAGGCGCGCCAGGCGGCCATGCTGTGCTCCCGGATCAACTCGTGCAAAACCTGCCGGTCCGCGCCCGCCTGCACAGCGACCATCAGCAACCGCTCGGTAGCCGCAAACGTGCCAAAAGTCGCCAGATTGCGGGCTATGGCCGTCTCGTGCACCACCAATCCCTTCAAAATCCGATTCGCGCGCCGCAACAACTCGTCGGTAGCCAAAAAGGCCTGGGGCAAAATCACGCGCCGATTGGCCGAGTCATCCAGGGTACGCTCTAGCAAGGCGTGGGCCGCATTGTCCCAGGCCACACGGGGCAGCGCCGCCACCAGCCGGGCCAGACTGTCCATATTCTCGGCGTTGATCGGATTACGCTTAAAGGGCATGGCCGACGAACCGACCTGATGAGCGCCAAACGGCTCACTCCACTCACCAAACAGGGGGGATTGGAGCAGCCGCAAATCAAAAGCAAATTTATACAGGGACCCGGCCAAGCCGGCCAACCCGCTCAAGATGCGCCAGTCTTGCTTGCGCGGATAGGTCTGGGTACTCACGAGGAACGGCTCTAGCCCCAACGCGGCCATAAAACGCGCTTCTAGCTCGCAAGGCGCCCAGACGTCTTGCCGACCTTTTAACAGCTCGGCGTAAGAAGCGGACGTGCCTGTGGCCCCTTTTAACCCCTTGCCCCGTATCCCCGCGCGCAGCCGGCACAAGTCATCCAGGTCGATCAACAAGTCCTGGGCATACTGGGCCAGCCGGTATCCCACGGTGGTAGGCTCGGCAGGCTGCAGATGGGTAAAGCCCATACAAGGCTGATCCGCCCAACGCTCGATCCGCTCAGCCAACGTTTCCAGCAGGGCCTCTAATCGCTGGACGACGAGCCCCAGTGATTCGCGCAATCGCAGTACATCGGCGTTGTCCTGAATATCCGCCGAGGTAGCCCCCAGATGGAGGATGCCTCCGCCCACCGGACAACGTTCGGCAAAAGCCTTCAACTCGGCCATCAAGTCATGATGGATTTCGGCCTCAATCTCCATAGCGCGCGCGACGTCTACCGCGTCCGCGTGCGCGCGCAAATCCTCCACCTGTCGGGGCGATACTAACCCAGCCTCCGCCTGCGCTTGCGCCAGCGCCACCCAGATGCAGCGCCACAGCCGGCGTTTATGGACCTCGGACCAGATTTCGCGCATCTCGTCCGAACCATAACGCCACGTAAAGGGGGAAAGATAATTCTCAAATTGTCGCGCGTCCATTGAATCGACACCCTCCTGACACAGTAACCACGCCAGCGGTCCCATCAGTTCTGGCGGTTCTGGCGGCCACTGCCGTCGATCAAGGCGCGCGCCACCAACAATTCAGCGTTCAAAATGGCACCGCCGGCCGCGCCACGCAGCGTGTTATGCACCACAGTCACCAGCCCAAGTCCGACAATGGGCACGGGCGCACCCAAAACCGCCACATCAATCTTGTGCATCCTACATCACCCCTCTTTTATCCCGCACCGTGATTGACGATGGTCTGCGCGTGGATCTGTCGCACCGCTTCAGCGGCATCCACCGCGTCGATGACCAGCGAAATACTATACTCTGACGCCCCTTGCGCGATGGCAATGATATTGATGCCCTCGCTCCCCAGGGCGCCGAACAGGCGCGTCGCAATACCGGGCGTACCGCGCATACCCGCTCCAACCGCCGTCACAATCACCACGTCGTCCATCGACCAGATGCGATCAACGTCCCGACGGGCCAGCTCTAGCGCCATCTCTTCCTCGATCGCCCGGATGACGCCGGGCACCGCGGCCGTGGGGATGACAAAGCAAATCGATTGCTCGGAGGATGACTGGGAAATCATCAACACGCTGGCTCCCTGGCTGGCCACGGCCCCAAAGGTACGGGCAGCGATGCCGGGCACACCGATCATGCCCCGCCCTTCGAC
>CAZSJU010000048.1:9226-15753 GCA_964607235.1 uncultured Anaerolineae bacterium | reverse complement strand
ATACCAGCACTTGCATCTGGTGAAAGTTATGAGTCATAATTGGAATTGCTGGTTTCTGGGTCACGTGACGCGCGCAACCGCAACACGCGTCACGGCGCACTCGCGCCGCCGTGATGACCCGTTGGTCCGGGTCTATGGTCAGTTGGAGATCAGGTTGGCCAAAATGTGCTGCAAACTCGCGGATAATAGGGTGGTTATAATCCTGACGATGACGCCGCACGTTGAAATGTGTCCCGGTCAACGAACAAAAAGGTTTGGGGAAAACCCCTAGCACATCGATGCTGGCCAACCAACGCCGCAACTGATTGGCCAATCCCGGCGGCAACCAGGCCACATTATCCACCGGGGCGATGACGGCCTGGGCGCCCGTCATCTGGGCCACGTCGGGGATCAACTGTGCGACCGTCTTGTGCTCCTGCAAAGCCAGGATCAAATCGGCGGGCGGCAAGGTTGCGGGGATATAATCCTCGGGATAATCCACAATGGGCGGCAAAACCGTCGGCGCCTGCCATATCTCAGTGTGCCAGTGCGCGGGTCCGTGCGCCCGGATATTGTCCACGTGCCGCTGGCCATATTCGCCGCTGATGATCGCTAAAATTCGCATATGTGCTCCTCTCAATCTGTGCCCTTATTATACAACAGCCAGCGCTGGGAGGTCAGCGACTTTTGTCACAAAAACGGATGATCGATTTGGAACAAATCACCGGCGCTTTGAGCCAGACACGTCTGAAGCGCGCCCGCGCGTTGTGTCAGGCCGCCGCCCCTCTTTGCGAGCATGCGTCAATCGTGTTACAATTTTGACGCTGGTGAAAAAATCAAGCCCGAGATTCCGCCGGTCGGCTGGCACGCTATCCCATTGCGCGACGAGACCGAACTAGAGATGCGCCTGGCGCCGCTGCACGCCGTTGCCAGGTAAACGACAACGACGTGCCTGTCCTGTCCCCTCAATCAAAGGGCGGCGCCAAGCGGGCATGGAGATGATATGAAATTACAGATAAAAACCATCGAGGAACGCACCACCTGGGACCAAGCGCAAAGTCGCCTGCCTCACCCCCACATCCTGCAAAGCTGGGAATGGGGCGCGTTCAAGGCGCGACACGGGTGGGCCGCCACCCATTGGTGTTTGACGGACCAAGAGGACCGTCCCCGCGCGGCCGCCCTGGTGCTGCGTCGACAGCTCCCTCGCCTGCCGTTTAGTTTGCTTTACGTGCCCAAAGGCCCCATCCTTGACTATGGCGATACGCAAGCCTGGGAAGCGACCCTGGCCCACCTGGAAAATCTGGCCCGGCAGGGACGCACCATCTTGGTCAAAATCGACCCCGACGTCAGCATTGAGGATGAGGCCGTGCTCAACCGCCTGCAAAGTCGTGGTTGGCGTCCCTCGCGCGAACAAATCCAGTTCCGCAACACAATGATCATTGATCTGACCCAAGATGAAGACGCTTTGTTGTCAGAGATGAAGAGCAAATGGCGCTACAACATTCGCCTGGCCGGGCGTCGAGGGGTGACGATACGCGCCGGCGACCGTGACGACCTGCCGTTGCTCTATGACATGTATCAAGAGACGTCCGTCCGGAACCAGTTTGTCATCCGGCCTTTAGAATACTATTGTGATGCCTGGGGTCGCTTTATCGAACGTGGGTTGGCTCATCCCTTGATCGCTGAAGTGGAGGGTGAAGCGGTGGCGATGGCCATCTTGTTCCGTTTTGGCCAGCAAGCTTGGTACATGTATGGCGCCTCACGCGACCTGCACCGGGACAAGATGCCCAACCACTTGCTGCAATGGCAAGCGATGCGCTGGGCCAAGTCGGTGGGATGCACCGTCTATGATATGTGGGGCGCGCCCGACGCGTTGAACGAGGACGATTCGATGTGGGGCGTATACCGTTTCAAGCAGGGGTTTGGCGCAAAAATGGCACGACACATCGGGGCTTTTGACTATTCCACCTCGCGGTTTTGGTATTGGGTTTATACTGCCGCCATGCCCCGGCTGCTAGCGTTCATGCGCCGCCGCTATTGGGGCCAAGTTGGAACCTGACTTGATCACCTGGTCTTGTCTGACTTTTTTGCTTATGGTATAATAAAGCCTACTTTATGGGTTGGATGGCACCTACAAGGAGAGAGTGAATGGTTGAGGTAACAATAGATAGCATTCGAGTAAGCCTGGTGTCTCCACAACGGTTGATAATTTTAAAGGATGTAGATCAAGAACGATTTTTGCCTATCTGGATTGGTCCCTTTGAGGCTGAGGCGATTACCATCAAGCTGCAAGATATAGAAGTCAAACGCCCCTTGACCCACGACCTATTGAACACTTTTATCACTCAGCTCGGCGCTGTGGTCTCTCATGTATTGGTCAGCGAACTGCACGACGACACTTATTATGCGCGTATCGTTGTCGACTTTAACGGCCAGTATATGGAAATCGACTCCCGGCCCAGCGACGCCATTGCGCTTGCCGTGCGCGTCAGTGTCCCTATTTTCGTCGCGGACGAGGTCATGGAAAAAGCGAGTATCACCCCCGAAGAAGATCAAAGCGACGCGATAGAAGGTGAAGACCTATCCGCCTTTCGTGACTTTGTCAACACGTTGGATTTTGAGGACCTGGACCAGGACTAGACAATTCTGTTGCGTAACCCTCTGCGCCCCGGTCCATTGCCGGGGCGCTTGGTTTTAAGGCATAATCCTCCATTTTGTAGGCGTGCCACGTCGCTTGTGTTATAATCTTTAACGAGTTTGCCTTTCCAACGATCCAGCCTACATCATCGCCGGACCCTAGTCCGGCGATTTCCGGTGCACATTAGGTTAATGAGGATATGACGACGACGCCTGACAAAACGATCCCACATAACATAGAAGCCGAAGAGGCCGTGTTAGGGTCACTCTTGATCGACCCTGAGGCGATCTTTCGCGTCTCGACCTTTCTCACACCGGATGACTTTTACATCGTCAAGAACGGCTGGATCTATGACGCAGTCCTCAGTTTGCACGAGCGTCGACAGCCGATAGATTTTGTGACGGTCTGTGACGAGCTGGAGAACCGCGAGCAGTTCGCAGAGGTCGGCGGCGCCGCCTATATCTCTTCTTTGATCAACGCTGTGCCCACCGCCATCCACGTCGAGGCTTATGGCCACATCGTAGAGCGCACATCGCTGCGTCGACGGTTGATCTCTGCGGCCAGCCAAATCGCTGGCTTTGCCTACGAAGAAGACCAGAATACAGAAGAGGTGATCGATCGCGCGGAAGCGACCCTGTTTGGCGTTTCTCAGCAACGCATCACCCGGGGCCTGGTGCCCATCAAACAGATCATCGCCGACTATTACGACCGCATTGACTATTTGTACAAGCATCAAGGGGAAGCGTTGGGCATCCCCACCGGGTTCATTGATCTGGACAAGCTATTGGGAGGCTTGCAACGCTCGGACCTGATCATTATCGCGGCCAGGCCGGGCGTCGGCAAGACGAGCATGTTGCTAGCAATCGCGCTGACATCTGCCCGCAAGTACAAACAAAAAGTGGCGGTCTTTAGCCTCGAGATGTCCAACGAGCAGTTGGTACAACGGCTGATGAGCAGCGAGACAGGCATTGACAGCCAGCGGCTACGCATGGGTGACTTGCAAGAGGACGAACTGCCCAAGTTCATCGAAGCCGCCGGGCGTCTGTCAGAGACCATGGTATTTATCGATGACACACCGGGGCTCTCGGCGCTACAGTTGCGTACCAAAGCGCGGCGCCTGCACGCCGAGTATGGTCTGGACCTGATTATAGTTGACTATTTGCAGTTGATGAGCGGTGACCTGCGCTCAGAAAACCGCGTGCAGGAGATCAGCTATATCAGCCGGTCGCTCAAGGGGCTGGCCCGCGAGTTGAACGTGCCATTGATCGCCGCCAGCCAACTCTCCCGGGCCGTCGAACAACGGCACGACAAGCGGCCCATTCTCTCCGACTTGAGGGAAAGCGGGGCCATTGAGCAGGACGCCGACGTGGTAGTCTTTTTGTACCGGGACGAGTTGTACAATCCCGAAACCGAATCAAAGAACATCGCTGATGTCATTGTGGCCAAGCATCGCCATGGGCCGACCGGCACCATTCAGCTCTTTTTCCGCAAGCATTTGGCCCAATTTGTGGACGCCGAAGTATATCATCACAACTTGGAATTTTGAGCGTGATGAAAGGGTTTGTCGGTTTCCCTCCAGGCAAAACGCCGTTGGTCTTGCTCCCTTCAGCGGTCTTGGGAGAACTGGTGCCGCTGATCGATGACCTGGCAGAGTTAAAGGTTACCCTGCATTGTTATTGGCGCTTGAGTCAGGGCGAGGGTGACGTGCGCTTTGTGCGCCGGCGCGACCTGGTCCAAGATGAGACGCTGTTAAATGGGCTCCCGCAAGACGCGACAACAGACCCGCTCGGCGTCCTGGACGACGCGTTGGAGCGCGCCGTCGCCCGTGCAACGTTAATCCACGTGCACGTCGAACGGGAAGGACAAATAGAAGAGTGGTATTTTGCCAACACGCCCAAAGGACGGGCCGCGGCCAAGCAGGCCGGACAGGGCAAATGGCCCGCGGGCGCGCCGGCGGTGACCCAAGCCGAAGCCACGCGTCCCAACATCTTTGTGCTGTACGAGCAAAATGTCGGCCTGTTGCAACCACTCATCGCAGACGAGTTGCGCCAGGCGGAACGGGATTATCCTGCGAGCTGGATTGAAGAGGCTTTTCATCGCGCCGCCGAGGCCAACGTGCGTAACTGGAACTATGTCCGGGCAATTTTGGAGCGCTGGTCAACAGAAGGTAAGAGTGATGGAACAAGCGGGCGAGACACTGAGAAGGATTATCGCCGCTACATTGAAGGCAAATACGCCGACTATGTCGAATACTAGCACAATCCAACAAGACACCGTCGAAAAGCTAGTCGAGCAAAAGGTCTGCCCTCTCTGTGGGGGATTGGGCTTTTTGCGCCGCGACTTGCCGGTCGAGCATCCGGATTTTGGCAAGTTGGCGCCGTGCGCCTGCCAGTTGAGTCAGGTTGAGGCGCAGCACGCAGAAAAGTTGCGCAAGCTCAGTAATCTAGAGACCCTGAGCCACTATAACTTTGAAAACTTTGTACCTGACGGGCATTTCCTCAATCCACCCCTGCAACGCAAAAACCTGCGCACGGCTTTCAAGATGGCCTGCGAGTTCGCCGCGCGTCCTCAAGGCTGGCTCATCCTGATTGGCGGTTATGGTTGCGGCAAAACCCACTTGGCCGCCGCCATCGCCAACGAACGGGTGTCACAAAATCAACCCGCGCTGTTTGTCAACACCCCGGACCTGCTCGATCATCTGCGGGCCACCTACAGCCCTAACAGCACTGTGAGCTACGACGAGCGGTTTGACATGGTACGCCAGACGCCGCTGCTCATCCTGGATGACCTGGGCACCGAGAATGCCACCCCCTGGGCTGGCGAAAAGCTCTACCAAATCCTCAACTATCGCTACAATGCCCGATTGCCTACCGTCATCACGACCAACCGCCGGCTAGAAGAGATCGACGGGCGGCTGCGCTCGCGTATGGGAGACCCCGATTTGTGCAATATCCAGGTCATTCGCGCCTATGACTTTCGCGGTGGCGACGGTGACAAGGCTATGGGACAGTCAGAGTTGAGCACGTTGGGCCTCCATCGTGACCAGACATTTGCCAACTTTCATGACCGTGAAAGGCTATCCGTGGAGGAGCGCAACAGTCTACGGCGCGCCTTGTCGTTGGCCCAAGAGTACGCAGAAAGCCCGCGTGGCTGGCTATTATTTACCGGGGGATACGGGAGCGGTAAAACCCACCTTGCAGCTGCCATCGCCAACTATCGGCTCGACAAGGGCTATGCGGTCCTGTTTATCACGGTGCCGGACTTGTTGGACCATTTGCGATCAACCTATAATCCCAACAGCCCAGTCTCTTACGACAAGCGCTTCGATGAACTACGCACCGCGCCCTTGTTAGTACTGGATGACCTGGGCACGCACAGCACCACGGCCTGGGCCAAAGAAAAGCTCTATCAATTGTTCAACCACCGTTACGTCGCGCGTCTGCCGACGGTCGTCACCTCTTCGCTCAGCCTTGAAGAGCTAGAAAAACAGGACCCACGGCTCTTTAGTCGGCTCATTGACGCCACTCACTGCACGCAATTTGTCATACTGGCACCGCCCTTTCGTGGCGGTATCCCTCTACCTCGACGCCAAAGCCGGCGTGCCAGGTAGACGGCCAAGTAACTGACATCGTTTGTCTCGCAACGGCAGCCATGCCGTCCAGCGAGCGATACAGGTTTTAACGCTCCGCAGCTTTAGCGCGGGCGTATTGGTGTCTCATTTGCTTTCACGTGTGACAAGTACCGCGTAGCTTTTTCACCCGGTAGATCCGGAAAGGAGCAAGTATGAACATCCAACGGTCTTTGTTCAAGGTGACCCTGATTTTGTGTTGTGGAGTGGGTCTAGCCCTATTCTCCATCTGGCTTTTAGCCGCGCCCCGCGCCATCACAGCCGACTTGGAGCCTTTTTACA
>CAZSJU010000048.1:0-9126 GCA_964607235.1 uncultured Anaerolineae bacterium | reverse complement strand
ATCTGGCTTTTAGCCGCGCCCCGCGCCATCACAGCCGACTTGGAGCCTTTTTACAGCCCCATCGAACCCATAGGCGACCCGCAAATCCATATCTCTAAAACGAGCAGCAACGCGCAGCCCCAGGTGGGCGACGAGATCGTTTATACGCTAACCTATGCCAACGTCAACCTGGGCGCCCAGGCGTTCAACGTGCGCCTGTATGATTTCTTGCCAGATGGCTTGTTGCTTCTGTCAACCGACCCGCCGTTCACGGCTTTGGAGGGTGGCATGTTGCTCTTTACCGCGCCGACCGTGGGACCGACGACGGACCCAATCCAAATCACCGTGCGGGCGCGGGTGTTAGAGGGCTATGAGACGCTGCGTAATCATTCGCTAATGACCGCCGATGGCGTCGTGCCGGTTCACGCCTCTTTGTCGACGCCAGTGACACAGCCGCCTGCCTGGATGCGACTGGTCAAGACGGGTTATTCAGCTGTACTGATAGACGATGAACTCGTCTATACTTTGATGTGCGAGAATACAGGGGACGTCACCCTGAACCAAGTGACAGTGATAGACGTGCTCCCCACCGGGCTGCCCCTGGTAGAAGCTTCCCCCTCACCGGATGAGATCACGCCACCGTTGGTCGAGTGGTCGCTAGGCGACATGCTGCCGGGTGAACGGCGCACGATAGTGATCACCAGCACGGCGCCTGGAGCGGTCGGCATCATTAGCAACACGGCGATGTTAGATGCCCGGCAGCGCGTCGTCACGCCGACGCTATTTGCCACCCAGGTCATCAGCCAGGGGGCAATCTTGCGCGTGACGAAAACCGGTTCCGCGCCAGCCGTGCACGTAGGCGATCAACTCGTCTACACGCTGCGCTACGAGAACGCAGGCAACCAGGTCGCCACCGACGTCCGGCTGACCGACACATTTCCCAGCGACGTCGATATTATTGACGTCAGCACAGTGGCCCTCAGCCCCACGCTCCAGCAGCGGGTATGGGAGCTGGGCCAATTGAACCCTGATGAAACAGGACAAATCGTCATCACCACTGTAGTCAGAGGCAAAGGCGGCCGCGTCTTGCGCAACGTGGCCGACATCACGGGACAACCCGGCAGCTTCCCGGGGCACGCCGAACTGGAAACAATAGTACGCCCGTCCATGCTGTACCTACCCATGGTGATGCGGCGCTATGATCATCCTTGATTGATGTCTATTAGATTATGAACGGATGAATTTGTCAAAATATCGGGGATTCAAGCTTCTAGCCTCCAGGCCCTCAAAAATTTTAAGGTAACTGACTGCAAAATGTTTGCGGGGAGAGGCTGTCCCATGTTAGTATAAGAGCGTAGGTTTTGTACAAGGGCGGACAGTCCCCCCCCCCAACTGCCGCCCGGACCGAGAGCTCAGCGTCAGGCTTGAACCTGGCGCTGAGTTTTTCTTTTGCGAATTCTCGATTCTTGTTGTACAATCCCATCTGCTCACCTTGTTCGTCCCCGCGTCATATCGCGCGCGGGGCAAGTATGTGTGGATTTGATTCGCCCACAAGCGCTCGCAGGGCGCCGGATGTGCAGCCACGCAGCCGCATACCGGGAACATTGTCCAAGCTATATTGGAGGAGGTCGTCCACCATGCCACACGATGAACGTCTAAGACGTACATTGTTCACCCTGGGCATTTTTTGTGCCGTGGTCTACTTGGGAAATTTCCTGTGGCAGATTAGCCAGGTTTTTTCCGATCTGATACTGCTTTTGTCTATGGCCTGGTTGATCGCCTATGTGCTGCAGCCCGTTGCGCAGTGGATTAACCGACAACGTGTTCCCGAGTCCGTGCAGCGCCAGACGCATCGGCGGTGGGGAGCAGCCTGGGCAGAGCGAGCCGGCGCCTTTCACATCCCCTATAATCTGGCGGCGGTGATATTGTATCTTTTGCTGCTACTGAGCCTGGTGTTGACCACTGTGCTGCTCGTCCCCGGCATCGTCAACCAGCTATTATCACTGGCCAACCAATTGCCCGGCTATATTCAAGACATTCCCGATTGGTGGCAGGGCATACAAGACAAAATCGTGCAACGGTTCGACGTGGACTCGGAAACCCTGGCCCAGGTTATCCCTATAGAAGATTTCGTCCAAGAGGCCACTTCATCGTTGCCGAGGATTGCTCAAAACGTCGTTCAGGTAATACAAAGTGTGGCCAATGGCATCGCAAACACATTTCTAGTGTTGATCCTCAGCCTTTACATCATGCTGGACGGCAAGCGACTGTCCAATCAATTCCACAGCTTGCTGCCGGTACGCTATCAAGATGAGAGTCATTTTGTGTTCAGCACCATCAACCGCACCTTTGGCGGTTTCTTGCGTGGGCAATTATTGATGGCCCTGATACAAGGCGTATTCACCGGCATAGCGATGCAGATTTTTGGGTTGCAATACAAGATGATCACCTCCATCTTGTCGGGGTTGGTGATGTTTATTCCCGAGTTAGGAGCGCCATTGGCGATGCTATTGCCTGCGAGCGTGTCCCTTGTCCAAGGTTCCCAGGCTACGATCCCATTGTTGATCACCGTGTTCGTCTTTCAGCAAATCCTGCTTCGCCTGATCATCCCGCACATCATGAGTGAAGCCATCGGGATGCCACCCTTGTTGGTCTTGGTATCGGTGCTGGTCAGCACCAAAGTGATGGGCTTTTGGGGCTTTTTCTTTGGTATCCCTGTGGCCGGCGCTGTTTACATCATCACCGTCTTTGCCCTGGAACAGATCAAACAAGCCATTGACCAGCGGGATCAAGATCAACCAGTTGAAGCCCAGGCGCAAGCACAAAATCCAGAGAGCACCGCGACACCCACAGAGGCAGCAATGAGCAAACAGGCTTTTTCATCGTAGCCAAGTCATTCAGCGAGTCGGAGCATGACCGTGCCTGATCAAAAGCCCCACATTGTCTATTTTAGCGATAGACGTGCCAAAATTAACCGGATCAAGGCGGGCCTGGGTCAAAATTTCCAAGTGACCGAGGTCATGGGCGTCTCTCACGTCGACGAAGCGCTGGACGCTCTTGAACAGATTCAGCCTGACTATATTCTCATCGATCCACATCTACCGCACCTGGATCATTATGCACTTTATCAGCGCATAAAAGCTGACCCTACATTGAGCAGCATCCAGATTCTCGTGATCAGAGAAGAGGCTAACAATGAAGACACATAACAACGGACGGCAAATCCTCTCGCTTAATGGGGACGAGTGGCGCTTGACTCGGGCGACGAAAAAGAAAGGACATTTTTCATCTGACGCCGCGTGGCTTCCCGCCAGCGTGCCCGGTGACGTGCATTTGGACCTGGCCCGGGCCGGTCAATTGCCCGATGTGCAGTGGGGACAAAATAGCCTGGAGGCCCACTGGGTAGACGCGCAAGACTGGTGGCTAGTCCGCGACTTGGAGTGCTCAGAGTTTGCCCCAGACCGCCGCGTCTTTTTGCGGTTGTGGGGCGTGGATTACGTCAGCGACGTCTATTTTAACGGGCGCAACCTGGGCCGACATGAGGGCATGTTTTCCCCCCAACTTTACGAGGTGACCAGATGTCTGACGCCCCCCTCTAAGGCTGGCGTCCTGGCAGACAAGCTAGCGCTGCGCGTCACCGGCACGGCGCGGCTGCCCTTTAATCGCGCCGACCGCCTCACCCGCTGGCGTGACCGGCGCGAACAACGCCTGGTCCCATCCAATCGTTGGCCGCATCGCCGGTCGGTGCTCAAGTGTCAAATGGGCTTTGGATGGGATTTCGCGCCTGATTTGCCCGGATTGGGCATCTGGGATGACGTCGAGATGGTCATCACGGGTGATGCGTTCATCTGCAGTATGCAAGCACGGCCCGTTTTCAGCGATGCCTCCGGGAGCGCCGTGCGCCTGGACGTGACGCTAGAGCTGGACGCGCGGGGCCATTATCAGGCCGAGGTCGGCCTGAACCTTTTTGGACTCAACTGCGACGCGCCCCCCATGCTCCAGGTTTTCCCTGTGAATTTACATCCGGGGCGCCAACAGCTCAACTTTAGCCTGAACGTCCCCGACCCTCAGCTATGGTGGCCATGGGATCATGGGAGCCCCGACCTTTACCAAATACTGGTCACAGTGCGTCGCCGCGCCGAGCTGCTGGATCAATGCAGTCAAAGCGTCGGCCTGCGGCAGATCCAGATGGCGCCCAACCCTGGCGCGCCCCAAGACGCCTCGCCTTGGGTATGTGTCGTCAACGGCCAACGCATCTTTTTGCGGGGCGCCAATTGGGTCCCGGCTAGCATTTTTCCAGGACAAGTCACGTCCGACGACTATAAGGCGCTAATAGAGCTAGCACGCCAGGCCAATATGAACGCGTTGCGCGTATGGGGCGGCGGTCTGCGAGAAAAGGTCGCCTTTTACGACTTTTGCGACCGGCAGGGCTTGTTGGTGTGGCAAGATTTGCCCTTTGCTTGCGCCTTTTTTACAAACTATCCCCAGTCCAAAGAGTATTTAGAACTGGTTGACCGGGAAACGCGCGCCATCGTGCGCACGTTGCGCCACCATCCCAGTATATTCCTGTGGTGTGGGGGCAACGAGTTTGA
Source organism: uncultured Anaerolineae bacterium (assembly GCA_964607235.1). GTDB lineage: Bacteria > Chloroflexota > Anaerolineae > S140-20 > S140-20 > CAZSJU01. Next base: position 4,555 of record CAZSJU010000048.1, on the reverse strand, counting down.
CCCCACACGTAACAAGCCATTGATCGAGACGCTATCCGCCGCCATCGCGGCTGAGGATCCGACACGTCCTTTCGTGCCGGTCTCACCGGCTGGAGGCGATAACCATAACTGGCACATATGGCACGGCTTTGCGCCGCTCACGGACTATGTCCAGGACGCGTCTCAATTTGTCAGCGAGTTTGGGTTGCAGGCGCCGCCGGTCAAAGAGACGTTGGCGCAATTCATCCCCCCAGAGGAACTGTGGCCGCCAGGGCCAAGCTGGGCGCACCACAACGCCGACTGGCCCAAGCTGTGGCGCTATGCGGCGCCGTTGCTCGACGGTCGCGATACGCCCGAGCAGGTGACGTTGGATGAATTCCTGGCAGCCAGCCAGCGTGCACAAGCGTTGGGACTGCAAATCGCCATTGAGCACTACCGACGGCGAAAATATGCGTGTGGCGGCTGCTTGCTATGGCAGTTCAACTCACCCTGGCCGGCCGTCGAGTGGGCCTTGATCGACCATTTCCGCCGTCCCAAGCCCGCTTACGAGGTCGTCAAGCGGCTCTACGCGCCGGTGTTGGTCACCCTGGAATATCCACCAGGCGCTTATGAGCCAGGTGCCCCGTTCAGCCCCACGGTTTGGGTGGTCAACGACCGGAACAAATCCCTGCCCGGTTGCCGCCTGGTGATTGCCCTAGAAACAGCCCAGGACGCTGCCACGGAGACAGCCCAGGACGTTGCCCTGGGAACTGCCCAGGACGTTGCCCTGGAAACTGCCCAGGACGCTGCTCTGGAGAAAACCCCGGTGACCACCTTGCAACGACTGGAACAAGTGATCGACCTGACGGCCGACAGCGTCACCAGGGTCACCCAGTTCTCCTGGACGTTACCCCAAGCCGATACGGCGCTATGGGTGCGCTGTCGCTTGTACCAGGGAGAAACATTGCTCTCGTTCAACGAGTACGACCTGAGCGTCCATGATTCAGGCAGCCCCAGCCGCTGGCAGCGCCTCCGTTCCGAACTCGGCCATCGCCTGTTGGGGATGGATTGATCCAAAAACTGGACAAGCCTTTCTGCCTGCGGTAGAATAAGAGCCAAGGTGTGATATACGATGATGCTGGGTCCCTGGATCGGCCTGGTCCTCCAATTGCCCCCCGGACAGCTCTGGATCGTTGGCGGCAGCGGGGCCGTGCGGCTTGCGCCGCTATTCGCCCTCGTGGCCGGCGCCGGGCTGGCGGCGGCGCTCATTGAGAGTTAGTATGAGGCACGTTGCCCAAGCCTATATCCGCCCAATGACCCTTGAGGATTTGGCGCGCTTGCCCGAAATCGACGCCAACTTTGAGAGCCCAGTCTATCTGGATGTGGTCAAAGAAATAGATGGCATGAACATCTCCTGGCGCCTGTTCCAGCGTCCCCTGGATCCGCCCTTTGGGTGTACGGACTTTGTGTTTGACGAGCAGGAGCAACGACGGATTGACGAGCGCTTGCGGGGCGGAGATGGGCTGTGGTTGGTCACAGAGACCCGCGCGGCCGGTCAGACCCCCGACGCAGCGCAGCACCTGATCGGGATGGTAGACGTGGAGCGAGAGGCATGGCGCAAGGTGGGCCTGGTATGGAACATTGCCATCGACCGCGCCTATCGAGGACAAGGCTGGGGCCACAAGCTCATGCAGCGGGTAATAAAGTGGGGACGCCGGCAGGGTCTGCGCGCCATCGTCCTCGAGACCCAGACCAACAATTGGCCCGCTTGCCTGTTCTATCATCACCTGGGCTTTCAATTGAGCGGCTTTGACGATCACTATTACACAAACCATGACTTGCTGAACAAAGAAATGGCACTCTTTTGGACCTATGAACTCTAAAAACACTCTGGCGGCCAAGCGTGCGCGCCTGCAGCACGCAAGGTTCTTGTCGCTGACCGAACCGCGTGACGCGCTGACGGCCTATTATGCCCTCTATCACGACCCCGGACGGACCCAGTTGTGGTTGCACGAGGATGACGCCGGACGCCTCGATGGCTTGGTGGCCGTGTGCCAGACCGGATTCAACTTGTTCCAACCCACAGTGGTGCTACGCGCGCCTGGGTTCGATGCCGTCGCAGCATTAGGTCACCAAGCGCTGCAACCGGGACGGCCCTACTATATCGTCACTACGCCGTGCTTACGACCGGCGGTGCAGGCCATCATGCGCCTGGAGCAAGAGGAACAAAACCGGGTATACCGCTTTGATCCCAGCCGTTATCGGCCCGAGATTAACGTGTTGGTGCAACCCCTCCGTACACCGGACGGCTCGCCCAAATTTGTCATCCGCTCCCAAGATCAAATCGCTGCGGAAGCCGGTATCAATTGGCGCTCTCCCAACTTTGCCGAATTATTTGTGCATGTGCAACCCCATGCGCGGGGACGCGGGTGGGGCAAGGCCGTGTTGAGCGCACTCACCATCACGTTGATCCAGTCGGGGGTGCAACCGCTGTACATGGTCTCGGAGGGAAACTCGGCCAGTTTACGCCTGGCGCAGTCGCTAGGGTTTTTGGACACCGGCGCGCGCGAGTTTGCGGCGGCAGGCGCATACGTCGAGTTGACGTGAACGCCACGCTGGCCTTGGCATCCATAAGCAAAAGTCACAACGGTCCAAGGCCCCAGGATACACCCGAGCACAAAAGTGACGCGTAAACGCTAGCTGGTCGCCGATCGTCATTTCCTTTTCAAAATCGCCAAGTTCGGGTAAAATGTAGGATAATACACTGTACAGGAGAGTGATCGATCATTGTTGAAACAACTGGTACATAACGGGGTATTGGTCCCCAAGCCACCCTCCCCGCGCCATCTTGTCCTTCAGATACGCGGGGAGCGTGTTGAATTGACACCCAAGCAAGAAGAGATGGCGCTGGCCTGGGCTAAAAAACACGGCACGTCTTATGTTCAAGACCCCGTGTTCATTCAGAATTTTATCCAGGATTTTAGCGAGGCTCTGGGTATCAATCCGCCCCTGTCGGTGGAAGAAATAGATTTCACACCGGCGATCAATATCGTCTTGGCGGCACGTGCGCGCAAAAAAGCGCTCACCAAAGAGGCGCGCAAGACCCTGGCTGCCAGGCGCAAGAAAAATCGCGAGGCGCTCAAAGATCAGTACGGGTATGCCATCGTCAACGGTGAACGCGTCGAGATCGGCGGTTATGTCGTCGAGCCCGGTGGCATCTTTATGGGACGCGGCGAGCATCCGCTGCGCGGGCGTTGGAAAGAGGGCGCCACCCAACAAGATATCACGTTGAACTTGAGCCCAGATGCGCCGCGACCAGAGGGAGACTGGAAAGAACTGGTATGGCAACCCGAGTGCATGTGGGTCGCCCGCTGGCGGGACAAACTATCCGACAAGCTCAAATACATCTGGTTGAGCGACACAGCGTCGGTCAAGCAGAAACGGGAAGCTCAAAAGTTTGATCAGGCGATCAAATTGGGCACGATGCTGGATAAAGTCCAAGCCCACATTCAAGCCGGCCTGACCGATCCCAACCCCAAGCACAAAATGGTAGCCACGGCTTGCTATCTGATCGACGCGCTGTGTTTACGTGTTGGCGACGAAAAAGATAGAGACGAAGCGGATACGGTGGGCGCGACGACCTTGCGTCCTGAACACGTCACCTTGCACCCTGACGGCGAGGCCGAGTTTGAATTTTTGGGCAAAGACTCGGTATTGTGGCATAAAAAGATCCCATTGCCTCAGATCGTATACAATAACCTGGCAGAACTGATAGAAAACGCTCACCCCTCTGACACCACTAGCAACGGCAATGGAGCCAAGCCTCAGATCTTTCCGCTGGTCACCAGCCGCAGCGTCAACAGATTTCTGTCGGACGTGATGCCGGGGCTGACGGCCAAAGTCTTTCGTACCCATCACGCCACGGCGGTGGTGCGGCAAACGCTGCACGAGGCCGGAGTAGAAGCCCAAGATCCCGAATACAAAAAGTGGGAGGCCGCCACCCAGGCCAATCTGGAAGCTGCAGAACTGTGTAACCACACCAAACAAGTGCCCGCCGGTTGGTCAGATCGCATCGAGCGTATGCAAGAGCGCGAGAAAACCCTCCAAGAGCGCGTGGCCAAGCGCGAGGCGCAATTACAGGAACGCCAAGCACAACTGGAAGCGCTGCCTGAAAAAGCCGCCGCCAACATCGCCGCTCGCAAGACCGAAAAGCAAAAGGAAAGGGCCGCTGCCTCTTTTGAGAAAAAGATCGCGCGCGCTGAACGCCAGGTCGAGGTGGCGCAAAGGCAGTTGGATAAAGCCCAGGCCGCGCTAGCCAAGTACCGCACCAAGATGGCCGTCACTAGCGAAAAACGTTCCTGGAACCTGGGCACCAGCCTCAAATCCTACATTGACCCCCGCGTATATTATCGTTGGGGACAAAAAGTGGACTATGACGTGCTGGAAAGCTATTATCCCAAAGCGCTGCGACGCAAGTTTGCCTGGGTGCGTGATGAGGACTGACCAGAGAGTACAGCATAACCCGCCTCACGCTTTGCCTTGCAGCACGATGTCAACGCAACCTTAATTGCTAAAATATATTGTAGGGCGATAAAGC
>CAZSJU010000047.1:8843-16279 GCA_964607235.1 uncultured Anaerolineae bacterium | reverse complement strand
AGTAGCAAAGCCGGTAACATCCGGCGCTGTCGCGCCCCTGTAATTTGTTCATCGAAACCCCTTGCTACTCGAGCAAGGGGTTTTTTGTCCCTTATGGAGTGCCTGCCACTAACTGGGCTTGGCGAGACGACGCCGGCGTTTGTACAGTTGGCGGTATTTCGAGTACAATAGGCGCATGCATAAAGTTTCCCCTTCTAGTATATGGGCTCAAGCCGCTACCGGTGTCCAACAGGCCCCGGAGGAGGGGGGGGGATTGTGGGCGTGGATCAAGGAGCGCGTCAACCTGGCGCTGTATTGTCCTCAGCCGTCCTCGGGCGTTGCCGCCAGCCGGCTGACGGGCCGCGAAGGGGTGTACTATGTGCTCAAAACCCCTGACGCGAGTCAGTATCTCAAGCTGGATGAGAAAGACTATTTTCTCTGGACCCAGATGGATGGCCAGCGCACCGTCAAGGACCTGGTCGTCGTCTATTTCAGCCACTTTGGCGCTTTTGCCTTTGGACGGGTCAGCCAGTTGGTGCGGGCGTTGCGCTGGGGCGGCTTTCTCGTCGACCAACCCATAGACGTGTTGGCCCAGGTCCAAACCGAGTTGGCCGCGCGTGAACTGGTCAGCCGTGGGGAAAAGCTGGCCGCCGCCTTTGTGCAGCACGAGTTTCTCATCCCCGGCGTCGATACGTTTTTCAGCCGGCTCTACCGTTACACCTTTTTGTTTTTTACCTGGCCCGCCCAGCTTTTTCTCCTCGCGCTCATCCTCTTGGGTTCGTTGGTGTTCGTAGACACGTTGGTGACCGGTGAGGTCCCACTGTTGACCGTGGGGGATTCTTATTGGCTAGGGCTGGCTGCATTGTTGCTCATCTATGCTGTCCTCATTGTCATCCACGAGTCGGCCCACGGTTTGACCACCAAGCATTATGGTCGCCAGGTACGGCGTGGCGGATTTCTCATCTATTATGGCTATCCGGCCTTTTTCGTCGACACGATGGACATGTGGTTGGAAAATCGCCGCGCGCGCATCGCTGTGTCCTGGGCCGGGCCGCACTCGGGTCTGGTCATCGGCGCGCTGTGCGCGCTGCTGAGCCGGGCTTGGCCCACCTCGGCCCTTGGCCCGTGGCTGTTCAAGGGCGCTTTTGTGGCTTATGTGAGCGTGCTGATCAACCTGAACCCGTTGTTAGAGCTGGACGGCTATTTCATCCTGATTGACCTGCTCGACGTGCCGCTGCTGCGCCAGCGCGCGTTTGGCTTTGTGCGGCATCAGTTATGGACCGAATTGCGCGACGCCTGGCACAAGTGGCGCCAGGGCCAGACCGATTGGCTGGCGGGCTTTACCCAGGAGGAGCGCTTGTTGGCCGGCTTTGGTTTGCTGGCCACGGTTTATACGCTATACAGTTTATTGGTCGCGCTCTATTTTTGGGAAACCCGGGTCTTGACCGCATTGCGCGAATTGTGGGGACGGTCGGGCTGGCTCAACAAGTTGTTGTTCTTTTTGCTGCTGGGTGCAGTTTTGATTCCCCTGGGCGCAGCGCTCTTGGCCTGGGCGCGACGTGTGCAGGCCTGGCTGGAGGCGCGCGACTTTTTCAAGCATGACCGTAACATCCAACTGACAGTGCTGACGGGGCTGGCGTTGCTGGTCCTGGGGCCGGTCTTGATTTACGATCCGTGGTGGAGCCTTTATCTGGCCTGGATGCCGCCCGTGTTGTTCGCCGGGGGCGCGCTTGGTTGGGTCCGCACTGCGCAACGTTACCGGGGCGCCGAGTTTCAGTGGGTGTTCTGGGCGCTGGCTGTGGCCGTGGGGCTGTTGGGGTTGGCGGCGTTGCTGCGGGCGTTTGTTGGTGCGTCAGCGGTCGGGATCAATGAGATCGACGGGGTGTATGCCTTGGGACGTGTGGCGACGTTGCCGCTGGCGGTGGCCGGTTTGATGAGTCTGTCCGGCGTGGATTTGCGCGCAGGCCCGCCGTGGGAACGTGGCGCGATGGTGGCATTGGTACTCGTGTCGGGCCTGGCCGCGGCGGTTGTCGCGCGTTGGTCGGCTCGGCAGCCCTTGTGGCCGGCGCTGTTGAGCGTCACCGCCCTCTATTTGGCATTGTTGTTCGTGGCCACCGCCCTGCCCAACCTGGTGGCGTTTGCTCGCACCCGTTTTATCGCCCCCTGGTTGGCGCTGACTGCCGCCGCTCTGTTGATGGGCGGGAGTGTGCTGGTGCGTGCTATGCCGCATCCGCCGGCGCCAAACTCGGATATAGATCGTTGGTTGGCGCTGCTGTTGGCAGGCCTGTGGGCGCTGGCGGCCTGGTTGTATCATTTGACCCACCGACGGATCCGGTTTGAACGCGCCACCTGGGCCAAAGCGACAGTGCTCGGCGATGAGGCGCGGCTGAGCCAGGCCTTTGCCCGATTTTTCGCCGGTTTTTTTGCTCTCTTTCAAGAGACGTTTGGCGCGCGCCGTGCGGGGTCGGTGGACGACGCGCTGGATGTGATGTCGGTGACGGCGGATTGGGACATTGAGGTGGATGCCGGGCGGGTGAACGACGAGTTGGACCTGAGCGCCTTGACCATCTGGGAACAGGCGGACCGTTACCGCGAGGTGCTGGCGCGGACGGTTGACTTGATTGATAATGTGAGCGGAAGCCCCTTTGTGGCGCGTGCGGCTCAGGCGGCCTATGATAGTTTGCCCTGGCCTGAACGGGAGGTGTTGGGACATTACGTGCTGACCGGTACAACGTGGGGGGCGGCCATCGCCCACCAGTTTGCCGCGCACCAGGACGCGCGGCGGCGGTTGGTGCGCGCGCAGCCGCTCTTTCGGCACTGCAATGAACGGGCGCTGACCCTCATCGTCGCGGCGCTGCGAGACCAGCGCGTTCCGGCTGGGACGGTGTTGGCTCACCAGAACGCAGCGGTGGACCGCTTTATCCTGATCCAGTCGGGCGAGGTCGAGATGTGGCAGCGGGACCCAGACACAGGACTCTCGCGGCTGGTGGAAGAGTTGCGCCGGGGCGCCAGCCTGGGCCAGGAGGCATTTTTCGGCGTGGGGCATTATGACGCGACCTATCGTACCAGCGTGCCCAGCGATTTGCTCATCCTGGACGCCGCGGCGTGTCATCGGTTGGTGCGTTCGGGTGTGGCGCTGGCGACGCGCGTCGGCGTTGCGTTGCAAGTCGTGCGCCTGTTGAGTGGCATGCCGTTGTTTAATCATCTGAGCCCCCAGCAATTGAGCGCCCTGTCTAATCAGATGCGCCGGCGCACCTTTTATGGCCGCCAGGTCGTGGCCCACGAGGGGGAGGAACGGCATAGCCTGTATGTCGTTGTCAAGGGAAAAGTGGAAGCTATAAAGGCCCAGGCCGCCGAGGGCGAAACTGTGATCCACGTCTATACCCCTGGTGAGCATTTTGGCGAGTATGCGCTGTTTGCCGACACGCCTTATCAGTTTACCTACCGCACCCGCTGCCCGAGCATATTGCTGGTGCTCGACGAAGCGACGTTTGACCATCTGGTGACCCAGAGCGAACGTATGGCCGACTATGTCAAGCAGGTGGGCAGCGGCCGTTTGTTATCTGTGCAGCACTATTGATCCGCTTGAGGAGGTTGTGATGAATTGTTGGCATTGTGACCGGCCAGCTCATGGGGTGTGCAAGTTCTGTGGCCGGGCCGTGTGTCGTGAGCATGCCCAAAATTTACCCCACATCGTAGACGTCTTTCACAACAAGGACGGGGCGTATCGCGCGCTCGTCGTGGGCGACGCGTTGTATTGTGGCGTGTGTGATCCCAAACAAGATCCCATCTCGATGGAGATTTTGGACCGGGCATAAGGCAAACTGGCATAGCTGGACGAACTGTGTTATAATTTCGCCGATTTCATAAGATAGGGGGAAGTAACCTTGGAGATTACAAGAGAAGATTTGGAAAATCGTCAGGTTTTGTTGACGATCAAAGTCGATGAGGAGCGCGTCGAGAAAGCGTTGCGCGGAGCTGCGCGCAAAGTTTCCCGCCAGTACAACATCCCTGGCTTTCGGCGTGGGCGTGCGCCTTTTAGTATTATCCTGCAACGCTTTGGCCGTGAGGCGCTCCTGCAAGAAGTAGCAGATGACCTTGGCCAGGAGGTTTACGAGCAGGCGTTGGACAGCCAGGAACTGGAGCCTTATGGCCCCGCCGGCCTGGAAGATTTGCAATTGGACCCGCTCGTGTACAAGATGCGCGTGTCATTAAAGCCCATCGTTGAACTGGGGGACTATCGCGAGCTACGCGTCGCGCCACCGGACATCACTGTAGACGAGGCGCAGGTTGCCAAAGAGTTGGAAAAGTTGCAGCAAGAGAATGTGGTGATGGAACCGGCCGGAGATCAGCCCGCTCAGATGGGCGACATGGTCGACCTGGACGTGCATGCCGAGGTCGATGGCGAGGCGTTGGACAGTCAGGAGCACTATACCACGGTGCTGGACGCCGAGGATGAAGAGTTTGCCCCCGGTTTTGCCGAGCAAATCGTCGGTATGCACAGCGGCGAGGAGAAGCAGTTTGTTTTGTCCTTGTCTGACGAGTGGGGCGAAGAACTGGTCGGGCACGAGGCGGACTTTACGGTCAACTTGCACGACATCCGAGCTCGCATCTTGCCCGACCTGGACGACGACCTGGCGCGCACTGTGGGGGACTTTGACTCGCTGGAAGAGTTGCGCGAGGGGATTCACAATCGTATCCAAGACAACCTGCAGCATAAAGCGGACCAAGAATATCTTGACAAGGTCGTCGGTACGCTGGTCGAACAAGCGACGATCGAGTACCCACCCGAGCTGGTCGAGGAGCATATCGACGATATGCTCAAAGATTTGGAGGCGCGTCTGGAATCGCAAGGCATCGAGCTTGACAATTTCCTCAAGCTCAATGGCCAGACAAAAGAGGCTTTTCGCGAGACCATGCGCCCCCGCGCTGAAGAGCAGGCCAGGTCCAGTTTGGTGTTGAGCGAGTTGGCGCGCCTTGAGGCCCTAAAGGTGGAACCTTTAGATATCCAGCAGCGTATCGCTGAGGTCAGCGAGAGTTGGGGGGAGCGCTCGAGGGATGTGTTAGAGATGCTGTCCTCGCCCGATGGGATACGCTCGATTGCTGGTAACTTGTTGACCGAAAAGGTCATCGAGCGGCTGACCGCCATCGCGCGGGGCGAAGCGCCCGTCCTTCGACAAGCTCAGGACAGGCTCCTTGGACAGGCTACGGATGTGGAAGAAGCCGAGGATCAGGCCGAAGCAGAGTCAGATGAGGGTGCACCCGAGACCGCCGAGGCGGAAGAAGCCGAGGATCAGGCCGAAGCAGAGCTAGACGAGAGTGAACCAGAGACCGTCGAAGCGGCAGAATCTGAGGCAGAAGCTGACACCGAGTTGGTGCAAGAAGAAAATATAGAGTCGGAACAGACCGAGTTGGAGCAAGAAGCAGGTGCAGAGGCATAGTTGGAGATTGGAATAGGGCTGGTACAAAGGAGTCGGAGCGTGAATAGATTTAACCCACAAGCTTTAATCCCGATGGTCATCGAGTCCACGGGACGTGGCGAGCGTGCCTATGACATTTATTCGTTGCTGCTCAAAGAGCGCATCATTTTTCTAGGGACGCCCATCAATGATCAGGTAGCCAACTTGATCGTCGCGCAGTTGTTGTTCTTGAACCGTGAGGACCCAGAGCGCGAGATCCAAATGTATATCAACTCGCCCGGTGGGCAGATTTACGCCGGCCTGGCGATTTATGATACGATGCAGATGATTCAAGCGCCGGTGCATACCTACGCGGTAGGTATGACGGCCAGCATGGGCACGGTGTTGTTGACCGCCGGCGCGCCTGATAATCGCTATACTTTGCCCCATGCGACCATCCATATGCACCAGCCGCTAGGGGGCGCGCAGGGCCAGGCCACGGACATTGAGATTCATGCCAAGGAAATTTTGCGCTTGCGAGAGCGGCTCAACGATATCCTCATCCAGCACACGGGTCAGACCCGCGAGAAAATCGAGGATGATACAGAGCGAGATTTCTTCCTGGATGCTCAGGCGGCTGCGGACTATGGCCTGGTGGATCACGTGCTAGAGATCAAGACACCAAGTCACAAAGAAGAGTAGAATGAAGGCCGGTGACCGTCATTCAGCTCAGCGTGGGGCTTTTGTCGCCGTGGCAGTTGGGAGTGTGAGAGCGTGCTCATAAGTCAGCAAGAGATCCCTCATTGCTCCTTTTGCAAGCGGCCTCAGACAGAGGCGCACCGGCTCATCGCCGGACCGGATCAGGTGTATATCTGTGAAGAGTGCGTTGAGCTGTGTGTGGACATCTTGGAACAGGACACGACACCCGTCACGCCGCCCCTGGTGCCCGTAGAACGGACCCCTTCGCCCAAAGAGCTTTACCGTCGCTTGGGTGATTGGGTCGTGGGCCAGGAGGCCGCGCGACGGGTGTTGTCGGTGGCGGTGTACAATCATTACAAGCGCATCGGTCCGGGGCGTGGCCTGAACGACGTCGAGCTGGAAAAGAGCAACATCTTGCTCATCGGCCCGACCGGTTGCGGCAAGACGTTTATGGCCCGCACCCTGGCCCGTATCTTGGACGTGCCCTTTTGTATCGCCGATGCCACCGCTCTGACAGAGGCCGGCTATGTGGGCGAGGACGTCGAGATGGTCCTGTTGCGGCTCATCCAGGCCGCTGACTATGACGTGGAACGGGCCAGTAAGGGCATCGTCTATATCGACGAGATCGACAAGATCGCCCGCAAGACCGGCGCCAATCCCTCTATCACCCGCGACGTGTCGGGGGAGGGCGTGCAGCACGCGCTGCTCAAGATTTTAGAAGGTACCGTCGCCAACGTGCCTCCGCAGGGGGGGCGCAAACATCCTCACCAAGAGTTTATCCAGATCGACACCCACGACATCCTGTTTGTCTGTGGCGGGCTCTTTCCCGGCCTGGCAGACATTGTCGGCGAGCGGATGGGTAACAAGGGGCATTTTGGCTTTCCCGGTTCCGCCTTTGGGGCCGCGCGGGGTGAGCTGGACGAAGCCGCGTTGTTGCGCCAGGTCACGCCCGACGACTTGACGCACTATGGCATGCTGCCCGAGTTCATCGGCCGGCTGCCGGTCCTCGTCAATGTGGACCCGCTCACCCAGGAAGAGCTGGTTCAAATCCTCACGCAACCGCGCAACGCTATCGTCAAGCAGTTCCAACAGTTGTTCGCGATGGACAATGTGGAATTGACCTTTAGCAAAGACTCGCTGGACTTGACGGCCGAGATGGCGTTAGAGCGAGAGACGGGCGCGCGTGGCCTGCGCACGATCATCGAGCGTTCATTGCTGGACGTGATGTACGAACTCCCCTCACGCCGCGACGTGCGGCGCTGTGTGGTCACGCCCGACGTCATCCGTGGCGCGGAAGGGCCGGAACTGTACGGTGCCGGCGGCGTCCAGGTGGGACGGTTGGACAAGGCCGCATAGCTA
>CAZSJU010000047.1:0-8743 GCA_964607235.1 uncultured Anaerolineae bacterium | reverse complement strand
TCTCCTGATGATGGACGATGATCACTCACTATGCTTATTCTACCTCAAATTTGCAGATATGTGAAGTATCATTCGGGGACGGGATAACCAAACGCCCCCCTGGCCTATCGCCAGGGGGGCGTTTTTCAAGGGTTAACCCAGTTCGACCAGCGCATCTACGGCGCGCACGCCTTGGCCCTCGGGCAGCACCATCAAGGGATTGATGTCCAGGGCCGAAATCACATCTCCCAGGTCCAAGGCCAACTGGGACAGGCGCACCAACGCGTCGACCAAGGCGTCGACGTCGGCCGGTGGGCGGCCCCGAAAGCCTTCCAACAGGCGCGCCCCGCGTGTCTGCTGGATCATCTCGCGCGCTTCCGCCGCGCTCAAGGGCGGCAGGCGCAGCGCGGAATCTTGGATCAACTCGACCAGGATCCCGCCGGAACCGAACACGACGACGGTAAAGTCCGGGTCGCGTAGCACACCCAGGATCACCTCCACGGCGTCCGAGGGGATCATTTCCTGGATCAACGCGCCTTCCAGGCGCGCCTGGGGATGGTGCGCCTGTGCGGCCGCCATCACTTGCTCAAAGGCAGCCCGCACGGCGTGCTCATCCCCCAGCCCGACCCGCACGCCACCGATCTCGGTCTTGTGTTGGATGTCGGGCGAGAGGATCTTGAGCACCACCGGGTAGCCGATGTGCCGGGCCACCTGGACCGCCTCGGCCGCGCTGGTCGCGACGGCCTCTTGGGGGCCGGGGATGCCATAGGCCGCCAGCAGGCGCCGGCCTTCGACCTCTGAAAGGGCGCCGCTCTGTCCCTGAAGCCGGCGACGCCACTCTGCCAGGTCGGGGGGCGAAGCGCAGCCCCGGCTGACCTGAACGCCCCGCTGGCGTTGGAAGCGACCATAGCGCACAAAGGCCTGGATGGCGCGCAGGGTCTCCCAGGTGCCTTGCAAGTAAGGCACGCCCGCCGCTTGTAGCTTGTGCTTGACTTGCGGCTCAAAGCCGGTAGAGAGGTTGGAGAACACCAACACCGGTTTGCCGGTGTCCTGGGCCGCCGCGATGGCCGCGTCCGCCACGGAGAACGATTGCTCGATTTCCCGTTCAGCCACCTGGGGGGGCGTGTCGCGCGTCACGGCGACCAGGTGGACGTCTGGTTCTTGCGACACGATGTTTACGCACGTGGGGTAGCTTTGCTCCAGGTCGCCGCTGCCCCACGCGTCCAATGGATTGGCGATGGTGCTATAGGGGGGCAGCACCTGGCTCAGGGCGTGCTGACCCGCTTCCGACAGGGCGGGAAACCGCATACCCAGGTCTTGTGCCAGGTCGGCGACCAGTCCCAGTTGTCCGCCGGAGAGGCTCAACAGCCCGACGCCTTCGCCTTGCGGGATGGGACAGTGGAGGAACAACTCGGCCGCCTCGGTCAATTCGTTCAACGTGTCCAGGCGGACGACGCCGAGCCGTTCAAAGACCGCGTCCATGACCGCGTCGGACCCGGCCAGGCTGCCGGTGTGGGCCTGCACGGTCCGGCGGGCGATCTCAGAGCGCCCGACCTTGATCAGCAGCAGGGGTTTCTGGGCCTCGGCTGCGGCCTGGGCGGCCGCGACAAACTTTTCAGAGTTGGATATGCCTTCTAAAAAGGCGAGTATGACCCGCGTGGCGGGATCTTGGACCAGATAGTGGATATAGTCGGCGCTGTCTAGCACGGCTTCGTTGCCGCTGGAGATCAGGTAACGAAAGCCAAAGCGGGCGGCGTTCGCCAGTCCCAGGCAGACCGCGCCGCTTTGCACGACGGCCGAGACGCCGCCGGCGCGGGTCGCGGGGCTGAGCGCCACGCTATAGGTGGCTACCCCGTCTACCAGGTTGGCCACGCCGATACAGTTGGGGCCGCAAATCTTGAGCCCGCTCTCCTGGGCGAAACGGGCCAGCGCCGCCTGACGGGCCTGACCTTCCGGCCCGGCTTCGGCGAATCCGCTGGCCAGCACCCAGGCCGCCGGCACACCGACCGCGGCCGCCGTCTCGAGGATGGGCAGCACCTTTTCGGCGCCCAGCAGCACCGCCACCGAGTCCACCGGGCCGGGCAATGCGCGCAGGTCGGGATAGCAGGGAAACCCCAGCACCGTTTCGTGTTTGGGGTGGACGGCATAGACCTGACCGGTATAGTGCAAGTGACGCAGGTTTTCCAATACCAGCCGCCCGGCGCTGCCCTGGCGTTCAGAGGCGCCCACCACGGCGATCGCCTGCGGATTGAGCAATGGTGACAGGTCCATAGGATTAGGCCTCATAATAGCTGGGCCAGGCGGGCGACACCGCTGTCGATTTGCTCGGGCGTCAGGCTGCAGAACGGGATGCGCAGGAACCGGTCCCCGTCGTGCGCGTTGGGAAAGAACCCGCGCCCGTCCGAGAGCTTGAGCCCTGCCTCTCCTGCCCGCGCCAACAAGTCGGCGATGTGGACCTCGCCCGGCAGTTCGACGCTCACGAAAAAGCCACCCTCCGGTTGGGTCCAGGTCGCTTCTGGCACGTGCTGTTCCAGCGCCGCCAGTACCGTCTTTAGCCGCGGGCGGTACATCGCTTTCAAGCGCTCAATGTTGGACGCCAGCAGGCCGCGGCGGCAATATTCATATACCAAGCCTTGCGTAGGCAGGACCGGGCCGATGTACGAGTCCACAGCCCACGCCGACAGCGCCGCGATGGCCTCCGTCGGGCCGACCAGGTAACCCAGGCGCAGCCCCGGTGACAGGATCTTGGAAAAGGAGGACATTTGCAGCACCCGTTCGGGCGCCAGCGCGCGCAACGAGGGCACATCCTCGCCCCAGTAGCGCAGCTTGCGGTAGGGCGCGTCCTCGATCAGCCAAAAGTCATAGGCCTCGGCCCACTCGACCAGGCGCCGGCGTTTTTCCAGGCTGGTGGTGACGCCCATCGGGTTTTGAAAGTCGGTGATGAGATACATCAGCACCGGTGCGCCCTTGGCCAGTTCAGCTTCCATCGCGTCCAGGTCGATGCCGTCCGTTTGTAGGGGGATGCCCACCAGTTCGGCGCCGGCCCGCCGCAGCAGGGTGATGGAACGGTCGTAGGAGGGGGACTCGACGAACGCGCGCTGCCCCGGCTCTAGCATGCTCTCGGTGATAAAGGAAAAGAGTTCCAGGGAGCTGTTGCCGGTGAGGATCTGGTCCGCTCCCACGTTGTATTGCGCTGCCAACCATTCGCGCAGCGGGGCATAGCCCGGTGAGCGGCCGTACTGTAGCAGCACGTTGGGATCTTGTTGCAGCGCGGTCGCGGCGCAGTCAATCAAATCTTGTACGGGAAAAGCTTCTGACGGGGGGATCCCCCGGGTGAGATTAATGATCGTTTCTGTCAACGTTACGCCTCCATATGTTTTTCTGGGACGCAGATTAACGCAGATTTTCGCAGATCTTTTCTAGGGATCAGCGTTCATCAGCGTTCATCTGCGTCCGACCAGCTTTTTGGTAAATAAGGTTATTTGATCTCTTTGACGGGCGGTTTGGCAAAGCGCGCGATCTTGCTGTGTCGTAGCCCCAGGTCTGCCATCGCCTCGGCGATTTTAAAAGCCACCGCGGTGGGATCCAGCACCACCACGCCCAGCTTTTCTTCGATGTCTTGTGCATAGCCGGCCAGCCCGGCGCAGCCCAGGATGATGACTTCGGCGCCATCCCGCTCGACGGCCTCGCGCGCGCATTCCAGGATGCGGGCTTTGGTCTCCTTGGGCTTGGCGTCCATGTCGAGCACTGACATGTTGAGCACCAGCGCTGATGCATAGGCGTTTTCCAAGCCGCGCAGCCGCACGTGCAAGTCGCGGGTGGGGGCGCGGTTGCGGAACGCGGTGGTGATGGAGAATTTGTGGCCCAGCATCGCGGCCATGTGCATGGTCGCCTCTTCGATGCCGACCACCGGCACCTCCGAGATCTCTTTGGCGGCGTCCAGCGCCGGGTCGGAAAAGCAGGCCAGCACGATGACGTCGTAACCTTCCTCGTTGGCCTCGCGCACCCGTTCCAGCGTGGGCGGGCCGGCCAGCGCCTCGTCATAGGCCGACTCGATAGAGACCGGCCCGTGCTCCGGGCAAACGACCTTGAGTTCAGTGTCGGGCCGTTTGATCTTTTCCAGTTCGCGACGGATGTGATCCGTCATGCTCTGTGAGGTATTGGGGTTGATCACATATATACGCATAATTTTACTCCTCTTGAGCGAGGGCGCGCCCTCTGTGAAAGGCTTGCAAGTTCAAATCCACATAGCGGGAAGGGACGCGCTCCTTGAGCGCCGTTTCCCAAATCTGTGGCGCTACCGGCAAAGAGGCCGATAGGGCGCCCAGCAGCACCACGTTCACG
The DNA here is from genome assembly GCA_964607235.1 of uncultured Anaerolineae bacterium. Lineage (GTDB taxonomy): Bacteria > Chloroflexota > Anaerolineae > S140-20 > S140-20 > CAZSJU01. Next base: position 4,420 of record CAZSJU010000047.1, on the reverse strand, counting down.
ATGCGGGAATTGCCGACGTCCAGGGCGATCTCGACGCCCGGCACCTTGAGCACGTGCTCGACGGCCGTTTGTATGGCCTGGTCCACGTTGGCTTGGCTTGGATATGTCTGTCCGCCGGTGATGGTGCTCACCGGATAAATCTCTTGTTGGTTGAGGATCAGTTTGCCTGTAGGACGCAGTTGTTTGAGCCAGCGCATGGCTTCCAGCGTCTCAAAGGCGATCAAATAGTCCACACAGCCATCGGGGACGATGGGGGAATGGACCTTTTCGCCCCAGCGCACGTGGCCCACGACGGCGCCACCGCGCACGGCCAGTCCCAGGATGTCTGATTTCTTGACGTCGTATCCCGCGGCCAGGCCAACTGCCGACAGCACGTCGCTGGCCAGGATCGTCCCTTGTCCGCCTACACCGGTGATGATAAAGTTTATCGTCTCCACGTTTTTATCTCCTTATTCTTTGCGTTCGATAGGCCGGATGAATCGCGTTCACCGGGCAGACTTGCGCGCACATATCACAGCCCACGCACAGCACTGGATCGATTTCAGATTTGTATTGGTTGTTCTTGGGGTTGATTTCTTGTGCATGGATGATGGCCGGGCACCCCAGTCGTTTGCACGTGCCGCACGCGATGCAGGTGTCGGTATCGACCTCGTACACGCCCTGCGCGCCGGGGCCGACCCAGAAGCACGGGCCTTCGACGATGACTACCGAGGGACCGTCAAATGCCAGGGCGTCTTTGAACGCCTGGCCCACGGCTTTGACCTGAAAGGCGTCCACTTTGTGCACGTCTTTTATCCCGCACGCGCGGACGAGGGTCTCGATGTCTATCTTTGTGCCGGGCTTGCCGCTCAATGTCTGTTCGATGCCCGGGTGGTCTTGCTGGCCCGTCATCGCGGTGATGTGGTTATCTAGAATGACGACCTTGCTCTTGCCGCCATTGTGCGCCAGATTGATCAGCGGCGGGATGCCGGCGTGGAAGAAACTGCCATCGCCGATGACGGCCATAAAGGGGTCGGGGATGTTGGCGATGTCAAAGCCGTGCGCCACGCCGATGCTGGCGCCCATCGCGCCCATCGTGTCCGTGGCGTTATAGGGTGGCAGGCAGCCCAGATTGTAGCATCCGATGCCACCGGCGACGACCACCTTTTTCATCTTGTTCAGGTTGTAAAAGGTGCTGCGGTGCGGGCAGCCGGCGCAGAATACCGGAAAGCGGTCGGGCAGCGACGGCAGAGCGATATCATCCCGCACGCCCCGGACTTTTTCTTTAGGATAGAGGCCCGCCGCCGCAGCCGAGCGGGCGATCACGGCCGGCGTGAGTTCACCGACTTGTGGCAAGATGTCCTTGCCACGGCATGCGATGCCCATGGCCTTGATCTGCTCTTCCAAAAAGGGGTCCAGCTCTTCGATGACCAGCAACTGTTCCACACCCGCTGCCAGCTCGCGGATGAGATCGGCCGGCAAGGGATAGGTCATGCCCAGTCGCAGAAAAGAAGCCTCGGGAAAGACCTCGCGGGCAAAGTTATAGACGGCGCCGCCGGCGATGATGCCCAGCTTGCGCGCGCCCCACTCGAGGCGGTTCAGTTCAAAGGTGTTGGCAAACTGGGCCAGCTTTATGATGCGTTCTTCTATGATGGGGTGTCGTTCGCGCGCCCACATGGCCGTACAGACCAGCTTGTGTGGGTCACGCTGCAGGGGCGGCGTCTCGGCCTCGTCGTCCGCCGTGCGCTCGCCCAACTCGACGGGCGAGGCGGAATGGGCGATGCGCATCGTCGTGCGCACCAGCACCGGCGTGTCCCACTCTTCGGACAAATCCAGCGCCACGCCGACGAAATCTTTCATTTCCTGGCTGTCGGTGGGTTCCAGCAAGGGCATTTTGGCAAAGCGGGCGTATTGGCGGTTGTCCTGCTCGTTTTGGGAGCTAAACATGCCCGGATCGTCGGCTACCACGATGACCAGCCCGCCCCGCACCCCGGTGTAGACGGGGTAGAAGAAAGAATCGGCGGCCACGTTCATCCCTACGGACTTCATGGTGACAATGGCCCGTTTGCCCGCGTAACACGCGCCCACGGCGGCGTCCATCGCGACCTTTTCGTTCGCCGACCACTCGCAGTAAATGTGGTCCTTGTATTTGGACACGTTTTGCATAATCTCGGAACTGGGCGTTCCGGGATAGCCGGTCGCCACCTGAACGCCGTGCTCATAGGCGCCGCGTGCTATGGCTTCATTTCCTGACAATAGTACTTTCATCAAATTCACCTCTCATCAAGTCTTAATCTATAAATCTTTGTCCGTAACGACTCAGGCAGTAGCCCTTTTCAAACAGGACCTTTGGCAAGATTGACAGGATGATCGAGTCTAAAAAATCCTGTAAATCCTGTTAATCTTGTCAAAAAGTCGCCTGGCCTGAGCAGTAATCGCTGTGCTATATTAACCTGACCAGGCCATCGGCCTGCGACGACCAACCTCGGGCGCGTGGCCCCACACCCCAAAAGTCGGTGGGACTGTAAAAGAAAATCCAGGGCGCATCGTCTCGGATGATCCGATAAGCGCGCCGATAGATCGCCTGGCGCTGCGCGTCGTCGACGGTGGCCCAGGCGCGTTCGAGCAAGGCGTTGACCTCGGGGTTGTCGTATCCTTGCCACCATGACCCGGCGACGCCCGAGTGAAACTTTTCCCGCAGACAGCGGTAGGTGCTCAGCGGGCTAGAGTCAAAGGCGCAGGCGTCGTTGATCTGTTTGGCTTTGACCCTTTCGGCGTAGGCAGGACGGTCCGAGAAGGTTTTGATCTCGACCGTGATACCGATGCGCGCATATTGGTTGGCCATGTGTTGCGCCAGGGCGTTCGCCTCGTCGGGCGAGTGGGTGGGGACGTCTAGCGTCAGTGTCATGCCGTCCGCATAGCCGGCCGCTGCCAGCAGGGCTCTCGCCTTGCCCAGGTCGTAAGGGTAGGGCGACGTCTCGGGATCGTAGCCCAGGTGCGACGGGGTCAGGGGGCCGTTCAGGGGCTGGGCCGCGCCGCCCTTGATCGCATAGATGACCCGTGACATATCCAACGCATAGTTGAGCGCCTGGCGCACGCGTTGGTCGGCGCATGGCCCCGAACGGGCGTTGCACATGAAAATCACAGCCAGGTGGCCGTCCGCGGTCATGACCTCGGCTTGTCCCATCGTCTCGATGAATTGCCTCTCTTCCAGGCTGACCTGGGTCACCAGGTCGGCGTCACCGGACAGCAGCGCCGAGACGCGTTGCGCTGTGTCTGTTTCTGCCCGCCAGTGTAGCCTTTGCACCGGCGGCCGGCCGGCCCAATAGTCGTCAAAGCGGGCCATGGTCACGACGCCCGCGTCTTGGGCCGATAGCAGTTGATAAGGTCCGGTGCCCGCGCTGCGCTGGGACAAATCGTCCAGCGCGTGTTGCGAGACGATGGGGATCTTGAACAACAGGTCTAGCAGGTCTGCCATGGGTTCGGGGGTGACAATCTGCACGCTGTGCGCGTCCAGCGCTTTAACCGACGCGTCGCCCAGATAACTGTGGCACAGTCCCCCCGTGCCATACAGCCCCGGCGCATCTGGGGCGCAGGCGCGCGCCAGGCTGGAGACCACGTCGCGTGCCTGGAGCGTTTCTCCGTCGTGGAACGGGACGTCGGGCTGCAGGTAAAAGGTCCACGTGCGCGCGTCGGGCGCTATGCGCCAGCTTGAGGCCAGGACGGGCTTGTAATGACCGCCGGGGGCATATTGCACCAGGGCCTCGTAAGCGGCGGCCCGCACGCTCAAGGAATCTGTGGCGTCGGTCCAGGCGTGGGGGTCCTCCCACGCGACGCTGGGCTGTAATACGGTGAATTCTTTTTGTGGCGTTATGCTCATCTTGATTTCCTCATCTGGCGGGTTGCCGTCACGTTTCGGTGATAAAGAACGTGCCTTCCATCACCTTGACGGCGGCCCCGCCCAGGCGGACGGCCGTGATGCTCTCAGGGCCGCCCTCAATTTCCAACACGCCCTGACCCGGACGTTCTACAAAATGCCCCTGTTCGGCCACGAGTCGCGGGCCGGGCTTGAGGCCGTAATGCACGACATAGCTGCCCATGGCGCCCGATGCGGAACCGGTAAAGGGGTCTTCCATCGTGCCGTGGGGATCAAACAGGCGCGCGTGGGTGTCGGCCTCGGGCGTCAAGCCGCCCAGGCAGAACATAAAGGCGGCCGAGACGCCCGCTTGGGCGCACAGTGCCCCCAGGGCCTCGCGGTCCATTTTGACCTTTTTGAGGACGTCCACGTCGCGCGCCGGGACGATTAAAAAGGGCACGCCGGTGCCCACCACCTGGGGCGGACAGTCGTCCCGCAGGTCCGAGCGCGCCAGGTTGAAGCAAGGCGCGACCGCCTCGGCTTTGAACTGGGCGCCAAAGGTAGGCGTTTGCTGGGTCATGACCA
>CAZSJU010000046.1:11778-16355 GCA_964607235.1 uncultured Anaerolineae bacterium | reverse complement strand
CTAGTCAGGAGTATGCCACAAGGAGTTTAACGCCAGATGAAAAAACAGTGAGAGGCAGGTTAATCTAGACGCATTTCGGTCAGCGGCAGCCAAATGTGAAAGGCGCTTCCTTGCCCCAGCTCGCTTTGCACCTCGATGCGACCACCGTGAGCTTGGGCGATCCAGCGTGCAATAGACAGCCCCAGCCCCACGCCCACGCCAGGGCCAGACGCGTCGTTGGCGCTGGGTTTGCGCCAGCGTGATTTCTCAGCGCGATAAAAGCGGTCAAAAATGTGCGGCAAGTCTTCGGGGAGGATGCCGGACCCGGTATCGGCGACCGTCAGCCGCACCCAGCCATCGTTCTGCGACAACCGCAAAGACACACGCCCACCGTCGGGGGTGTGCTTGACGGCATTGTCGGACAGGTTGAGCAGCAACTGTTTGAGGCGGTCCGCGTCGCCTGAAACCAGCAGCGGTTCCTTTTGATCGGACATCGGGCAGTCGACGGTGAGTTCCAGCCGGTCACCCAACAGCACCCGCGTTTGATGCGCGACCTCGATCAATAGGGCGTCGATCTCGACCGGTTCGTGAGCGATGGGCAAGTGCCCGGCGTCGGCGCGCGCCAACAATAACAAGTCCCCCACCAGGCGGATCATGCGATCGGTCTCGCTCTGGATAGCGCTCAGTGAAGCCGGGTCAGCGCCCCCCATACGGCGCAACAGGTCCACATTGCCGCGGATCGTGGTCAGAGGGGTGCGCAACTCGTGGGAGACGTCGGCCACAAAGCGCCGTTGGGCGCGAAAGATGCGCTCCAACCGCTCCAGCATCTCGTTAAAAGCACCGACCAACAAGCCTACCTCGTCGGACGGCCCGCGATGCGGGATGCGCCGCCCCAAGTCGTCGGCGCGCGTAATCTGGACCGCGGTCTCGGTCAGGGCATGAATGGGATGCAAGGCACGTCGCGCCAGCAAGGCGCCCATGATCGCCGAAAGCAATACCCCGCCCATGCTGCCACGTACCAGGATAGACAACAGCCGTTGGCGCGCGCTATAACTGCCCTGCACAGAGGTCGCGATTTGCAGCCAGCCGATCAACTGCTCACGCTCTTCACTCACCGTCGATAGGGGAATGGTGAGCACCCGCAAATAAAAAGTTCCGGAATCCTCGCTGGATACATCCCGGAACCGCCGGTTGGTGGTCTGGGCCTCGATCGCTTGCGGGTCGAGTGCAACCGGATACCCCGCCACGTTATCAGACCAGGCCTGCAAGTTGCCTTGAGCGCCCCACACCTGCACGTACATCGTAGAGAGGCCAAAGGTATTCAAGCGCGGAATCACGATGCGTTTCTCGGCAAAGAAAAACGGGCGGTCAGAGGTGCCAGCACCCTGCAAATCGACCGCGACTTGTTCGAGATTACGGTTGATTTCCGAGTCTAGCGAGGCGGAAAAGATACGATAGACGATGACGCCAAACGTGAGGAGTATGGTGGCCAGGACAGCAGTGTACCAGAGCGTCAGGCGGACTCTAATAGACATCGTTCATACATATTGTAACACGTAGGTGGCCTCTGCTGTTCAAGCGATTCGGCGCTGACAACTTTAGGCCCTGTCCTGCGGCTCACTTGGACAGGGCCTAGAGTTATAAAAGGAGAAGCAACGATCCAGAAACAAGGTAATATTAAGATAAAGCATATAGCTTAAAACAAGATGAGAAGAGGATGAAAGATAAATGAGAAAGGGGGCTTATGCTTCCCGCAACACATAGCCCACCCCGCGCACAGTATGAATCAGACGCGGCATATCCTCTTGCTCAAGCTTGCGGCGCAAGTAACGCACGTACACCTCGATAATATTGCTCTCTCCCCCAAAGTCATAGCCCCACACCCGCTCATAAATCACGTCGCGGGTCAGTACGTTGCGCGGGTTGCGCATAAAGAGCTCCAACAGCTCGTACTCTTTGGCCGTCAACTCGATGGGTTCACCGTCCCCCCGTTTCGCCTGGCGGGTGCCGGTGTCCAATTCTAAATCCACAAAGCGCAGCACCTCGGCTTGTTGCGTTGGCCCGGCCCGACGCAGCAAAGCCCGGATCCGCGCCAGCAACTCGTCAAAGGCAAAGGGCTTGACCAAATAGTCATCAGCGCCGGCGTCCAGCCCCTTGACGCGGTCAGGGATGCTGTCCTTGGCCGTCAACATCAGGATCGGCACTTCACCGGCCGCCCGCAGACGCTTGCACACTTCTAACCCGTCCATGCCGGGCAACATCCAGTCCAACACGACCAGGTCAGGCAGTTGGTCGCGGGCAGAGGCCAAAGCCTCTTCACCATCATAGGCCACATTCACCCGGTACCCCTCGAAAATGAGTCCCCGGCGCAACGTGTCCGCGATCCCTTGATCATCCTCCACAACGAGAACAAGTTCACTCATGCTCATACTCCTCTTTTCTGCTCAAAAACGCCTCCCCTGATCCGCTTATGGCGACTCGAAAAAGCTCCTGTGCAATTCGGCAATCTTGTCCCGCAAGGGAATGAGCACCTGCGCCCCGGTCTCTGTAGTATAAGACTGGGTATAGTTCTGATCAATCACCGCCCCTTGGAAAGATTCAGGTGGAATTTCGTTAAAAATCCGCGCCAGTTGGACCGCTTGATCGTAGGCCAAATCGGTCTGGACGGAATCTCCCAAGGCCTCTAGAATTTGTGGGCCGTTGGCGATGAGACGCGGCAATTGATCCAAACTGACGACCCGGTCACGGACGGCCAACAAGACCTTTTGTTGGCGTCGCGCCCGGTCAAAGTCGCTGCCGCCATGGCGGGTACGGGCGTACTTGAGCGCGGTCGCGCCATCCAGGTGTTGCTGCCCGGCGCCCAGGTAAAATGGATCGTAGCCTATGCCCTCATCGGGATAAGCGGGGTCGTTAATCGCTTGCTCCACATAGACGTCAATGCCACCAATCTCGTCGATCAATGTCTCAAAGGCAGTAAAGTTTATACGGACGTAATGGTGAATGGGAATTCCCAGATTGTATATCACCGTGTCACGCGCCAGGGCCGGTCCGGCGCCGGGATAATTGTAATAATCGCCATAATAATGCGCAGTGTTAATGCGGTTCTCCACGTCATAGCCCGGGATAGGCACCCACAAGTCACGTGGGACCGACAACATGCCCACCGTGCGGCTTTGCGGGTCCACCGATACGATGATCATGGTATCCGTGCGCCAATATCCCTGCTGACCCTTGCGCTGATCGATCCCCAACAACAACAAATTCACACGGCCCGTCCCGTCCCAGGTCGGGATACCCGGCGTAGGTTCGGCCGCGGTCGGCGCCGCCGTAATAGTGACCCCATCCAGCACCGGCTTGAACGTGGCCGTCGGGGCCGGTCTCTGCTCCGACAGGTTGACCGTCTGCTGCTCCTGGACCAGGTCACGGATCACCCGGAACAAAAAGAACCCACCGAACACCAAGACCAGCGCATAGGCTGCGGCCAACAAGCGATACATCGTCCGCCGCGACCAGAACGCGCTGCTCTTTCTTGGTTTGCGCACGCGCGGCGCCACCTCTGCCCAGCCGGTACTCGGGTGCACCGCCGCCAGTTGGGCGACCAGGCCCTCGCTCACGCGCCGCTGAAAATCGGCGTGTTCCACCAACTGCCGCCGACACTCCAGACAGGTATCCAGATGTCGATCAAAACTCTCACGCTCGGCGTCGGACAGTTGGCGATGCACGTAAGCGACCAACTGTTCGTGGCTCAGGTGATGAGACGCATGTTGAGACATCATCGCAGGCTCTCTCCCTCCAGCGCCGGCACCCCGACACCCGTGCTGCCCGTAAGGTCAGTAGGCTTGAACACATCGCGCAACCGCTCATAAGCCAATCGCACGCGCGACTGGGCAGTGGACAGCGGGCAGCCCAGGATCTGACCCATCTCTTGATAGGTATGCTCGCCCCAATAACGCAAGACGATCGCCTCGCGCAGCTTGGGGCTGAGTTGATCAAGCGCCTGCCACAACTCGTTCTTGCGCGCCTGGATCAGGGCGCTGCCCTCAGGTCCAGGCGCTGAGGCCGCCGCATCCTGCCCCCCACCCATCCAACTCTCTAGCGGTACCTGGGACACCCGTTTGCGCCGTTGCCGGTCCCGGCAACGGCTGACCGTAATGGCGTGCAGCCAGGTACTCAAAGCCGCCCGCTGCGGGTCATAGCGGTCAATGTGGGTCAAGGCATAAACCAGCGCATCTTGCATGACTTCCTCGGCATCTTGCCGGTCACCCAGCAAAGCACAAGCCAGGCGATAGACGCGCATATGATGGGCCTGATAGAGTGCCTCGGCGGCGTTCTCGTCACCGTCGCGCCAGCGCTGAATTAACTTTTCTGACATTGTTCCTCGTTACGTCAAGGTCTCTATATGTTATACGTCATTAGCCTGCGAAATAATCACCACACCCGCCAGATTGGGGAAAAACGCAAAGCCATATTAACATAACTACTGCCCAGCGTCAAAAATCGACATGTCCCCAACTCTCGCGTTTATTTACAGCCCTGCCTTTCGAGAAAAACACACACCAGGGCCAACTGGTAAAAACGTCAAATCCGCTTATAATGGG
>CAZSJU010000046.1:0-11678 GCA_964607235.1 uncultured Anaerolineae bacterium | reverse complement strand
CTGCAAAGCGTGGGCAACGCGGTGGGCGCCCTGGCCACGCTGCCGGCCGGTTGGTTCATTGACTACTATAGCTTGAAAAAGGTCTTTCTGCTGGGTGTGGGGTTGTTGACAGCCTCGATGACACTGTATTTTGTGGCGCCGCATTGGGTCTGGCTATACGCGGCCATCATCCTGTTTTACCTGGGCAGCCGTGTGATCTGCACGTCGTGTACCGTCGCCTGTGCGCGAGAACTCTCCAACGAGGGGCGCGCCACAGGCCGTGGGTTGTGCCGCACGCTCTCGTCGTTGGTGGGTGTCTTTGCGCCGCTATTGGCCGCCTGGATCGTTTCCCTGTCCGGCGGCATAGCGTTGACGGGCCTACGCCCACTGTACGCCATTCAAGCGGTGCTCTTTGCGGGTATGTTTGTGTTGCTGATGGCCGGTCTCCCGGCGTCCAGGCCCCTCGGCAAACTCAAGACTATGACCCAAAGCGTAGCAGGCCACAAACGTCCCGGGTTGTCCAGCTTTGCGCAGGTCTTTCGTCAAGGCCCGGACGTGGTACGCCTGTTGTTCGTGATGGGGTTGATGGAACTGCCCTGGACCATCACCCAGCCATTCATGCCCCTGTACGCCCACGAGTTCAAGGGCGCAAACGAATTCCTGCTGAGCAGCATCACCACCGCCAGCACCCTCGTGCCGCTGCTGATGGCGCTGCCCCTGGGCCGCCTGGCGGACCGCTATGGCCGCAAAAAGCTGCTGTTTGCCCTGGCTCCCTTGACATATATCGCCAACCTCTGCCTGATCTTTGCGCCAATCTCAGGGATAGGCAAGACGTTGTTCTTGCTGCTTTACGGGTTGCTGTTTGGATTTAACAGCATCACCATGATTTTGGCCTCTTCGATGACGGCCGAGATCATGCCGCAGGAGCAGATGGGACGCTGGATCGGCATCGTGAGCCTGTTTCGGGGCGTGCTGGCTATCCCTATGCCACTGCTGGGCGGGCTCATCTGGGAACATGTCGGGCCACAGCAGGTGTTCTTGGCCGCTATCGCCCTCGACGCAGGACTGCGCTTGCCGCTGCTGGCCCGGGTGGGGGAGACGCTGCACCTGGAGAGCATGGATTAGCAGAGCGCCACGGACCTGGCGAGACGCGACGTGGCGGATGATACACCCTCCACGAGCGCCAAAAGGGAGAACGCAGGCCACGTCTAGTCCCCCTGCGGCTGTGCCAGGCGCACGGACAGGTAGACCGGGCGATCGCTAGCGTCCGGGCGCAAGACGCTGTAGGCTGACTCGGGTCGCTCGCCGCCCCAAATCGTGGCGACGTTCAGGTTCCACAATATCATCGGCCCGACCCAATCCAACGCCTGACCCATCTGGAACGCCTGCACCACATACTCAGCCTGCTGGGCTTCATCGACGTGGCGCGCGTATTCCCAGCCGCTCGTGTCCACCGCGCCCAAGCGATCCACCGAGGGCCAGCCGAACTCGGTGACCCACAAGGGCGTCGTCTCCAGCCCGCCCTCGACCAGGAGCGCACGATAGTCTTCCAACGTGTCGCGAAAGAAAAAGCTGGGATGATTGTTGTGACTGGGCGCGTGGTGCGCCGCATCGGCCGCGCGCTCCTGGGGCGGATTGGCAAAACCATAGGGGTGCACGCCGATCCCATCCACCCATTCCCCGACCCCGGCCTCTATCATGCCGCGCAGGTAAACGCGGTCATCCACCGCCGTCTCACCATCGTTGATGCCGGTGACCGCCGGTCCGCCACTGATGATTTGGGCCGCCGGGTCGGCCGCCCGGATGGCCTGGGCGCCCGCGCGGATCAAAGTCACGAACAAAGCCGGATCCAAAGGCTCGCCGTGCCACTCGCGCCGCAGGTTGGGCTCGTTCCACAACTCATAGGCCGCCACCCGGCCCTGGTAACGGGCCGCCAACACGCCCATAAAGCGCGCAAACTCGGCCGGGTCGTGCGGCGGGCCATACTCGGTCGTATCGGAGCGGGTCCAGCCCGGCGCGTGGTTCACGCTGAGCATCAATTGCAAGTCATAGCTGCCGGCCTTGTCCACGATGACATCCAGCTCGCGCCAGTCATACTGTCCCGGCGCATGCTCGATGTTGGTCCACTCGACTTGCTGCTTGATCCACCCTACGCCCATGCCCTGCGCCCAGCCCAGCACCTGGTCAATGTCCACGCCAAACAGGTGCAACTGTATGCCCCAATCGGGCTTGAACACCGGCGGCGGCCAGGGAGTAGGAGAAGGGAGCGCAGACAAGGGGGAGACCGGCGTTGGGTTCTTGGTCGTGGCAGGCAACGCGGTGACGCGGCGCGCCGGCGTCGGCGTGGCGGTGTCGGCATCACGCACGAGCGGCAAGTACTGCGTGTAGGCTGAATCAGTGACCAGCGGCGTCGGCGTCGGTTGAGAACGACAGCCTATCACGACCAGCGCCAGCCACGATAGTAATAAACACCCCAGGAGGTGCTCCCTCCTCAGCCCCCGAAAGCGCCGGGAGAGAGCACCTCGCCATTTTTTAAGCGTCAAACTAGTCCCCTGAAGGCAAGATGGATTGGACGTCCTTTTCGGGGAAGCGCAGCAACACCGTCGCCTCGACGGGCAGCATGACCTTGTCGCCCATCTCTAGCTCTGGCTTGGGCTTTTCCGGACGCGGCCGGGACGGCAGCACAAAGATGTTGATGGGCGTGCCCTCCTCGGTGTAGCGCCGGTTCACGATGGCCAATCCCAACAGATAGCCCTCGGCGTCGATGGAGCAACTGCTCACATAGCCAATGGACTGACCCCGCTTGTTGACCACCGGGTCGCCGGTGCTGGGCCGGCGCACACCCTTTTGGTCCATACGCCAGCGGATCAACTCGCGTTCGCGCTTCAAGTCGCGCGCCAACAACACGTCACGTCCCACAAAGAACGGCTTGTGATACTTGACATAACCCGGGAACCCTGCCTCGGCCGGGCTGATGTCGAACGGCCCTGCCAGCTCGTGGCCGTACAATGGCAACCCAGCCTCGGTGCGCGTGCTGTCGCGCGCCGCCAACCCACAGGGCTTGATGCCAAAAGGTTCGCCCTTTTCCAGCAACATGTCCCAAAACGCGATTTGCTGGTCGGGGTGCACGAACAACTCAAAGCCCACGTCCTCGCCTGTATAGCCGGTGCGCGCCGCGATGATGGGGATACCCGAGAGATCGACCTCGACCAGGTCTGTGCGGCGCACCCGCGCCAGTTTGTCTTTGGTCGCTTGATCGTCCGTACAAGCCTGCAGGATCTTGACCGAGTTGGGCCCTTGCAACGCCAGGTCGCGCAACTGGCGCTCGCCGGAGGCCGGGTCCTTGAGGTTACGCAACACGGCCGGCGCTTCCACTTGCACGCCGGGCCGTTCGCTGTCAATGATCACGCGTTGCTGGTTGACGGCGTTGAGCCAGTCCCAGTCCTTGTCCTCGTTGGCGGCATTGACGACCATCAGGAACAGGTCAGCGCGGCGGCGGTAGATCATCAAGTCATCAATGGGCTTGCCGTCAATGTCGAGCAGATAAGCATAGCACGACTGCCCGTCATCCAGCCAGTGGGCATAGTTTGAGACAACCGTGTCCAGAAAAGCGATAGCGTGCGGCCCAGATATCTCAAAGCAACCCATGTGGCTCACGTCGAACAAACCGGCGGCCTCGCGCACTGCCGCGTGCTCCTCGCCCACGCTGCTGTACCAAACCGGCATCTCCCAGCCCGCAAAGGGCACGATCTTGCCCCCCAACTCTTTGTGAGACTCGAATAAAAGTGTGCGTTTGAGCGGCGGATCCTGCGGCTCTTCCCACTCCCACTCGACTTTGTCGTCCTGGGGCGCCGAGGCATCCAAGCGATTCTGACCGACAAAATAGGGCAACGTCAGGTCAAAGCGCTCTGGATACGCTTCCAGCAGCGCCGTGCCGTCGGCGCCCGGTTCCGCGACGGCCGGCCTGGCCCCCTCTAGCGCGGCCTGAGCCTGGGCGATGGCGTCCGCGTCACTCAACTGTTCGACCACCGCCGGCCCCTGCACCTTGCGGAACAGGTCCTCTTGGTCAAACAAAATATAGCCATAAGCCAATCCACGCAACCAGGCCTTGACCTGTTCGGTCGCCGCCGGGCTGGTCTGCATCAAGTAATGATCGCGTGCGTGCTCGTCTTGCTCTAAACGGGCAATGGCCACGTCATCGACCAACTGGCCTGCGCGGTCCAACAAAAAAGTGCGGACAGTCTGACCCGGCATCAGTTCCGCCAGGTTGCCGGTGCTAATCTCTTGCATAAAGGCGCGCGCGCGCCAGCCGCTGATCGCCAGGTACGGGCTGGCAGCTTGACCCTCCGTGCGGAAGAACAGATGCGGATAGCCACTCTGGGGCACGTCAAAGTCAATGCCCGCCTTTTCGGACAGCGCCGCCACGTCTCGCTTGGCACTTTCGAGCATATCCAGGTCAATCTTGCCACGGGGCAACTCGCCGACCAGTCCCTGATAAGCAAAGGGCTTGATGTTCGTGACGACCTTGTGCACCACGTCGGCGATGGCTTCCATGTCTTGGGGGCCGAGGCCGCGTTGGGTGACCCAGGGCGTGCCAAAGCGGATGCCGCTGGCCAGCGCCGTCAGGTCATCACCGGGGATGGTATTCTTGTTGATCACGATACCGGCCAAATCCAAGATGCGGGCCGCCATCTCGCCGCGCAAGGGAAAGCCCGTGTTGCTGGGGACCGCGCTGACGTCGACCAGCACGATGTGCGTATCGGTGCCGCCATAGGCCACGCGTAACCCACGCGCCTTAAAGGCGTCCGACAGCGCGCGCGCGTTCTCGACGGTGCGCTGCTGCAATTGGGCATACTGCTCTGTCTGCGCCAGCTTGAACGCCACGCACAAGGCCGCAAACTTGTTGACGTGCGGCCCACCCTGCGCTCCCGGAAAGACCGCCATGTCAATCATGTTGGCCTTGTCCTGGTCGGTGGTGAGAATGACCGCGCCGCGCGGACCACCCACGGTCTTGTGGGTGGTAAACACGGTCACGTCAGCGATGCCCACCGGGTTGGGATAAGCGCCGCCAATGACCAGGCCGGCGGTGTGGGCAATGTCTGCCATGAGCAATGCGCCCACCGCGTCGGCGATCTCGCGGAACTTGGCCCAGTCGGGCGCCCAGGGATACGACGTGTACCCGGCAACGATCATACGGGGTTTGTGCGTCAACGCCAGGTCCATCATCTGGTCATAGTCGAACTGCTCGGTCCGTGGGTCCACGCCGTAGGAAACGACGTGATAACGCTTGCCCGAGATATTAAATTCGCTGCCGTGAGTCAGGTGGCCGCCCTGGAACAGGTCCAGGCCCATCAACGTATCCCCGGCCTCCATAAAGGTGTCATAGACCGCCAGGTTGGCCGCCGAGCCGGAAAGCGCCTGCACGTTGGCATGAATGGCCTCGACCGGGACCGCATCGGTGGCGAAACACTGGGCCACCCGCCGCCCGGCCAGGGGCTCGAGGATGTCCACATAGTCGATGCCCTTGTAAAAGCGGCGGTCGGCATAGCGCCGATAATAAACCAACTGATGAGCATCGTCCAGCAGCAAAGACTCTGGCTCACGGGTGGCACGCAGCGGCGGATAGCCTTCAGCGTACACGTTCTGAAAGACTGACCCCAACGCCTGTCGCACGGCCTGGGGCGCATAGCTCGAAGAGGGAATCATGATCAACTTGCGCGCCTGGCGCTCGGCCTCGCGCTCGATCAAGTGAGCGACATAGGGAGACAAATCTTTAATGTCGCCCCGGAACAAAAAATCATCATGTGGTTCAGGCATTTTTTTCTCCTTGTGTCAGATTGTAAAAACAGATTGTACTCTTGTGTTTTCCCTGAAATCCGTAGCGGATATCCAAGCGGAAATTAAACGCGATGCACGCCCGTAAAGACGCCGCTTTAAAACAGAGGATGTACGAGCACCCTACTCGGGCTTATGCGCGTACATGGTCACGAGGTCTCCCAGATTAACGGGAATCGCACGCTCACTCAGATGCAAGCGGTCGAATAGCCAGCCAATGCCCTTGCCCAGAGAGCGACTATAGGCCGAGACCCGCGTCGCCAGGTACCCCAGACGCAAATAACGCCCTTGCGGCCGCACCGAGAGGATTTCCAGCCCCCCTTTTTCCAACAACATTGCCAGCGTGCGGCGGGTAAAATAATAGATGTGCATCTCCATCAGCCAGGGCCAGCGCCCCCCCATCAAACGTGCGAACAGGCTGCCCAGGTCCATCGTATGCACGACCAACAACCCACCGGGTTTTAACAATCGAAAAGCGTGACACACTTCACTCAAGGGAGATTCGACGTGTTCGATCACATCCCACATGGTGACGACGTCAAAACTCCCGTCCTCCAGGTCGGCCGTGGCCATAGTGCCTTCGACGACTTGCAAACCCAGGCGCCGGGCCTCACTGGCCGCCCATTGAGAAGGCTCTACCCCCCAGGCGTCCCAGCCGTGTCGCGCCGCAATCTCGACAAAGACCCCCACGTGACACCCTACGTCCAGCAGGCGCCGGCCATCTCCCGGCGGCATGATCTTTTCTAACGGGCGCAGATGTCGCTCAAAGGTCAACACCCGCCCATCCCGTTCTTTGACATAGAGCGGGTCCTCGACCGCCTGGTACAGGTGCAACGTCTCGCCGCTGTCATAGCGCGGGTTGGCGTACACCAGGCCGCATTCCAGGCACTCGACGATGACGTGATGGCGACCATAGCCGTTGTGGGTGCAACGATAAGCGCTCCAGTCATGGCCAGCCTCTTGATCTAATGTGCTGGGGAAACGCACCTTGTAACGGTCAGAGCCACACAGGTCGCAGACCACGTGCTCCATCAGGCTGACCTCTGTCCATGCGTCGGGTCTGGTTTTCGTCGCAGTCGCCAAACGGTCAACCGTAGAACAGTCTGCAAAGCCGCCAGGATCTCCCACCGCGAGATCTTGGAAACGCCCTGACGCCGGTCCTCAAAGATGATCGGGACCTCGGCCACACGCCAGCCCTGCCTTTTGGTGCGGTAAATCATCTCGATCAAAAAAGAGTAGCCGTTGGCCAGGATGCTGTCCAGGTCAATGGAAAGTAGCACCTCGCGATGGTAACAGCGAAAGCCGGCGGTGCAGTCCCAGGCCGGCAGTCCCAACATCGTCTTGGCAAACAAATTTGCACCCAGGCTCAGCATGCGACGCTTCCAGCTACAAAAGCGAGTGCCTCCCCCCCGCACATAGCGCGAGCCAATCACCAGGTGCGCTTTTGCCGACTTGGCCAACATGGCGGGAATGTGACGTGGGTGATGGGAAAAGTCAGCGTCCATGGACAGCACGCGCCCGGCGTCCTGGCTCAACGCCCACTTGAACCCGGCAATGTGCGCCGTACCCAGCCCCAACTTGGCCGGGCGATGAATTACATGCACCCGAGCGGGGTGTTCAGCGGCCAACGCATCGGCCAACTCACCGGTGCCATCGGGGGAATTATCATCTACAATGACCACGTTCACGGGGGGGGCCAGGGCCAGGATCTCGCCAACCAACGACCGAATGTTTTCGCGCTCATTGTAGGTAGGAATGACGACTAGGGATTTCAAATTCGTGCATTGCCTCCTGTTTTTAACCAACGACGTTATTATATGGGAACAAGGGCTTGTGTGCAACCTATTCCCCTCGGACAGGCAAACGCTGTCATTATAAGACAATGCGCGCTTGTGCGCAACCTCACGAATGGAAAGTCAATGGAAATGTCCCTAACCCAATTTGAAGTTTTGTCTTTACTGTTGTATCATCATCCCATCGACTCCAATGGATACCCGACGATGGCGCCCCTGACCGCAGGGACCGCCGGGGGCTTGATATTGACCCGTAAAAAATACTGGACGCGAAACCAGTCTAAAACAAAGGAAAGAGCGAAAAATGACAAACCAGACATCCATCACCCAACTGTCTCAAATAGCAAGCCGGGAATTGGTCCCAGGCGCCACGGTGCGTTTCGTGCATTCGGACCACATGACACTGGCCTATTGGACGTTCGAGGCCGGCACGCCCCTGCCCGAGCACACGCACCCGCACGAGCAGGTGACCAACATTATCACGGGCACGTTCGAATTAAACATCGCCGGACAGGTGCACCGGCTAGAGGCCGGCCACGTGGCGCTCATCCCGCCCGACGCCTGCCATTCGGGCCGGGCCGTCACCGCGTGTCGCGTCATTGACGTGTTCTACCCGGTGCGTAAAGATTATCGCTAGACGACGCTGATGAAAACGATCGTGTTGGCCTCCCATAACCCCGTCAAAGCGCAAGCGACCCTGGACGGCTTTGAAAAAATGTTCCCCGGTCAGGCGTTCAACTTGCAGACCGTGTCCGTGCCTTCGGGCGTGCACGAACAACCTACCTCGGAGCAAGAGACGCTACAAGGCGCACACAACCGCGCGCAGGGCGCCGCCCAACGCGTCCCGCAAGCCGATTACTGGGTGGGCATTGAGGGCGGCGTGGCAGACACCGCCCAGGGGTTGGCCGCCTTTGCCTGGGTCGTCGTGACATCGGCACAGGTCACAGGCCAGGGTCGCACCGGCACTTTTTTCCTGCCGGAACAGGTGGCGCATCTGGTACGGCAGGGCAAAGAGTTGGGTGAAGCGGACGACATTGTCTTTGGACGCAGCAACTCTAAGCAAAAAGAGGGCGCCATCGGCCTGTTGACCGGCAACGTGGTCGATCGCGCCGGGCTGTACGAGCATGCCATGATCCTGGCGCTCGTGCCATTCAAGAACGTGGCGCTATATACCCACTCACCGGAACGCAGCCCGGCATAATAGTTTCAACGCGTACCTGGCGCGCCATTGATGCTCAAGCGGGATACATGTGCATCAACCGCTCCCTCTCTTTTACGAGCGAAAGGGTCTACTCGGGCGAGTAGCCTGGATAGTACGCTGACCTAAAAGTCCCCGCCGAGCTTGCCGCCCGGCGGGGACGTTATAACGTGTGAAGCAGCGACGTGTTACTGTACGGTAATCGAGTCGCTGGTCTCGACGTTGGCGGCAGGGTCGTAGGTAAGCGATGCGTGGGTGACGTTCGTCACCTCGGAGGTAAAGGTCCCCGACAGGCGTCCCTTCCACTCCAAGGTCACACTGCCATCGCTGCCGGTGAGACCAGAGTTAGACACTGTCGAGCCGTCGGGTAGGGTCGTCACGACATAGACGGTGGCGTTGGCGACCGCGGCGTTCGCCTCATCGACGATGGTGACAGTGGTATAGATGAACCTGTTGGGACCGGCGCTCTTGGAGCTCATGTCGATAGCTGCGACGTGCATCGTGTCGTCGCCCCCTCCACCGCCGCTGACGCTGACGTTCTGGCTGTCGCTAGCGGTAGCGCTGGCGTCATCGGTGACGGTGAGAACCACGGTGTAGGTGCCGTCGGCGGCGTAGGTGTGGCTGGCGGTCGCGCCAGAGGCGGTCGCGCCGTCGCCCAAGTCCCACGCATAGCTGACAATCGAGCCATCGGGATCATAAGAGGCTGAGGCGTCAAAGTCACAAATCAGGTCGCTGCAGCTATAGGTAAAAGAGGCCACCGGTGGAATATTCTCACCACCGCCACTGCTGACGCTGACGTTCTGGCTGTCGCTAGCGGTAGCGCTGGCGTCATCGGTGACGGTGAGAACCACGGTGTAGGTGCCGTCGGCGGCGTAGGTGTGGCTGGCGGTCGCGCCAGAGGCGGTCGCGCCATCGCCCAAATCCCACGCATAGCTGACGATCGAGCCGTCAGGATCATAAGAGGCTGAGGCGTCAAAGTCACAAATCAGGTCGGTGCAGCTATAAGTAAAGGAGGCCACTGGTAGAGTATTCTCACCACCGCCGCCGCCTAGGAGCTGCCAGGCGTTGTAAGCCTGGACCAGACCATAACCGTAGGCGTTGTCGCGACCAGCTGCGCCGAGATCAAGAGCCGACTGGGTCATCGCACTGCGTAGATCAGCGTTGGTCAGGCTCAGATCGGAGCTCAACAGCAGTGCTGCCACGCCGGAAACGTGGGGCGTCGCCATCGAGGTACCGTTCCACGCTTCATAGCCGCTGTCTGGGATGCTGATAGAGCTGGCGACGTCCGCGTTAAAGCCCAGTTTGTTGTTGACCAGATACTGTCCATCTTCCTGGCTGATGCTGAGCGCGACGATGTCAGAAGAGTACCCATCGCCGAGGGTGCCGAGAAAATTGCCGGGCTCGTTGTTATAGAGCACGGCAGCGGCGCCGCCGCCGTTCTGCACATTGATCACCTTGTCGTAAAAGCTGACCTCACCGCGCTCGCAGAGGACCACCTTGCCGCTCCAGCTGCCGACGCTATCACAGAGCCCACCGTAGACCAGCGCGCCGCTGGCAGTGCCATAGGCTGCATAGTCGATGTGATTCGCAGCAAAAGTCACGCCATCGACGACCAGCTCGTTGGTGGCCTCCCAGGGGACCGTGCTCAAGACGTCCACTCCGGGGGCCGCGAGCTCGACCTGGTCATTCTGCTGGGAAAAGTCGGCAATGTTGTTGAACTCGTCGATCGCTGCCACAGAGACCACCGAGTCATAAGACGCGGGGTAGCTGTAGGCTGTGTTACCATCGTTTCCAGCGGCGGCGATAGAGAGGATACCGTCATTGTAAAGAGAGTTGAACTGGTTCTTCTCCCACGGGCCGCGGCCCTTGGGGCCGCCCAGGCTCATGCTGATAATGTCTGCACCGGCCGTGCGGCAGCGCTCAGATGCATCGATCAAGTCAGAGCTATAGCTCCAAGCACAGTCGTCGCCAAAGACCTTGACGATATAGAGAGAGGTCGCGCCAGGGGTGACGCCGACGACGCCCATGTCATTGTTCGCGGCGGCAATCGTGCCAGCAACGTGGGTGCCGTGGCCGCAGCCGTCGGTGTTCCACCCGTTGGGGTAGCCGCCCAAGACGTTCACACCGGCCAAGTCCTCGTGGGCGGTGTGGAGGCCAGAGTCGATGATGCAGACCGTGACGCCAGCACCGCTGGGGGCGCCCGCGTCGATCACGCCATCGCGGTCAGCGTCCCAGACGTCGCGTGCCTGGACGCGGTCGATGCCCCAGGGGATCGTCTGTCCCATAGGATATCGCGGCACGTCCTCCGCAATAGAGACGACATTGGGGTTCCGGGAAATGCCCTCAAGAGCGGCAGTGGGGAGCGTCACCGCGATCACGTTCAGGTGATCGAACTGGTGGTGAACGGTGCCACCGGCACGGTTCAGCGCCGAGCGGACCATGGCCCCACGACCGGGGGCAAACTCGACCATGACACGTTGCCCATCTCCGGCGAGGGATGGGATGGGATGGGTAGAAACGAGCAGGGCCAATAAAAAGAAAGCAACCACTGAGAGGTGCACAAAGCGCTTCATTTATTCTCTCCTTAACGAGCTGTTTTTTCATTGGGAAAACACGCGACGAGACAAGGCGGGGATACGTCGATAGGCTGACCTCCTTTTCTTGGCTGAGGGCGGCGTGCAAAAAGCCGCGTCAAATCCTAAAAGGTTATGGGATATTATATATTTTTTAGTCAAGGTGTCAAACGCCAATAGTACTGGGGTACTGGTTTGTTCTGGATGTCAAAGGTGCTCAGCACTTTAAAGAGCGCCGGGCTATGACAGAAAGCTGCGTTATGGTATCATGCTCAAAAAGAGAACCACTATACACGAGGG
>CAZSJU010000045.1:11176-16362 GCA_964607235.1 uncultured Anaerolineae bacterium | reverse complement strand
CCCAACACCCGAGGCGGCACCTATCACATCAACATGTTGCCCACGACGGTGCACGTGTACTTTGGGTCAGTTATCGCAGCCACGCCCGACGGACGCCGGGCCTGGACGCCGCTCTCTGAGGGGGTATCGCCCGTGCAAGGCGCCGACCGGCATGGCCCCACGGCAGTGATAAAGTCGGTGGCCAAGATGGACCAGGTGCGCACCGGCGGCACCCTGCTCAACCAAAAGTTCACGCCGCAACTGCTCAAAGATGATCAAGGGCTGGACAAACTGGTCCATCTGATACGCACCTACTTTAAACTGGACGGACACCACATCCAGTTCAACGTCGTGGACGCGGCCACGCTGCGCGCCGCGCAACAACATCCTGAGCAATATCGCGACTTGATCGTGCGGGTGGCAGGCTATAGCGACTATTTCTGCGATCTGGACGAGGCGTTGCAGGAGGAAATCATCGCTCGCACAGAACATCGGTCATTTTAAAGACGCATCAGACACACGCAACGCAAGATGTCGTTCCTGATCTCGCTTGACCCTTGTTATCAACCAGAGTAGAATGGCTTTATATGTTTCAATAAAGGAGGCACGCATGGCACAACTCGTTCGTATTCAAGATATCGCCGCTCATAAGATGGAGGGCGAGTCAGTCACGATCCAGGGCTGGCTTTATCACAACACCGACAAAGGTCGGTTGCAATTCCTACAGGTACGCGATGGCAGCGGCATTATCCAGGCCGTCGTGTTTAAAAAAGAGGTCTCGCCCGAGGTGTTTGAGGCCGCCACGAGCTTGACCCAAGAGTCATCGATTACCCTGACCGGCACCGTCCGCGCCGACGAGCGCGCTCCCGGTGTGCCGGGGGGCTATGAGATCGGCGTCAGTGACATCCAGGTGCTACAGGTCGCCCAAGAATACCCCATCCAACCCAAAGAGCACGGGATCGAGTTCCTGATGGACCAGCGTCACTTGTGGATCCGCTCCAGCTTGCAGTGGGCGGTGCTGCGGGTGCGGGCCACCGTGGTCAAGGCCATCCGCGATTGGCTAGATGAGCATGGCTTTATCAACATGGATACCCCAATCCTCACCCCGGCAGCGGGTGAAGGCACGACCACGCTGTTCGAGGTGGACTATTTTGGCGAACCGATCTATCTGGCCCAAACCGGGCAGCTCTATAACGAGGCCAATATCTATTCTTTTGGCCGCGTTTACTGCTTTGGCCCCACCTTTCGTGCCGAAAAGAGCAAGACCCGCCGCCACCTGACCGAGTTTTGGATGGTCGAGCCCGAAGCCGCCTTTTGCGACCTGGATCAGTTGATGGAGATCGAAGAACAGTTCATCAGCACTATCGTGCAGACTTGTCTTCAGAAATGCAGCCAGGAACTGGCATTGCTGGAACGGGATACCAGCCAGTTGGCCAAGGTGGCGCCACCCTTCCCGCGCATTTCTTATGATGATGCCCTGAAAAAAATTGCTGACATCCGGGCCAAGACGGAAGATCAAGCGCTAAAAGAATCGCTCCAGATCGAATGGGGCGACGATTTCGGATCGCCACACGAGACCGAACTGACTAAACTGTACGACAAGCCGGTGTTCGTGTACGGCTATCCCACCGCTGCCAAGGCCTTTTACATGGAGCCCTGGCCCGATCGTCCCGAGGTCAGCAAGAGCGTGGACCTGCTAGCCCCCGAGGGCTATGGCGAGATCACCGGCGGCAGTGAGCGCATCTCTGACCCAGAGCTACTGCGTCAACGCATCCACGATTGGGATTTGCCGCCCGAGGCGTTCAAGTGGTACGTCGGACTTAGGCTTTTTGGCAGCGTGCCCCACAGTGGCTTTGGTCTGGGCGTCGAGCGCACCGTCACCTGGATTTGTGGCATCGACCACCTGCGCGAGACCATCCCGTTCCCGCGGATGCTCAAACGGACCTATCCTTAAAGCGCTAAAAGAGGGGCATCCCCATTCTACCCAGAAGGAGAGGACAATGAACCGAACTCTGTGGTATGGGCTGTTGCTGCTGGCCTTGGTGGCCAGCCCCTTTCTCCTGGGCGCCGGGGCCAATCAAGATGAGCAGCCCATCAAGATCTACTATGTGCGGGCGGCGGGGGCGGTCCAGGCTGCAGACCCAGTATTGCAGGCTCTGACGCTCACCGACGGGCTGGAGATCGTAGCGGATCTGAACGAGGCGCAGGCCATCGTCGCGTACAATGCCCGCCCGCCGTTTGAAGCGGTCAGCGCCGTGCGCGACCGCGGCCTGGGCTTGGTGCTGTTCTTGGGGCCTCAACTGGACACTCAGCTCGTCGCGCTGGGCGAGTTGGGCCTGGGTTGGGGCGGCGGTTGGGGGGCAACGGCCGTCACCGTCGAGCCGGTGCGCGACGTGAGCGGTCCGTTGCTGGACCAGATTGCCTGGACTTCTGCGCCGCAGATTAAAGCCTATTCACTGGTGACCGGCGTGAGTGGCGACGACACGCCGTCTGCACTCAAGACGTTGGTGCGCACCACGGCAGAGCAGGTCATCCTGGGCCAGGTCACTGTAGGCCAGGGCCAAGTGTACGTCTTTACCCCCTGGCCGACTCGCGACGAAGCCCATAACCCGAACCTGTTGGAATGGCCTTACTGGAACTATTTGGTCTATCACCTGGCGGTGCGGGCTGCTGGGGAGACGCCATTGAGCTATGCCGCCTACCCTGGATCGCCCGTCCCCCATGGGCCACAGCAACTGGGGCTGGCGATCACGCTGACGATCATGTTGGCCGGTACCAGCAGCGCCTTTGGCTGGGTACGTCGCTACAGCCGGCGGCATCCCGAGGCGCTGGATGGTATCATATCCGACGCGCAGCGCTACCAAAAATTGCGACAAAGCGCTTGGGAGCAGGTCGGTTTTCACCGCCCACTGGCCGGATTCCTGTTCCTGATCGCCGTGGGACTGGTCTTGTTCATCGTGATCATGATCTATCAGCAGCAAGTGCTATACGGCATCTTGTTGCCCTCGGCGCAGGCGCGGGGCGCTTGGTCGTTAATCACCACCTTTTTCAACACGATCTGGTTGCTCTTTGACTGGGGTACCTCTACTGCCTTTATCAAGTTCTTTGCCGAACGCCGCGTGGACAACCCACGAGAGGGCATAAAGTACGCGCAACTTTACGTCTGGTGGCAAGCCATCACCGGCACGATCCAATTGGGACTGGTCATATTGATCGCCGCCCTGGTTGTGCCGCACACGGGCTATGCCTTTATGAGCTATTACCTGATCTTGCACGCCCTGATCCAGTTCCCCGGCTTTTTGATCGTCTTTCAAAACACGCTGCGGGCCTTTCAAAGGCAAGACTATGATCAGTTTCTCAACTTGATCTTTTACCTGGCGCCCATCCTGGTACAATCGGCGACAGTTTATCTATTGCGGCGCTGGGGCGCCGCCAACCCGGTCTTTGGCAAGAGCATGGGCGGCGTATTTGGTTTGGGGGTGGGGGCCTATTTGACCCAGATTGCCGTGTTTGTGGTCGGCTATATCATGCTGAAACGCTTGGGCTATAATGCCAGGGTGCTATTCATGGCCCACTTTGACCGTGAGACAGTGACCAGCGCGCTAAAATTCGGGACGCCCATCACGGTTGCCGGGGTAATCGGTGCACTGGGTTACACTGTACAGACCGTGCTCGTTGCGACACACATCTTGAATTGGACCGAAGTGCAGGGCAACTGGGATGTGGTATCGCCCCAGGGCCTGATCATGGCCTACAGTGCCGTCGCCGGGCTATATTATAGCCTCATGCCTGCCATCTCGGAGGCCTTTAACCACGGCCGGCAGGCGCTCACGCGCTATTATGTGGCTCAGGGATTCAAATATGGTGGTCTTTTCAGCGTCTTTCTGGCTTCCGCGCTGATCAGCGTGGGCGATCGCTTTATCCTGGGCGCAATGGGCACAGATTACACGCGGGCTGCCGGGTGGATGACAGTGATGGCGCTGTGGGGCATGATCCAGTTCCCGGCCTGGTTCGCCGATCGGCTTCAAGAGGGCGTAGGGCGACCAGACTTGCAGATGTGGTTGTTGGCTATGGAACAAAGCATACGGATCACATTGATGTTCATATTGATGCCCTCTATGGGTGTCAGCGGACTGATTTTGGCCTACCTCATCGCTTTACCGCTCAAGAACGTGGTTGCCTGGTGGGTCAACCGACGGGTCATCCTGCCTTTCCGGATTTACTGGTGGCAAACAGCAGGGGCGCCGCTGCTGGCTGGCGCGGTCAACTGGGCACTGCTGCGCGCCCTGGGCAACGCGATGGGCGGGGACGCGATCAATCAAATCACCAGCGTGATTCTATTCTTTATCGCATTACTGCCTTCGTTACCGGTCTTTTGCTTCTTTGCCGGTCTCTTTGGTGGTTGGGACGACGGGGGATTAACCGAACTGCGGCGCGCGGCCGGGCTCAGCAGCCTGGGCAAGCCCGTCGCCTGGACGATCTATTATGCGTCGGCCTGGGGCGCGCGACTCAGCCCGTTGCATGGCCGTTTCCCGATCGACGTCTATGATAGCGCTCAGGCTGAGGCCCGGACACTGACTGAAGAACGGGTGTCGCTGATGGGGTGACCCGCCCGCCAGGCAAGAGACTATTCAATTTTGCAGCCATGCGTTATAATAATAGCGGGGGGTTTGCCCTCGGTTCAGTCGCAGAGGAAACAGGAGTGCATATGGCAGAGCTTATATCTACGTTGGCCGACGTATCCACACTGTGGCTCGTTTTTTTGTCCTTTCTCTTTTGCCTCATTCCGCTAGCCATTGTGGGCGGTATAGTGTATGGCATGCACAAGCTGTTGAATTTTTTGCCACCGATCTTTAAACGGGGTCAAGAGATGAGCGCTATGGTCGCCAACAAGACAGACAATTTTAGCCAAAGCGTTGCTGCGCCGTTCATTGCCGCATCGGCCTTGGCCAGCCAATTAAAGGGCATGGTGCGCGGTCTATATCAAATCATCAGGAGGGAAGCATGAGTTGGAAAAACAAAGCATTATTGGTGGGTGGACTTGTGGGCGCGTTGACCGGCATGGGCGCGGCCTTGCTCTACATCCGCTCTGTCGAGGACTCGGGCGCTGACGCACCCAAGCGCATCGGCACCGGAGAAGCCGTCAAGTTTGGCGTCTCTGTTTTTAGCCTCATCAAGCAAGTCTCCAACCTGGCGGGGTAGGGTTG
>CAZSJU010000045.1:0-11076 GCA_964607235.1 uncultured Anaerolineae bacterium | reverse complement strand
GCGTCTCTGTTTTTAGCCTCATCAAGCAAGTCTCCAACCTGGCGGGGTAGGGTTGTACGATCTACAGGTGCCCGACATTGCACAATGTCGGGCACCTGAAAATGTTATATTTGCTTGTTCCAGAATGTCATCTTGACGTAGCACGAAAGACGCAAAGCACTCGATTGAAGTGAAGTGAAGTGAAGTGAAGTGAAATTAAAGCGGTCTCTTGGCTTTGTCCCGCGCTTTAATCACCCTTTGTCTTGTCGGCATCCCCAGTCACTTTATCAATCTCTGCCACAAGTTGATTGACCGTAAAAGGCTTGGGCAAAAAGCCGAGCACGCCTAACCCTTTGAGCCGCTTGTCTTCCCTGCTCGTGTCAACGACGTGCGCCGAGGTCACAATGATGGGAATATCCTGCGTAATCGGGCTACGCTTGAGATGCGTCAACGCCTCGTAACCGTCCATACCCGGCAGGCGCAGGTCCAGCAAGATCGCCTGGGGGCGCCAACGCCGCGCCAGGCTCAAGGCCTCGTATCCTTCAGCGGCGATATCCACCGTATACCCTACCCGCCGCAGCGCCAGGCGCATCATCTCGATGGTGTCCACGTCATCCTCGACGACCAGGATACGGCCCCGCCGCGCAAAAGCGGCCCTGACCGCTCCTAACAACTCTTGCTCATCAATCGGCTTGGTCAGATAACCGGCAGCGCCCAAGTCAAAGGCGTCACCGTCGTCCGCCACGATGGACAGAATCAGCACCGGGATGTCAGAGGTGTGAGGCTCAGACTTGAGCGTCTCAAGCACCGCCCGCCCATCCATATCCGGCAACAAGATATCCAGCACGATGAGATCCGGATGTTCACGACGGGCGATCTCTAGGACCTGCACGCCTCGCCCGGCCACAATCGTCTGATAGCCAACCTGTTCCAAGTGCAGCTTGACCAATTCAGCGATGTCTGGATCGTCATCGGCAACGAGCACGAGTCGTTTTTGCAGGTTGACGGTAGCCTCGGACCAGATTTGCTCCAATCCCTCCTCTTTTTGCTGCACTGTGGGCAACGGCAAAATGACGGTAAAGGTGCTTCCCCTGTCCAGTTCGCTATCGGCCCACACGCGACCGCCGTGCATCTCGACAAACATCTTGACGATGGGCAGGCCCAGGCCAGTGCCCCGACTCTCTTGGACCACCGGATGGTCAGCGCGGTAAAATCGCTCAAAAACTTTGCCGAGGTCGTCCGGGCTGATACCAATGCCGTCATCGGTTACGTCAGCGCGCACAGCCCCCTCGACACTGTAAACGTTGACGCTGATTTCACCACCCTCCGGCGTATAGTTGATCGCGTTGCCCACCAGGTTGGTGAACACCTGCGTCAAACGGTTGGGGTCCCCTTTGATCTCTGGCAAGCCGGCCTCTATGCGATAATTCAGCACTTGTTCGCGATTCTCTGCGTTGGTCGCCAGTGCTTCGATAACGTTTTTGACCACGTCACCCAATAGCAACGTCTCGGGCTCAAAGCGCACTCGCCCCGTCTCTACACGCGAGATATCCAGCAGATCGTTGATAAGGGCGGTCAAACGGTCGGTGTTGTTCTTGATGATCCCGAGGAAGCGTTTCTGATTATCGTTAATCTCCCCTACGGCCTTGCTATAGATCAAATCGGTGTACCCTTTGATCGCCGTCATCGGGGTCCGCAGCTCGTGGGACACCGTCGAGACGAAATCACTCTTGGCCCGGTCGGCCTCGACCTCTTTGGTGATGTCGCGAAAGATGGTCACAATGCCCAGAAACTCGCGTCGTTCCGTCATGACGGGGGCCAGGTGAGCGTTGATCGTGCGGTTGTCGATCTCTAGCATAGTCTGGGCCATCTCTGGCGCGACCTGTACGGTCGGATCCGACAAGATGGCCGTCATCGCTTTCAGGATATCCTCACGCGCACCGGCCGTGAACAATTTAAACAAGCTCTTCAGGTCGTGCCCGATCAAAGTCTCTGCCTGGGCATCGAGGATCAGCTCGGCCGCGTGATTCACCATAATGATGCGCCCGCGGCGGTCATTGACGACCACCCCATCCGCAATAGAGGCCAAAATGGCCTTGTTCTTGCTGCTTTCTTCTTGCTGTTGACGCAACAGCAAGCCCAACTCGCGCGCCTGAGTGTTCAGAGTCTGCTGGACCTGCGCATTACCGACGCTGGTCGCCATGTGATTAACGACCGCCTCCACCAAATCCAACTGTAGCGGGTGAAAGCCATCGGCATCCCGCGTCGCCACAGCCAACACCCCTTGAAATTGACCGTTGGCCAGCAACGGCGCAGCAACCACCGTCTCGTTCTCGTCCTGCACCAATGCTTCCAAGCCGCCCGCTTTAGCGCTGCCGTGCTTGAGCACCCGGTAACTGCCATATCCTCGCTGCCAATCCTGCGGCATGTCAGCTAAATCCAGGCGCATATCCGGCCAATTTTGAGTGGCCTGGGGCGTCACTTGCCGCGTCTCTTGGTCAAGCAACAATACGGCGCCACGCCCCGCTTCCAACTCGTCGATGATGCGCGTGATCGCCTTTTGCAACACGTAACTCAAATCCAGGCTGGCGTTCAACTCACGGGTGATGTTGTAAAGATCTTGCCAGTGTTCTCGCTCTTTATCGACGTCAGCCAAACAAACGTCATAGACATTCACCGCATCCAGAGCAATTCGATCGAGGCGCCGACTAATCACTGACCAGCGCTCAGGGAGCTGTTGAGGGGGAACCTGGGCCAAAATCTCAAACAGCGCTTGCCGCAATGCACTGAGCAGCGCCAATAACTCGCTCTGTTTCAATTCTTGGGCCAAAGCCTCCAGCCAACTATCATCACCCGTGCTACCTGCACTAGCGTGCGGCGCAAGTGTGCCCGCCTGGTCAGTAAGCGGCCGATCGGCGGCCACACAGGCCAGCATCCGCAAGCGAAACGAACCCAGCCCAACGGCATCCTCCTGCGCGAGCCGCTGCAGCAACGATTCGGCGACCAGGTCCTCTTTCCGGGCGACCTGCCACCAGCGCTGTTGGACCTCATCCTGATGTTTGTGCAGCCAATGAGATAAATCTTGATCCATAGTCATACACCCCCGCGATAAAACCCCATGCTATAAAATCAGCATCGCATCGCCAAAGCTATAGAAACGGTATCCTTTTTCGATCGCCGCCTGGTAAGCGCGTTGCATCAGGTCCAGGCCCGCAAAAGCCGACACTAGCATCAGCAACGTCGAACGCGGCAGGTGGAAATTCGTGATGAGGTGATCGACCGCCCGAAAACGATAGCCCGGCGTGATAAAAAGGTCGGTTGGCCCTTCAAAGGCATTCACCGTTTGCCAGGCGCACGCCTCGGCGCCATCGCAAGTGGGCTTTTGCGCGGCCGACTCGAGCACCCGCACGGCCGTGGTTCCCACAGCGACCACGCGATGTCCCGCCAACCGGGCCTGATTAATCTGCCTTGCGGTCTCTGGCTTGAACACGACAAACTCTGTATGGATGGTATGTTCTTCTATTTGCTCGGTATGAACCGGGCGAAAGGTATCCAAACCGACGTGCAACGTCACGTACCCGAACTGCACCCCGCGCTGACGCAATGCCAGCAACAACGCTGGCGTAAAGTGCAAACCGGCCGTCGGCGCCGCCGCCGACCCCGGCCAACGGGCATACACCGTCTGGTAACGCTCCGGGTCCTCCAGCTTGGTGTGAATGTACGGCGGCAACGGCACGGTGCCCACCTGTGCCAATGCGGTGTCTATGTCCAGCTCTGGACTAAAAGCGAGCACGCGCTCGCCGCGCTCGCCCACACCGACTACTGTGGCCTCAATGCCCACCGCTTGCCGGGTCTCCGGCATGAGCAAAGCCAAGCGCGTGCCCTTGCGCACCCGTTTCCCTCTGACCAGCGCGCGCCAGTATCCATCTGCCTGCTGGCGCAACAACAATAGCTCCACGCGTCCACCTGTTTGTGGCACGGCCTGACCGTGTCCGGAAGGCAAGACCTTGTGCGCAAATAGTCGCGCCGGGATCACTCGGCTATCGTTAAAGATCAATAAATCATCGGACGACAAATAGTCACCGATATCGCGAAAATAGCGATGGGTGATACTGCCGTCCGCGCGGTCCACAATCATCAACCGCGATGCATCACGCGGTTCTACCGGCGTCTGGGCGATACGCGCCGGATCCAACTCGTAGTCAAATTCGCTCGTTCTCATCATCCATACTGCCCGCAGGGTCAGTAAAACCCACAAAAACTCTTGGCGCCATCATAGCATAAAGCGCATGATGCCGGGTTACAACCGCGTTACAGATTTGTTAAATCCTTCAGGAGAAACAAACACGACTTGTCAAAAAAGGCTTGGCTGTTCGGATTCAGCATCTTTTTGGAGTGGGATATCAAAATGCTGATAGGCCAGCGGCGTGGCTTTGCGTCCACGGGGCGTACGGTCGATAAACCCCAACTGTAGCAAGTAAGGCTCTACCACGTCCATAATCGTATCTGACTCTTCGCTGATGGCGGCCCCAATCGTGTCCAACCCCACCGGACCGCCGCCAAACTTTTCAATGATGGTGCGCAACACACGCCGGTCCAGATCATCCAACCCCAACGCATCCACTTCTAACAACGTGAGCGCTTGTTGAGCGGTCGGGGCGTCAACGATCCCATCACCGCGCACCTGGGCATAGTCTCGCACCCGTTTTAGCAATCGCAACGCGACGCGGGGTGTGCCCCGCGCGCGCCGCGCCACCTCGTCGATGCCCTCCTCGTCCACAGGCACTTTTAGCAACCTGGCGGCCCTGCGCACAATGGCGGCGATGGCCTCAATCTTGTAAAAGTCAAGCCGATAAACGGCCCCAAAACGGGCGCGCAACGGTGCCGTGACCAACGCCAGTCGCGTGGTAGCGCCGACGACCGTAAACTGTGGCAAACTCAGCCGGATGCTGCGCGCGCTCGGCCCTTTACCAATGACGATATCCAGCGCATAGTCCTCCATGGCTGGGTACAGGATCTCCTCCACCACCCGACCCAAGCGATGAATCTCGTCGATAAAGAGAATGTCGCCCGCGTGCAAGTTGGTCAATATCGCGGCCAGATCTCCAGCGCGCTCGATCGCCGGCCCAGAAGTGACGTGCACGTCGGTGCCCATCTCTCTACCCAGGATATGCGACAGGGTCGTCTTGCCCAGTCCAGGCGGGCCGTACAAGAGCACGTGATCCAACGCCTCGCCGCGTTGAAGTGCGGCCTCGATCAGAATGCTCAAATTTTCCCGCACGCGATCCTGGCCGATGAGTTGGCTCAGGCGTTGTGGCCGCAGCGCGCGATCCAGCACAACTTCGTCGTTTTGAGATTGGGGAGAAACAAGACGTTCAGCCATGCTCATATTTTACCCTACCCTTCCGCTCTGCGCCAGTCAGCAAAACAAGGCCTCTCTCCTCCAAAGACTTTTGACCCACAATACGCGCCTGTCCCGTTCTCTTTTTGACAATAGACGCCCACCGGGGTACAATCGCCTCGACTGCAACGTGTAAAAAAGCTATCTGGCACAGGAGGCAGCATGTCCCAAGTCTATATCTCAAAGCATCCTTTGGTCAAACACAAGCTGAGCAAACTGCGCGACATGAAAACCGAGCACAAGAAATTTCGCGAACTGGTGCGCGAGATCGCCATCCTGCTCGCTTACGAAGCGACGAATGATATGGCCTTGCGAAAAGTCAACGTGACCTCGCCAATGGGACGAGCAGCCGGTCACGTGCTCAAGGAAAAGATTGGCCTGGTGCCCGTATTGCGCGCGGGATTGGGAATGGTGGACGGAATCTGGGAAATGATGCCATCGGCCGAGGTATGGCACATTGGATTGTTCCGTGACCAAGAGACGTTGCGACCGGTCGAATACTATAACAAGCTGCCGGTCAGCCCCACAGTAGACGTGTGCCTGGTATTAGACCCTATGCTGGCCACGGGCGGTTCTGCCGTGGCCGTGCTAAACATTCTCAAGGAATGGGGCGCGCGCCGCATCAAGTTTGTGGGCATCATCGCCTCACCAGAAGGCATAGACCGGCTGACCCGAGAACATCCCGACGTACCCATTTACGTCGCGGCAGTAGATGAACACTTGAATGAAATCGGGTTTATCGTGCCGGGCCTGGGTGACGCCGGGGATCGCCAGTTTGGCACAGGATAAACTGCGCCTTGCTTTTCTTACTGGTTTTCGGCGTTTCCGCCTTGGGGTCGCTATTCTTGACCCCGCTGGCCGGACGACTGGGCCGGCGCTGGGGTCTGGTGGACCGCCCCGGTGGCCGAAGGCGTCACGCCGTACCGACCTCCCGGCTGGGCGGTATCGCATTGTTCCTGAGCTTTTTCACCGTTAGCGCCATCATCTATTGGGTCGAGTTTGTGTTCCAAGAGCCGGCCGTGCCCGACGACGCCCGGCGGCTGCGCGGCGTGTTGCTGGGCACCGTCTTTGTGTTCATCGTCGGCCTCATTGACGACCGCTACGACCTCAAGCCCGCGCCCCAATACATCGCCCAATTTATCGCCGCGCTCATCGCCATCATCCACACGGTCTTTATCCAAGAAGTCACCAACCCCTTGGTCGGCCAACCACAGCGGCTACCTGACTGGATCACTTTTAGTTTTACCGTGTTTTGGGTGATGGGAATGATGAACACTGTGAACTGGCTCGATGGGGTGGATGGCCTGGCCGCAGGCGTGACAATGATCGCTGCGCTCCTGTTTGCCGTGCACTCTTTTAACCTGGCCCGGTTGCATGAACCCATGCGCGTAAACATTGCGCTCTTTCCCACAGCTTTGGCCGGCGCCTGTCTGGGGTTTCTGCCCTTTAACTTTTATCCGGCCCGGGTCTTTATGGGCAGCGCGGGCGCTATGACCCTGGGTTACACCCTGGCGACGCTCTCCATCCTGGCGCCGGCGCGCATCGCCACAGCCCTGCTGGTGATGGGGATTCCAATCATTGACGTGGCCTGGCTGATCGTAAGCCGCTGGCGGCGAGGCGTGCATCCCTCGCAATCAGGACGCGACCACCTCCACTTTCGCCTGCTGGACCTGGGACTGTCACCGCGCCAGATTGCCATCTTGTACTATGGATTCTGCTCCTTTTTTGGCAGTCTGGCCCTGTTAATGTCCTCCGGCCTGTACAAACTATTGGCGCTGATCGTCCTGGGACTGTTGATGCTGGCAGCGTTGGTCAAGCTATCACAACCGTCGAGGTGATGGGACGGATAGACATCCCTGGGCAGGCCAGACGAATCGCTGGGAAAAAGAGGTGTTGAGATGAAAAAAAGGATGCGTGGGCTCACTTTTATACTCCTGACTGGCATTGCATTGGCGCTCACAGCTATGCTCATCGCTGCTGCTGCTGCTTCTCCTACCTGGGCTCAACAGCCAGCCCTCCAAACTCCCCAACCTCATGATCGAGTTCTATCCCGCTCTGCCCCATTCTCCCCGGCATCCACCACCTTGACGCCAGATCTGGCCAAAGCCCTGGCCACGGCAGGGTTGGCTGAGCGCTTGAACGTCATTGTCGAAATGCGCGAACGGGTTTCACCAGGCGCCTTTGCCACGAGCCAGATGACCGATCTGTCCACCGCCCGGCAACAAATGGTCAGCGCGATGCAAAACACGGCCAAACAGTCCCAAGGGGACGTGCGCGCCTACCTGAGCACGCGCTGGCTGGCCGGGGATGTGGAACACGTGCGGTCCTTTTGGATCTTTAACGGGCTGTCCGTCGAGGGCGCGCGTCCCGACGTGATACAAAATCTGGCCGCCCGCCCTGATGTGGCCCTGGTACGACTGGACCACTGGCGCTGTTGGATAGAGGACGCTCCCGCCTCGGCAGCCCCTGAGCCGTCATCACAAATAGAATGGGGCGTTGCCCGCATCCGCGCCGACGAGGCCTGGCACAGCCTGGGGATCAGCGGCACCAACGTCGTCGTCGCCAACGTGGACACGGGGGTGGACTGGCAACACCCAGCACTACGTGCCAACTATCGCGGCTACAGTCCCAAGGGCCTGCACCAACACGAGGGCCATTGGTACGACGCGACGGGACAAGGCGCGCTCTATCCAGTAGACGGCAATGGACACGGCACCCACACCATGGGGACGATGGTGGGTCAGGAAGGGATCGGCGTCGCGCCCGGCGCGCGCTGGATCGCCGTACGCGCTTTTGGCAGCGACGGTTATGCCCTGGACTCGTGGATCCACACCAGCCTGGAATGGCTCATCGCTCCTAACGGTGACCCCGCCCAGGCCCCACACGTCGTCAACAACTCGTGGGGCAACAGCGTCAGCACCCTGACCACTTTTCAAAACGATATCGCTGCCTTGAGAGCGGCCGGCATTTTTGTAATCTTTTCCAGCGGCAACCACGGCCCAGAAAGGGGTTCGGTGGGCGCGCCGGCGAGCCTGCCCGGCGCGTTTGCAGTGGGCGCTTCAGATCAAGAAGACCAGGTCGTCTATTTTTCCGGGCGTGGCCCTTCTCCCTGGGGAGCAATCCGTCCTCATCTGACCGCCCCGGGCGTCGGCGTAAACTCGGCGCTGCCGGGCGGCGCCTACAGTCCCAAGCAAGGCACTTCGATGGCCGCGCCCCACGTCGCGGGCACCGTCGCGCTCATACTGGACGCCAAGCCCAATCTGACCATCACCGAGACCGCCTTTGTGCTCACCCGCACCGCCGTGCCCTTGAGCCAGGTCATCCCCAACAATGACACCGGCTATGGTCGGGTCGATGCCTACGCCGCTGTGTCCCTGGCGGCTGACGCAGGGCTAATCAACGGCATCGTCAAGGGCGACGGCACGCCCTTGCGTGGCGCGACGATTGAGGCTACCCCGCTACTGGGTGGCTTGCACGGCACAACTCGCAGCGACCAATGGGGGCGTTATCGCTTGTTTCTGGGCGCCGGCTATTATGACCTGGCCGTCAGCGCCTTTGGCTATGCGCCCGCTCACGCCCACGCACTCTCGATCACCAACGGCGTGACGGTTGTGCAAAATTTTGATTTGACGCCCTTGCCAACCGGTCGTCTAATCGGCACCGTCTTGGACGAGTACGGCACGCCGCTAGAGGCACAAATAAGCGTACTAGGCACCCCGGTCACCTGCACAACCCCGAATGGGCGTTACGCGCTGGACTTGCCAAGCGGCCGCTATACGCTACAAGCGCGTTTGTTGGGCTACCGGGTGGTGACGGCCAGCGTGAGCATCAGCGCCGGCCAAAATACAAACTATGATTGGGTGCTGCCCGAGAGTCTGCGCATTGTACTAGTCAGCGGCGGGGCCTGGCATTACGATAGCCAGGACACCTATTACCGCCAGGCGCTGGACGCGTTAGGCTATGCTTACGACTTGAAAGCGCTCAAGCGGATGCCCCTGGACGTCCCTACCTTTGACCAACTCGAGCCCTACGATCTCGTCATTTGGTCAGCGCCAAATTACAGCCCAGGCATTATCGGCGCCGATGGTGCGTTAGCCTATTATCTGAACGATGGAGGCTATTTGCTATTGAGCGGCCAGGATATCGCCTTCTGGGACGGTGGGGGAAACCTGCGCTTCTACCCTTATTACACCGATTTTCTCTACTCCCTCTTTAAAAGCGACAACGCGCCCAGTCATCACATCGTCTGCCAAGACGACAGCATCTTTGCCGGCTTGCGCCTGACCATCCAGGGCGCCGGCGGCGCCGACAATCAAAGGTCACCCGACGAGATTAGCGTCCGTTACCCCGACTATGCTTCACCGATCTGCCATTATACTGACCCTCACTTGCCCTCCCTGGCAGTGCCAGGGACGGGCCACTTGCGCCGCACGCTAGTGCAGGTGACACTTGCGCCGCACGCTAGTGCAGGCGGCACGGGTAAAGACGGGTATGGCGCCCTGGTCCAGACGGACGTGTGTAACCCGCACCGCGCGCTCAACCTGGCTTTTGGGTTTGAAGCGATCAACGCTGCCCAAGATCGCGCCCAGTTTATGGCGCGCGCACTAGAGTGGTTTGCCAGCCCACGCCAGGCAGTTGGCATGGAACTATTGCCACAAACTGACCCCATCCAAATCACCCAAGCCGGCAGTGCGCTGACCCACACCCTGCGGTTACGCAATCTGGGTGAAACGGGCGCCGGAGATACGTTTCAAATTGAAATCGAGGGCATCGAGTGGAAGACGAGCGTGTTCAGCCCACAACTAGAACTGGACCCTTGCGCTACAGACTATGTCCACCTGCGCGTCGAAACGCCAGACGACGCCACATGGAACAGCTCGGACGTCATCACTGTGACGGCGCGTTCCACCCTCTCACCGACGTTGAGCCAGTCGGTGGTCTTGACCAGCAAAGTCCCGGCCCCTATATTACTGGTGGACGACGATCGCTGGTATGAGCAGGAACACATCTATGAGGGCGCCTTGCAAGCAGCCGATTTGCCCTATGATTACTGGGACGTCTTGCCCAAAGGGAGCTGGGGAACAGGCTCCCCTCCCGCCGAGGTGCTATCCTGGTATCCCATCGTCCTATGGTACAATGCCTATGACTGGTTTGACCCCATCCACTCTAGCGAACTTGCCCGGTTGACGGGTTATCTGGAAAACGGCGGGCGGTTGTTCCTCAGTTCACAGGAATATCTTTACGACATGGGAACTGTGACATTGACCCACGACTATTTCGGCGTCATTGGCTACTCTGGGGCGTTTTCACACACGCTCATCCAGGGCGTGCCAGGAAATGTGCTGGGTGATGGCCTGGGGCCAGCCAAGTTAACCTACCCTTTCCCCAACTGGAGCCTTGGCATCTTGCCGGCACAGGGTAGCCAGGTGGCTTTACGGGGACAGCACGGGCAGCCCGCCGCGCTCAACCGGGAAGGGGCTTGCCAAGACCCAGCCGCCGCACCCGTGCCACCTGCACTAGCGTGCGGCGCAAGTGTCACCTGCACTAGCGTGCGGCGCAAGTGGCCCGCACCCGTGCTGCCCGCAGGGTCAGTAGGGTCAATGGGGTCAATGGGGTCAATGGGGTCAGTAGGGTCAATGGGGTCAGCAGGGTCAGTATGTCTCTGGCGCACTGCCTTTTTCGCTTTTCCTTTCGAG
>CAZSJU010000044.1:0-16429 GCA_964607235.1 uncultured Anaerolineae bacterium | reverse complement strand
TATACCAGCACTTGCATCTGGTGAAAGTTATGAGTCATAATTGGAATTGCTGTTATCACAACGAGGAATATAGAGGACCCAAGAGATGTCAGAACCGTTTATCGAGACGCAGCGTCTCGTCAAGACTTATACCACACCCGCCGGACCGCTTGACGTATTACGCGGCATCGACCTCAAACTGAACCGAGGCGATTTCGTCGCCATGGTAGGGCCTTCAGGCAGCGGCAAAACCACCTTTTTAAACATGATCACCGGCGTCGACAAGCCGACCGCCGGTCAAGTGTCCGTCGACGGCGTAGACCTGGCGAGCGCCACCGAGCGCCAGCTCACGCGCTGGCGCGGGCGCACCATCGGCATCGTGTTCCAATTCTTCCAACTGCTGCCCACGCTGACCGTGCTGGAAAACGTGATGGTGCCGATGGATTTTTGCAACGTCCACCCGCCCCAAGAACGGGCGGACCGCGCGATGGCCTTGCTGGAACGCTTTGACGTCGCCGACCAGGCAGCCAAATTTCCGGACATGCTTTCGGGCGGTCAACAACAGCGCGTGGCCATTGCCCGCGCCCTGGCCAACGCCCCACCGTTGATCGTCGGTGACGAGCCGACCGGCAACCTGGACCGCATGAGCGCGGCGGTGGTCTTGGAGGCCTTTTACGAGCTGCAAGAGCAAGGGCACACGGTCATCGTCGTGACCCACGACCGCCAGGTCGTGCGAGACGTGCCCACCGTGCTCACGCTACAAGACGGGCTGATCGGCGGCTCGGCCCTGGCCCGGCAGATCAACGCCTTATAACGGGGCTGACCAACGATAGATTCAGTGCAAGCCAAGGATACAAAAGTATGTTTAGAACGCGGGGACGCAAGATCATTCGGGATTTGTGGGTGCGCAAGGGCCGTACAGCCCTGGCGGCCACCAGTATTTTTATCGGCGTCGTGGGTGTCGTCATTCTCATCTCGGTCAGTGACCTGCTGATCCGCCAACTCGAACAAGACCTTCAAGAGGAAGAACTGGCCATGATGCAGGTCTTTCTCACGGTGCCCGGCGGGACCGAGTTGGACAACGACGCTTACCTGGAACAGTTGGGCGCACTGCCGGGTGTGGCCCGCGTCGAGGGGCGCGCCACTTATCCGCTGTTTTGGAAACAGCCCGGGGACGTCAGGTTTGAAAACGGCTTTATCCTGGCCGCCTGGGAACCCTTTGAAGAGATGCAAATACAACCGGTGCGCCTGACGTCGGAAGGACGCTACCCCGTCGCCGGTCAGCACGAGATTGCGGTCGAAAAGCGTATGGCCGAGCGCTACGGACTGGATGTGGGCGACGCGTTAGTGCTGCGCATTCTGGGCGATGCCACTGACGCTCAGGATATGCGCGAGGAGCGCTGGACTATTTCGGGCATCG
This sequence comes from uncultured Anaerolineae bacterium, assembly GCA_964607235.1. Lineage (GTDB taxonomy): Bacteria > Chloroflexota > Anaerolineae > S140-20 > S140-20 > CAZSJU01. The sequence continues at coordinate 15,030 of CAZSJU010000044.1, read as the reverse complement.
TCTTTCAACCCTACTTTAACATCACTGGCGACGGGCTGGTGCCCAACGACGTGAGCATATATGCCACTTTTGAGGATGCACGATACATCGCTGGGTTTACCGGTTTCAGCATGCTCTATGCGCGCCACACCGATTTCGAGACCGCCCAAGCCCAGTCTGACGACTTTAGCACGGCCATCGCCCAAGCGACGCCCTATGTACCAGTCTTTAATTTTATCGACGACCCGGCTCAAAACGTGTTTATCACGATCAGCCAACAGATCACCCGCGTCCTCACCATCCTGGGCCTCGTGGCGATGGTCGTCTCGGGCTTTCTCGTGACCAACGTGGTCAACACTATCGTCGTCGAACAAAAGCGACAGATCGGCGTCATGAAGTCGTTAGGGGCGACGCGCTCGGACAATCTCTTGATGTACACCGGCATCGCGATGGGCTATGGCATCATCGGCATGGTGCCGGGCGTCTTGCTGGGCATCCCCATCGGTTCCATGACCGCCGAGCGCCTGGCTTCCCTGGCCAACGTGCTGCTGCAAGGCTTTAACGTCTCGCTTACGGGCGTCCTGCTGGGCGCCGCGATGGGCCTGCTAGTGCCATTCTTGGCGGCTCTGATCCCGGTCTACCTGGGCACCCGCGTCACCATCCTGGAAGCTATGACCGACCTGGGCATCGCTTCCAATTACGGCAAGGGCCGGGCGGCGCGACTGATCGGCGCCCTGCCGGTGCCCATCACCTTCCGTCAGGCCCTCAGCAACGTCGTGCGCAAAAAATGGCGCCTGATGTTAACCGGGCTCACTCTGACTCTGGCCGTGGCCGCCTTTATGGGAGTCTCGGGGGTATTTTTTGCGGTGAACGACCTCATCTCCGATCTGTACGATAGCTTGAACTATCAAATCCAGGTGGCGCCCAACGACGGACAGGATTTCGAGCGGATGCGAGCGCTGATCAAGGATAACGTGGAACAAGTAAAAGACGTCTCTGCCGGCATCGGTTCCGAGATTTACCTCGAAGGATATGTCAACCCACAAACCGAAACCAACATGTTGATGGTGGTGGGGTTTGATACCAAGAGCGAAATGTTTGAACTGAACCTGGAAGCCGGGACCGCCTGGCAGGACGACCCCGAGCGCGAGGGCATCGTGCTGGCCTCGGGGGTGACCCAACAGATGGACAAGCGCGTCGGCGACACGGTGCGCATCTCGGCCGGGGGCAAAACCACCGAGTTGGAGATCATTGGCGTCATTCCCTCCATGTTTGATCAAGCCTTTATGGAATGGCGCGCCCTGTCCCGGCTGACCGGCCTGACGTTGGGCGCCCCCACGCCCAACGACTATAACGTCCTGGCCCAGATCCAGGGGTACAATGGCAGCCTGCCAGACGCTCAGGTCGCGGTGGCAGGCATGGACGAGATGGCCAGCAACTTTTTGGCCGGGACCAGCTTGACGAACGACGTGCCAGGCGTTATCATCAGCAGCGCGATGGCCCAGGCTGGGAATTACACCGTGGGGGACGAGTTGACCCTGCGCGTGGGAGAAAACAGCGCCACCTATCCCGTCCTTAGCATCTTTGAACTGCCGCCGACGCTGGTCTCAGAGGGCGACCCCACCGACATCGTGGGCATGTTTTGGCAAGCGCTGGCCCAGCTAGAAGGCCGTGACCTGGATGGCGAATCTATCCCTAGCCGGCTGTTCGTACAGTTGAATAATCCAGACCCCACCGTCCCAGAGGTCGACCAGGCCATCGACCGCATCTCGGAAACGTTGCTGCAAGCGCGGATTACGGCCACTTATACCAACGAGGTGAGCAGTGCCAAAGAGGCGGCCCAACAGATTCTGGCGTTTGGGTTGATCCTCAACATCGCGGCCGGCGTGATGGCCGCCGTGGGGGCTGTGGGCCTGCTGGCGGCCCTTTCGATGAGCGTCTTTGAGCGCCAAAAAGAGATCGGCGTGATGCGCGCCATTGGCGCCGGTTCGGCCACCATTGTCTCGCAATTCCTGTTCGAGGGCGTCCTGGTGGGCCTCGTCGCTTGGGTCGTGGGTGTGCCGCTGAGTTACCTGTTGAACCGGGGCCTGTGGTCGGCATTTCCCTATGGCGGGGATGCCATCGAGTACCCACTGATCAGCCCTATCCTGGGCCTGGTCGGCATGGTCGTCATCGCCGCCATCGCCAGCTTGTGGCCTTCAATCAGCGCGGCCCGCAAGACCGTCTCGGAAATCATCCGTTATCAATAGTGTGTATGTGTAGCCCTTGAGAAATATAAAATGAACGACCATCACAAGAACCATAAACCACTGGTTTACCTGGAGAACGTAGAAAAGGTGTTCCAGACCAAAGCTGGCCCCTTTAAGGCCCTGCGCGGCATCGACCTGCAAGTAGAAGCCGGTGAATTCGTAGGCATCGTCGGTCCCTCGGGCAGCGGCAAGAGCACCCTGATCAACATGATTACCGGCATCGACCGCCCCACCACCGGTGAGGTACACGTAGCAGGTCAACGCCTGACCCAACTGAGCGAAAACCGCGTCGCCAAATGGCGCGGCCGCAACGTAGGTGTGGTGTTCCAGTTCTTCCAACTGCTGCCTACCCTGACCGTGCTGGAGAACGTAATGATGCCCATGCACTACTGTGACACCTACAAAGGCCAACGACGCGAGCGGGCGTTGGAACTGCTAGAGCTGGTACAAGTGCCCGAAACGGCGGAAAAGTACCCCAGCCAGATCTCGGGCGGCCAGCAGCAGCGCGCGGCCATCGCGCGCGCGATGGCCAACGACCCCAAGCTGATTGTGGGCGACGAGCCCACGGGCAACCTGGACACGGTCTCGGCGGGGTTGGTGATCGCGCTGTTCGAAGAGTTGGTCGAAAAAGGAAAAACGATTATCATGGTGACGCACGACCGGGAACTGGCGGGACAGATTCCGCGGGTAGAAGAGGTGCGCAACGGGCACCTGGTCTCGCCCGATCAGATCGACCACCGGCTGGTCGCCCGCCGTTTAAAGTAGCGCCCTGCAGACCAAAAGCTCAATTGAAGGAGGCAAAAGCGATGAACATTATCGAGCGTCAAGAAAACGACGTCACGGTATTTGTACTAGAAGGACGCATCGACACCCAAGGCGCAGTGGACATGGACCTGGCTTTACAATCCGCGGTGGGCGACGGTCAACACAAAATGATCTTGGATATGGCCGACGTGCGTTACATCAACAGTTCCGGACTGCGCACGATGGCCGACGTGCTGACCAAAAACCGGGCGCAAGGGGGCGACTTGAAACTGGTTTCCCTGAATCACAAGGTGCTGCGCGTCTTGCGCATCATCGGCTTTGACAAGTTTTTTTCAATTTACGACACGACGACACAAGCACTGGCCGACTTTTAACCGTCCGCCCACATCAGCCATCAAATCCGGGGTTACATTGAACGCCACCTACAACCCGGCCCTTGACTGCTGCGTGCCCCTTGCAAAAGAGGACCATTATGATTTTTCTGGGCGAGCTGCGTGTTGAGGCCCGACTCGAGAATCTCCGCACCATATCATACTTTATCCACGGCGTCGAACAACGCCTGGCACTCACCGAGAAAACGCTGTTCGAGATCGACCTGGCTGTGGAAGAAGCCGCGACTAATGTCATGCGCCACGCCTATCCCGCCGGCCAGACGGGCGAGCTCGTGCTCCGCCTGGAGATACTGGACGACGTCTTGTACATCACCTTTACCGATTGGGGGATTCCCTTTAACCCGCAAGATGCACAACCCTATGACCTCAGCGCGCCGGTCGAGATGCGGACAAAAGGCGGCATGGGGCTGCACTTGATCCATAGCCTGATGGACGCCGTCGTGCGCAAAACCGCCTCAAACGGGGATATCCCCAACACGTTGACCTTGATCAAACACGTCGAGCGCTTGCAGCCCGGTGCGCATCGCCCCAGCACCCAGCGCGAGCTGAACGCCATGCGCACCGTCAGCCAATATATGACGAGCAGCATTGAGCTGGGCGATCTGCTCGAGTTGATCGTCGACAAGCTGGTCGAGACCATCGACGCCGAGCGCGGGACGCTTTACCTGGTGGACGAAGAGAAAGGCGAACTCTTTTCACGGGTGCTGCAAGAAGAGGTGGGCATCTTGCAAGAGATCCGGCTCCAAGTCGGTGAAGGCATTGCCGGACACGTAGCCGCCACCGGCCAAGTGCTCAACGTGCAGCGGGCACACAACGACCCCCGCTTTTTGCGCGCCTTTGACGACACCACCGGCTATCACACGCACACGGTGCTGACCGCACCGATGCGCAACCCGCAGGGCAAGATCATCGGTGTGGTCCAGTTGCTGAACAAACGAGGCGGGCCATTCACCTCACGGGACGAACGGTTGCTGACGGCGATGGCAGCCCAGGCCGCCATCAGCATCGAGAACGCGCGGCTGTATGCCGGAGAAATGGAGCGCCGGCTCATCAACCAGGAACTAGAGACCGCCCGGCGCATTCAAAAGAGCTTTCTGCCCCAGTCGATCCCCCAATACATAGGTTGGGAGATCGCCACCTTTTGGCGCCCGATGCGAGACGTGGCCGGTGACTTTTACGACTTTTACACCTTGCCCGATGGCCGGTTGGCCCTCATTATCGCCGACGTCTCGGGCAAGGGCGTCCCGGCGGCCTTGTTTATGGCGCTCAGCGCGACGGTGCTGCGGTTCGGCATGGGCCTCAATTTTATGCCCGGCGAACTGATGCACCACACTAACCAGGCCATCCTGTCCAGCCAGGGATCCGGCATGTTTGCGACGATTTTCGTAGGTTATCTGGACCCCGAGACCGGCGTCATGCACTTTGCCTCGGCGGGACACAACCCGCCCTTGCTCTACCGCGCTGCGGGGGGCCGTTGCAAGCATCTGCAAGCCTCGGGGGTGGCGGTGGGCCTGTTCCAAGATGCCGAGTTTGTCCAAGAAAAAGTGACCCTGGAAGAAGGAGACGTGTTGGTGCTGTACACTGACGGCATCACCGAAGCCATCGACGCCGACGAACAAGAGTTTGGCGAGGGCCGGTTGGAAGAACTGATGATCCAATACGCTGACCGTCCTTGCCAAGAGCTGTCCGACATGATTGTCAAGACCGCCGCCGCTTTTGCCACCGAGCAGGGGATCTTTGACGACGAGACGCTGGTGGTCATCAAGCGGCTGTGAGGACGCGTCGTGGCCATCCAATCGGGGCCGTCACCCATCACCTAAACAGTTAGGAAATCCATTGACCAAGAGGGAATTCAGACCGGAAAACGAATACCAGTACCATCGCTCCGGGCCAATCCGTTGGATCATGGCGCACATGTGGCGCTACCCGGTGCTCCCGCTGGCGGTGATCCTGGCCGCCATCTTGAACAACGCTTGCTATAGCTATATCCAGGTCTTTATCGGCCGCGCCTTTGACACTCTCACCGCGCCGGATTGGCGCCCGAACGATCTGTTGGTGCTGGCCCTGGGTGTGCTAGGCTCGGCGGCCGGGCAAAGTCTGACGGGCCTCATGCGCAACTTTTCCATCGAGTTCCTGGCCCAACGCGTCGAACGGGATGCCCGCGACGAGCTTTACATCAGCCTGTTGGGCAAGAGCCAGACCTTTCACAGTCAACAGCGCATCGGGGACGTGATGGCGCGCGCGACCAACGACGTGCGCGCGCTCAACTATATGTTCAGCCCCGGCCTGGGGCTCATCGTCGACTCGCTCATGGCGTTACTCGTGCCGGTCTTTGTCATCGGCCAGCTCGAACTCCGATTGTTGCTCGTCCCGGCTATCTTTGCGGTCCTGTTGGTCGTCACCGTGTACGATTATAACCGGCGGCTAGAGCCCGTCAGCCTGGCACAACGCGAACAATTTGGGGCCATGAACGCCGGACTGGCCGAGGCCATCTCCGGGGTCGAGGTCGTCAAGGCTAACGCCCAAGAAGGATGCGAAGGCGAAAAATTCACCCAGGACGCGCGCCGGTTCCGCGACTATTTTGTGGAGCAAGGGGAAATTCAAGCCCGCTACTGGCCGATGCTGGCTTTTAGCTTGATTTGGGCGTTAGGCTTTTTACACGCCATGTTGCTATGGCAAGCGGGCGCCCTCTCCCTGGGTCAGATAGTGACCTTTATGGGGTTATTGGGCACGTTGCGCTTTCCCACCTTTATCTCTATCTTTTCCTTCAACCTGGTGCAACTGGGCATCGCCAGCGCCGGGCGCATCCTCGAAATGATCAACACCGAGACCGAGCTGGACGAAAATAAAGCCGGCGTCACCCAACCCATCCGGGGCAAAGTCACCTTTGAAAACGTCAGCTTTGGCTACGACGGCAAGCAGGTGCTCAAAAACATCACCTTTACCGCCCGCCCGGGCGAGACCGTCGCCATCGTGGGGCAAACGGGCTCGGGCAAGACGACGCTGACCCGGCTGATCAACCGCATCTTTGACGCCGAGAGCGGCCGGGTGCGGGTCGACGGTGTGGACGTGCGCGACTGGCATCTAGAAGCGCTGCGCTCGCAAATCTCGACCATCGAGCAGGATGTGTTCCTGTTCTCCCGCACCCTGGCCGAGAACATCCGCTTTGGATGCGCCGGCGCCACCCAAAAAGAGATCGAGCGCGCCGCCCAAGAAGCGCAGGCTCACGACTTTATCACAGATTTCAACGACGGTTACGCGACCGAGGTCGGCGAGCGGGGGGTGACCTTGTCCGGCGGGCAACGGCAGCGCATCGCCATCGCGCGCGCCTTTCTCACCGATCCCCGCATCCTGATCCTGGACGACAGCACCAGCGCCATCGACAGCGCCACCGAAGACAAGATCCAGCGCGCCATGCGACGCATCAGCCGCCAACGCACGACCTTTATCATCACCCACCGGCTCAGCCAGATCCGATGGGCCGACCACATCCTGGTGCTACGCCAGGGCGAGTTGGTGGACCAGGGCACGCACAAAGAGCTATTGGCGCGCTGCACGGACTATCAGCGCATTTTCTCGCGCTATGATTAGCATCAACGTTCAGACCTCGGAGGTTTGGTGCTGCATAAACCTCGGAGGTCTATGGATTAGCATCGGCGAGGAGCGACGGTAAACGTTATGGGCTTTATCCTGGACGGCCTTGAAACAGAGACCTACGACCGCAACTATAGTGATACAGAACTACTGAGCCGCATCATCCATTACTTTCGACCGCACACGCGGCGTATGCTCGGGGTGGCGGCGATGCTGGCCCTAAACTCGGCTGCCGGCACCGGCGGGCCGATCCTCATCTCGCGCGCCATCGACACCCTGGCCGATAACCCTACACGCGAGGCCATGCTGCTGCTGGCAACGGGCGTGTTCCTGCTGGGCGGCAGCGCCTGGTTCTTTAACTATATCCAGCAAATGTTCACCGCCCAGGTGGTCGGGGACGTCGTGCTCAAGCTGCGCCAGGACGTCTTTGACGCCACCATCCACCATGACCTCTCCTTTTACGATGAGCACCCTTCGGGCAAAATCGTCAGTCGCGTCACCTCGGACACCCAGGACTTTGCCCAGGTCGTCACCCTGACTATGAACCTGCTCAGCCAGGTGTTGCTGGTCATCATTCTCTCCGCCTGGCTGTTCAACATCAGCGTCCCACTGACGCTGCTGCTGCTGGGTATGACGCCCATTGCGGTGACCATCGCGTTGAGCTTTCGGCGTGTCGCACGCCGGGTCACTCAAAACGCGCGCCGGGTGACGGCCAAAATCAACGCTCAAATCCAGGAATCTGTCAGCGGCATCACCGTGGCCAAGAGCTTTCGACAAGAACACGCCATTTATGCCACCTTTGACGCCAACAACAAGCAAGGCTACCGCGTAGGGCTCAAACGGGGCCTGACGCTCAACACAATTTTTCCCGTCATGGGATTCGCTTCTGGGTTGGGCGTGGCGACGCTGGTCTATGCAGCGGGGCTGTCCACGCAAGCCGGGACTTTGAGCCCCGGCAATTGGTACCTGTTTATGCAGGCGGTGGGGTTCTATTGGTGGCCGATGATCAACATCGCCTCCTTTTGGAGCCAGTTCCAGGACGGGCTTTCGGCTGCAGAGCGGGTGTTCGCGCTCATCGACGCCGAACCCAAGGTGACACAGACAGCCAGTGAGCCGGTGAAGCGAGTGGCGGGTGACATAGAATTTCGCCACGTGAGGTTCAGCTATACGGACAAGGAGATCGTACTGCCCGACTTGAACCTGCAAATCCATCCCCGCGAGATGCTGGCGCTGGTAGGACACACCGGAGCCGGCAAGAGCAGCATCGCGCGCCTGATCACCCGCTTTTACGAGTTCCAGGATGGCCAACTGCTGATCGACGGCCGCGACGTGCGTCGCCTGGACCTGAGCCAATACCGGCGCCACATCGGGCTGGTGCCGCAGGAACCGTTCCTCTTTTCCGGCACGGTGCGCGACAACATCCGCTACGGCCACCCAGCGGCCACCGACGAGCAGGTACGTCAGGCGGCCATGCAGGTCAGCCACGGTGACTGGATCGCCGACCTGCCCGACGGGCTGGATACCGACGTGGGCGAACGTGGGGCCAGTCTCTCCATGGGCCAGCGGCAACTGGTCGCGCTGGCGCGGGTGCTGCTCAAAGACCCGGCCATCTTTATCCTGGACGAAGCCACTGCCAGCGTAGACCCTTTTACCGAGACCCAGATTCAAGAAGGGCTGGAGACGCTGATGCGCGACCGCACGGCCATCGTCATCGCGCACCGGCTGTCCACGATCAAGCACGCCGACCGTATCATCGTCATGGACCACGGGCGCATCATCCAAGAGGGCACCCACGAGGCATTGCTGGCCCAGAGCGGCCACTATGCCGAGTTGTATAACACCTATTTCCGGCACCAATCCCTGGAATACGTGGAGAATTTTGTTAAAATAACCTCATAAACCAACGCAGGTGAACGCACCGCGACCCACAGGTTGATAAAGAAAAGAGGAATATGAACCAACGACGCCTATGGACGCTTGTCCCGATCTTACTGACCCTCCTGTCCGTTGCTCTCGCCGGCTGCGGCGATCGGTCACCCTCCCCGCCGCCGGGGTGCGCGGACGTGCCGCGCCCCATCGTGTTCGTGCACGGTTTTCTGGGCGGCGGCGACAATTTCGCCCCTACGGTCTTGCGCTTTGCCTCCAACGGCTACTGCCCGGACTATCTGCGGACCTATGACTGGAACACGCTCTCCTTTGACATAGAAGCCAACACTGCAGACCTGGACGCATTCGTCACGCAGGTCCTGGACGAGACCGGCGCGGAGCAGATTGACCTGGTGGGTCATTCGATGGGTGGGCGGCTGTGTCACCAATACCTGCAAGAGCACGCCGAGCGGGTGGCACACTATGTGCACGCGGCCAGCTTTTGCGGCTTGACCTTCCCCGAGGCGCCGCCGGTGCTGGTCCTCTCTAGCGACGAGGACACAATCCTGGGAGCGTGCACCATCGATGGCGCCGACAACCGGGACGTGGAGGGCGCTGACCACCTACAAATAGTGACGCTGCCCGAGACCTTTGCCGCGCTGTATCGTTTTTTTAACGCCGGCCAGGCGCCCGACACGACCCGCGTCGTTGCCGAAACGCAGATCACCTTGTCGGGCAAGGTCCTGGACATCGGCATGAACACGGCCGGCGCCGGCGCGAGCGTGTCAGTGTATCCACTAGACGCCAGCAGCGGTGAGCGGCTAGAAGCAGCCCCGGCAGCACGTTTCACCGCCGCCGAGGACGGACGCTGGGGGCCATTCGAGGCCGACCCGGCGACCTATTACGAGTTTGAGGTGACCCAGGCCGACACGCGGCCGTTCCACTATTACCGCCAACCCTTCCTCCGCTCCACCGCCCTGGTTTACCTGCGTCGATTACCCGAGTCCAACCTGTTGTTGAACAATATGTTGGGGGACATCCGTTACGACGACGCCAGCAGCACCATTGTGTTTTTCAGCGCCCACCAGGCGCTGTATGATGGCCGCGACAGCGCCACCATGGACGGCGTCGACCTGGTGACACCCGAGATGGCGCCGCCGCCCCCGGACGAGGCCTCGACCATCGCTATCTTTATCCAGGACTTTGACGGCGATGGTCAAACGGACGGCGGCCCCGTCCCCGGCCCGACCGCCGACATGCCCTTTTTCCAAGGGTACGACGCTTTTATAGACGCCAGCTCGCGCCGTAGCGTGACGCTGACGTTCAACGGCGCTGCGCTGCACGTGCCCACATGGAAAGGGGACAGCGAAGGGGCCATCCTTGTCGTGTTTGACTATGGCCAAGATGGCCTATAAACTTTAGAGGGAATGAATGTCGTTAGAATTCGCGATCTTTGATCTGGACAACACACTTTACCCTCGCGACGCCGGCCTGTTGGCCGAGATCGGCCGCCGCATCCAATTATGGTTATCTGAATACATGGGCTTGACAGAAAAAGCAGCCCAGCAGATGCGCCGCGACTATTTCCGGCGCTACGGCACCACGCTGGGTGGCCTGGTCGCCGAGCACGACACCGACGTCCACGCCTATTTGACCTTTGTGCACGACATCTCCGTCGAGGCCTACCTGCGGCCCAACCCGGCGCTGGCGACGATGCTGGCCGGCCTCCCGCTGCGGCGGGCGATCTATACCAACGCCACGGTGGAATACAGCCAGCGCGTGCTGCGCACCCTGGAGGTGACCGAATACTTTGAACATATCATCGGTATCGAACAAGTAGACTTGCGCAACAAACCCTATCGCGACGCCTACGACCGCGCGCTGACGCTGCTGGGCGCACGCGGCCCCGCGTGTCTCATGGTCGAGGATTCGGCGCGCAACCTGGTACCCGCCAAGGCCTTGGGCATGACCACCATACTGGTACAGGGAAACGATGCCGGCGTAGCCGACGACAACGCGGACGGCGCGGCCAAAGCCAGTGTAGATTTCGTTGTGGACGACGTGCTACAGGTCGGCCCGCTGGTGAGGCGCCTATGCCGGGACCTCACAAGATGAACATCTGGCTGATTGAACCCTATTACGCCGGGTCGCACCGCGCCTGGGCCGACGGTTATCAAGCGCACAGCCGCCACGCCGTCCACATCCTCAACCTGCCCGGCCGGTTCTGGAAGTGGCGCATGCAGGGCGGCGCCGTCACCCTGGCGCGCCGCGCCCGAGCGCGCGACGACCGCCCCGACCTGATCCTGGCCACCGACATGCTAAACGTGCCGGTCTTTATGGGACTGATCGGCCAACAACTCGCCGATGTGCCGATCGTGCTCTATTTCCACGAAAACCAACTCACCTATCCCCTGCGACCTGGGGAAAAACGCGACCTGCATTACGGCTTTATCAACTTTATCAGCGCCCTGCGCGCCGACGCGTTGTGCTTTAATTCGGCCTACCATCAGGAGGCCTTTTTCGAGGCCCTGCCCCGCATGCTCAAACACTTTCCCGACTATAACGAGCTATGGGCCCTGAAAGCACTCCAGGCCCGTTCGCGGGTGCTGCCCCTGGGCCTGGACCTGGACCGCCTCGACGCGCACCGCCCTGAACGGGCAGCCGCGCCGGGACGGCGCCCCTGGATTTTGTGGAACCACCGTTGGGAATACGACAAGGATCCCACCACCTTTTTCCGCGCCCTCTATACCCTGGCTGATAAAGCCGATGCGACCGCATCGGGGCTAGATTTCGGCCTGGTCTTGCTAGGGCGCAGCTTTCGCAACCAGCCCGACGAGTTCCTGGCCGCGCGCGAGCGCCTGGCTGATCGGATCGTCCATTTCGGCTATGCGCGAGACCTGGCAACGTACAGCCGGCAGCTATGGCAAGCCGACATTGTCGTGAGCACCGCCCTGCACGAATTTTTCGGCGTCTCGGTCGTCGAGGCCTGCTACTGCGGCTGTTATCCCGTGCTGCCTCACGACCTGGCCTACCCGGAACTGATCCCGGCCGCCCACCACCCCGCGTGTCTGTATCACGATTTCGACGGTCTGCTGGCCCGGCTGCGCCATGCCTTGACCCACATTGACGATATCCGCGCCTTTTCCCTCCAGCGCCACGTGGCCCGCTATAATTGGCGCCATATGGCCCCCCACTATGACACCTTTATGGAAAATTTGGTCCAAAAACGAGACAGACCGGGAACCTTTGACGCCTCCCTTGCGTCATGAGATAAAGGACAAGGGCAAACAGACAACTGGCAGCGCCGGGCCCCTGGTCAGTTGACCAGGGGCAAAACCAGACCATCGTCCAGCCCACACCCCCGCCAGATGCCCGATGCGCCGGCACAAACGCTGTGATAAGCTATAGTCAAATTGAGAAAGACACTGGTGCTACAGACGCAGAGCACACGCAGGCAAAACGTACGCGGCCGGTCCAGATACTTTTGCATCACCGTCGTTCCGGGCACACGTCGAGAAATTCGGGCCTTAACACAATCGTAACCAAACTGAAATGCACCAGTAACCCTGGCGGTAACAGACATGAAATAAAGTAAGATAAAAAAAGACGCTTTCTGGGGGGGCGCGAGCGCGGCACATTCAGCCGGCATCGCAGCCCCTTTTTTGATACGAACAGCAAACCTAACAAGTATTGGAGGTGTAAAATGTCCAAGATTTTCTCTCTACTGATCAGTTTAACGTTAATTTTGTCGCTAACCGGCACAGCCCTGGCCCAGCAACCCGTCTTCCCTGCCGACTCGGATCCCAACTGGCAAGCCAAATATTGGAACAACACGTCCCTATCGGGCGCACCAGTCCTGGAGCGCCAGGAAACCAGCCTGGATCACGACTGGGGCAGCGGCTCCCCCGCGGCCAGCGTGAACGTGGACGGCTTTTCGGCGCGTTGGACGCGCTACATCTATGTGGAAAACGGCACTTTCCGCTTTACCACCACCAGCGATGATGGCATCCGCGTCTGGGTAGACAATGACCTCATCATCAACGAATGGTACGACCACCCGGCCAAGACCACCAGCGCCGAAAAATACCTGACCCACGGACACCACTGGGTCGTGGTCGAATTTTATGAGAATAGCGGCCTGGCGGTGGCCAAAATGACCTGGGCGCCTACCCAGAGCACAGTCCAGAATTGGCGGGGCGAATACTTTGACAACCTTTCGCTCAGCGGCACGCCGGCGCTGGTGCGCGACGACGCCCAGATCAACTTTGACTGGGGCAGCGGTTCGCCTGCCCCGGGCGTCATCGGCACGGACAAATTCTCGATACGCTGGAGCCGCACGCTGAACATGCCGGCCGGCAACTATCGCTTTGCGATGACGGTGGACGACGGTGGGCGTTTGTGGGTCAACGGTCACTTGCTGATCGACACCTGGCAGGAGCAAAGCGCGCGCACCTACACAGGCGAGATCTTTTTGCCCGGCGGTGACGTGCCGCTCAAGATGGAATACTATGAGAACGGCGGGAACGCCGTGGCGCGGCTTTCCTGGAGCGAGGTTGGCACTCAGCCGCCTGCCTCCAGGACCGTGGTCGTCGACGACGGTGATCCGGGCTTTGTGCGTGGCGGCACACCAGATAGTTGGCGCACTGTCTACGAAGGCTATGACGGCCGGCTGATCTGGACCTGGAACAACGACTGGGAGCGACCCAACTATAACTGGGTCACATGGTACCCTGATCTGGCGCCGGGACGCTACCAAGTGTACGTCTATATCCCCGAGCGCTACACCACCACCGCCAACGCGCGCTACTGGGTCTCGCATGCCAACGGCAATGCCCTGCGCCAGGTAAACCAGTCGACCCAAGGTGACCACTGGGTCTCGCTGGGCACCTACTGGTTCGACGGCACGGACGACGAATACGTGTTCCTGTCAGACGCCACTTATGAGACACGGCTAAGCCGCATGGTCGCGTTCGACGCGGTCAAATGGGTGCCGCGCTAAAGCGCGCGACAGCGTCTGGTTAAACTGAACTGACACATGTGCGACCGGCGGTCAAGGCCACCGGTCGCACGTTTCTCCATTCCTCGCCAGACCCTCTCCCCATCAGGGTAGCAGCCCCCACCGGGCGGTGCGGACACTCAAGGCCGTGCGTCCGAGCACATGTGTGTTATAATAATGATACTCAACATGCCATCGCACGCGTCTATCAGGAGGATGAATGATGAACCGACAAGCTCCTAACAAGACGGCCGGTGACGCACTCGACGTGCGTCCGTCTCCCATCGCTGGTCAATGGTACCCTGACTTGCCGGGCACATTGCGCGACCGCGTGCAGTCCTACCTGGACGCCGCTAATGTCGAGCCGCTGGATGGCACGCCCCTTGCCTTGGTAGTGCCCCACGCCGGTCACGTCTACTCGGGCGGCGTGGCAGCCCATGCCTACCGGCTGGTGCAGGGCCAGTCGTATGACGTCGTGGCCATCGTCGCCCCCAACCACCGCATCCCCAACCATAACCCTTTCCTCACCACCGGCCACGATGCGTACGGGACGCCGTTGGGACCGGTGCCCCTGGCCCAAGATTTGGTAGATGCGCTCGACGCGCGGGTCGGATTGAGCCGGGTGCGACGCGACCCCGAGCACTCGCTAGAGATTCAACTGCCCTTCCTGCAAGTCGTCCTAAAGGGCGAGTTCCAACTCTTGCCCGTGATGCTCAATGACCAATCGCGCGCGGCCTGCGACACCCTGGGTCAGGCCCTGGCTGATCTGTTGCGTGACCGTAACGCGCTGTTGATCGCCAGCACCGACCTGTCCCACTTTTACGATGCCCAAACGGCGCGCCGTCTCGACAGCAATGTCACGGACCATATCGCCGACCTGGACCCTGATGGGTTGTTTGAGACGTTGGCCAGCGGCCAAGGCAAAGCCTGTGGCGGCGTCCCCACCGTGGCTGTCATGTTGGCTGCCCGTGCGCTGGGCGCCGACCGCGCCAAATTGCTCAAATACGCCACGTCCGGTGACGTCACCGGTGACTATCACTCCGTCGTGGGCTATGCCGCGGCCGTTTTTTATGCCTAGCACGCACAAACTGACCCAAGGAACGCCCTTTACACCGGTTATGCATCCAGGGAGCACGCACTGACGCCATGTATGCCCTAATCGCCGTCGGCGGCAAGGCACACTTGCTGC
>CAZSJU010000043.1:0-16587 GCA_964607235.1 uncultured Anaerolineae bacterium | reverse complement strand
GCAGCGCGAGTTGAGCCCTGACCACTTTGTCGCTTGTCATTACGCCGAGCAGTTCTTGTGAGTAGCGGTTACAGCCTAGTTTCTGATAAGGAGGCAACGACCTTGGATAATTGGAGATCGCACAAGAAAGCAGTAAGAGTGGCGCTGGTGCTTGTCACCCTCACCGTAAGCGTGAGCCTGCTATACGCTGTTCAATACTATGTTGGCGGCCCGTTGCGACTCACCGTCGCGAGCGAGGTATATGACCTGGCCCTTAGCCCCGACAAGTCCTTGGTCGCCGCTGCCGCCAACGACAGCCTCGTGCGACTGTGGCGCATAGAGGACAACTGGGCGTTGCGCAAGCTGTCCGGTCATGACGGCGCTGTGACCAGTCTGGCCTTTGCCCCCGATGGCGTGCCTCTCTTTACGGCCGGTCACGATGGCAAGATACGGTTATGGGACGTCGCTAGTGAACAAGTCCTGGCGACCCTGGAAGCGCCGGGGGGCGAGTCGCTCGCAGGGCTCGATTTGTCGGCGGACGGTTTGACGTTGGCTGCTATCGACGATAAAAGCGTCGTGCACGTTTGGACCTCTACTTCTGACAGCAAGGGTGACTGGCAGCTCGTAGAGTCTATCGCTTCTGAAGAGAACGACGACCGCGCCCTGGCCCTCAGCCCCGACGGCATGCAAGTCGCCACCGGTTATGGCAAAAACGTCCAAATCTGGGACGCGCGCAGTGGTCAGCCGACGCAAAAGTTGCAGGGCTACTGGGAAGATAAAGAACAGAAGGACTGGCTAGGGCACAAAGGGCCGGTCATGGCCCTGGCTTTCAGCCCGGATGGCGAGTTGCTGGCCTCGGGCAGCGCGGACAAGACCATCGCCTTTTGGGAGTTGGAGAGCGGAGAGGTGGCGTGGACCGGCGAAGGTCACTTTGCGGCCGTGACCCAACTGGTCTTTGTGCCGGAAGGCGACGTGGCCTTGTCGAGCAGCCAGGACGCCAAGGCCAAGGCCTGGCGCATTCCCGGTGGCAAATCGATCGGTTCTTTTGTGGGGCACCTGAGCGCCGTGAACGCCGTGGCCCCCGGCCCAGAACCCAACACCCTGATCTCCGCCGGTGAGGACGGGACGGTCCGCATGTGGAACATGGTCAACACCACCGAGATGCGCGTCGAATGGACCCGCGAGGGCCTCCAACCGATGTGGGGGCGGTTGTTTAGCCTGTGGATGCTGATTAGCGGGCTGGTGGGATTGGTCTGCCTGTGGGGGATGGCACGCTTTAAATGCTGGACGCATCTGTTGGCGCTGGCACTTTACACGATCGGCCCTATTATCGTGTTTGGGATGTCCCTATTTGAGTTGTTTTCACTCAAATTTACGTGGGGCACCCGGTTGCAGATCGGTTGGCCGTTGATCGGTGCGGCAGCATGGTACGCGGCGCTGGTCATACTGTTGATGAGAGAGCCGGTGGCGGTGCATTATCAGGCGTCCACCTCGCTGCCGCTGGCCGAACAGTTAATGACCAGCCTGCGCACGCGTCGCCTGCGTTCGGCCATATTGGTCGGCGCGGCCTGGGTTTTACTATTGGTGCTACTGTATTCGGCGCTGCGCCGGTTTAACCTGGACGTGGCGTTCATGGGACACTTTTTCTCCTTTATCATGGCCGGCGCCGGACAGACGTTTTTGGTCTCGGCGGCCTCTATTGCCTTGGCCGTCATCCTGGCGCTGATCGGCGCGCTGGGCCGGCTTTCCAAGAATCCACTGGCTAACGGTATCTCGGGCTTTTACGTTTCCCTGATCCGGGGCACGCCGTTATTGGTGCAGATTTACATCTGGTATCTGGGGTTGCCACGCCTGAACATTATCCTCTCGGCGTTGCCGGCCGGTATCTTGGCCCTGGGCGTCAACTATGGCGCCTATATGACCGAGACTTTTCGGGCCGGCATCCAGGCGATCAACAAGGGCCAGTACGAAGCGGCAGAGGCGCTAGGCATGTCGCGCGCACAAACTTTCCGGCGCATCGTGCTTCCCCAGGCGTTTCGTATCGTCATTCCCCCCATCGGCAACGATTTCATCGCAATGATGAAGGATTCTTCGCTAGTGTCCGTCATGGGAGTATGGGAATTGACCTTCCGGTCAGCCAAGATCGGACGACAATATTTCCGCAGCATGGAGACGTTTATCGTCGCCGCTGCTTTTTATTGGATTTTGACCATGATTTTTCAGTTTCTCCAAGGCAAGCTGGAAACCCATATGGCGCGCGGAGAAAGGAAGTAGACCAATGGTACCCTCTGAATCCATTCAAACGTCCAATCCCATCATCCAGGTGCGGGATTTGCACAAATACTTTGGCCCTTTGCACGTCATCAAGGGCGTAGACCTGGACGTGCAACCGCGCGAGGTGGTCGTGATCATCGGGCCATCAGGCGGGGGCAAGAGCACTTTTTTGCGCTGCCTGAACTTTTTGGAGCAACCGTCGGCGGGCACGATCGAGGTGGAGGACGCCAAGATCAAGGCCAACGAAACCGGACGCGCGCGCCGCGAGCACATCCGCCAAATCCGCCGCAAGACCGGCATGGTCTTTCAGCAGTTCAATCTGTTTCCCCACATGACTGCCTTGGGCAACATCATTGAGGCCCCGGTGACGGTCAAGGGCATGTCCAAGGCGCAGGCCATTGCCAAGGCGGAAGAGTTGCTGGATTGGGTCGGGCTCTCGGACAAGCGAGACGAGTACCCCTCACGCCTGTCCGGCGGGCAGCAACAACGGGTGGCGATCGCCCGCGCGTTGTCGATGGAGCCCAAGATCATGTTATTTGACGAGCCGACCTCGGCGCTCGACCCCGAGTTAATTAACGAGGTGGTGGAAGTGATGGAGCGGCTGGCGGACGAGGGCATGACCATGGTGGTCGTGACCCACGAGCTGCACTTTGCCCGTGACGTCGCCGACCGCGTTATCTTTATGTGTGAGGGGGTGTGGGCCGAGATGGCTTCACCTGACGAGCTGTTCACCAACCCCAAAGAAGAGCGCACGCGCCAGTTCCTGGCCCATATTTTGTAATAGCGCACTGGCGTCGTCGGCGGGGGAATAGAGGCGGCTAGGGCCAGGCCCTAGCCGCCTCGCCCATGCTGTGACCGATATTTTGAGACTGAGGAGCCCATGACACCATCACTTGTTCAGACACCCGCTTGTCCCGTTGTAAACACCCACAATGAGTGGGACCCGCTAGAAGAAATCATCGTAGGCACCGTCGAGGGCGCCCTGGTCCCACCTTGGGACGTGGTCATGGAGGCTACCCTGCACGAGCAAGCGCTGTGGGATTTCTACAAGCAGCACGGCGGGACGCCCTGGCCACAAGACCTAGTCGACGCCGCCCAGAAAGATCTGGACGAGTTCATACATATCCTGGAAGCCGAGGGAGTAACGGTGCGCCAGCCCACGCCCTATAATTTCGCCAAACCCTGCGCCACGCCCGATTTCGAGATCGAGAGTGGTTGTTATGCCCTGATGCCGCGCGACGTATTGTTGATCATCGGCAACCAGATCATCGAGGCGCCTATGGGCTGGCACTCGCGCCATTTTGAGCACCACGCCTACAAAGATCTGTGCAAAGCATACTTTAAAAAGGGTGCGCGCTGGGTCTCAGCGCCGCGGCCCCAGTTGGGCGGCCGCACGTACAAAGAGGGCTTTGTGGCGCCGACAGAGGGCGAGCCTATGCGCACCGTCCTGACCGAGTTTGAGCCATTGTTCGACGCGGCAGACGCTATCAAGTGCGGGCGAGATATTTTCATCGCCCAGAGCAGCTGTTGTAACCGTTTCGGCATTGAATGGCTGGCGCGGCACCTGGGCGACGATTACCGCGTGCACGAGGTCGAGGTTTACGACACGCACCCGATGCACATCGACGCCACCTTTTACCCGTTAGCGCCGGGCAAGCTCTTGATCAACCCCGAGCGGATGAAAAAGGTGCCCGAGATGTTCCAAAAGGCCGGCTGGGACATCCTGATCTGCCCTGAGCCGTTGATGCCCAAGAGCCACCCGATGTATAATTGTAGCCGCTGGATCAGCATGAACGTGCTAATGTTGGACAGCGAGCGCGTCATCGTCTCCAAAGGCGAGCACACTTTGATCCAGGCCTTCAAGGACTGGGGATTTAAGCCCATCCCGTGTGGCTTTTATCACTTTGCCACTATTGGCGGTGGTTTTCACTGCGCTTCGGTGGACGTCCGGCGACGCGGTAAACTCGCGTCTTATTTCTAATGTGGACCCGTGGCCCCGATTTATTCTTGGGCGCTGGCTTGCCCGGCCATAATGCCGCTGGCAATGGCAGCGGCTTGTTGCTTTAATTGCTCGGTCGTGTCCACTACCTGCCGCGTCTGGCGCAAGCGGGCCATTTGCTCGTACCAAAAGGAAGATCCGGCGGCGGCACCCATCCCGCTGAGCGCCAATCCTGCGATATTGTACCACAAGGTATTATCACCACCCAATAAATGGGCAATGGCCTCAGGGATGATGGGACCAAGCAGGTCCAGCGAGTTGATCTGCAGGATGACGGCCCAGGCGATGCCGATGACCAGTGACAGGAGGCGGATCCAGGCCAGCCGATTTTCGATCAGCGCTTTGTAGCGCACCTGTAGCTCGCGCATCACGTTGGCCACATTGTCAGGCGTCAGGTGCTCATATTTGTCTAGAATGGGTTGTGTTTGCCGCCGAATTTTTAGAAATCCGGCACGCGCCTGGGTCAACGTGGTATCCACTTCGTGGATCACTTCTTCCATATGTTTGACCCGTTGGTCCAGGTCGTCCCACGTCTCCTTGGGCACCCACTCTTTGAGCTCCACGAGGGCCTCGCTGGGGGCAATGGGCTTTTTCAGAGTCTTGATCTTGAGGATGTCGAGCACGATTTCGGTGCCGACAGCCAAAACCGCCATAATGGCAAAATAAGCGGCCAGGGTGCCTAGCAAAGCTTCCAGATTGATTTCCATCGCATGTCCTCCTTGGTAAAACCTATATTATTTTCGGTTGATCGGGCGCACGTGAACGCTCGGGGGCTGCGTTCGCCTCCGGCGTGTCGGGTGAGACACATTCGATTTCCAGGGGAAAGAGTGGGGCGGATAGCTCCAGTTTGCGCAGGCGATAAAGCGTCTCCTCCGTCATACGGCGGTTGGCGGCGATAAGGTCGGCCAACACGCCAAAAACGAACAACAACAACCCCACCGTCAGCAGCGTGCCGCCGATGATCAGCGATTGTACATAGCGACCGATGCCGACCTCTTGGGTAAAAAAGTAAAAGTACAAAAAGCGCAAGATTAAAAAGAGCCCTGCGCCACTAAAGGGCAGGCTGCTGTAGAAAAAGGTGCGCAGCGGCTCGTACAGCGCGTACAGGCGCAAGATAGTCGCGCCCTGTTTCTTGATAAAGTCCCATTCACCTTTTTTAAGGCGCGAGGGCCGTGTCTGAGGATTGGTTTCCACCGGCACGTTCATCGTGATCAGGCCCAGCTTGCCGGCCTGAATCACGGTCTCTACTGTATAGCTATAGCTGGTCAGGCTCACCATCCGTAGCGCGGCCTCGCGCGAGAAGGCGCGAAATCCACTGGGCGCGTCGACCACTGACGTGTCCGAAACGGCGCGCACGACGTGGCTGCCCCAGGCTTGCAACAGCTTTTTGAGGGGAGAGAATTCGGCGATATTCCAGGTCTGGCGATCGCCGATGACAATGTCCGCATGGCCGTTTAGCACAGGAGCGACGAGTCGCGGAATATCGGCCTGGGGGTACTGGTTATCCCCGTCGGTGTTGACAATAATGTCTGCGCCCAAGCGCAGGCAGGCATCCAGGCCAGTGCGAAAGGCGCGGGCCAGCCCCTTGTTGCCGGTATGTCCCACGATATAGTCGGCGCCGTGCTGCCGCGCGACCTCTAGCGTGCGGTCGTTGCTGCCGTCGTCGATGACCAGCACTTTTACCGCTTCCACGCCAGGGATCTGGCGCGGGATGCTGTTTAGCACGAGCGGCAGGGTTTCCTCTTCATTATAACAAGGGATCTGGACAAAAAGTTTCATCGGCAGGTCGTTGAAATCAGGTGTGCCGGCGTCGCCGCCAGAACCACAGGGTGGCCAAGGTCGACACGGCGCCGAGCAATGCCAGCGGCACCGCCCACCGCGCAGGATGCGCGCGGCGTTGGAGCAACTCCCATTGGATCGTCTCGGCTATGCCTTCTTCAAAGGGGCGAAAAGTATAGCCCAGTTCACGTTTGGCCTTGGCTGACGTGACCATCCAGGTCCGTCCCAGTATGCGCATCATTTCAGCGCTGAACAACTGGGGCAGCGTGACAAATTTTTCAAGCCAACTGGCCACCGCTTCCAACGTGTGCGGCAGCTTGTCGTCCAAGAGCAATAACGGCGCGGGCATGCCTGCCAGCCGGGCAATGACCTGGACGGCGTCGCCCAATGTCATCACCTCGCCGCCCAACAGATAAGATTCGCCAATTTGTCCTTTTTCCGCCGCCAGCACGTGTCCCCGCGCGACGTCGTCGACGTGCACGAGAGAAAAGCCCATATTGGCGCCGGGCAAGACCGGTAACATACGACACAGCACCAGCCGCGTCATAATGCCGAGCAGGCTATGATCGCCAGGGCCATACACCCCTCCAGGCATCACGATGATGACCGGCGCGCCGGCGTCAATGTAACGCTTGGCGATCTGGTGAGCCTGATATTTGGTGCGATCATAGTGAGTCTGGAAGGGGCTATGGCGTTGGTACGTCTCGTCGACCACCGCACCATAGGTATCACCCAGGACAACCGCGGTGCTGGTATAAATGATTTTGGGAATGCCCAACTCTACAGCCAGCCCCAACACGTTCTCGGTGCCGTCGACGTTGATCCGTTCCATAGGCTGGCTGGCGCTGGGAGGCAACCCGACCTCGTACCAGGCTGCGATGTGAAAGACCACGTCCGCGCCAGACATACCTTTGCGCATCGATTCGCGGTCGGTGACGTTGCCCTGGACAAGGTAGACGCCCCATTGACGTAGCGTCGTGGCTTTTTCTGGGTTGCGGATCAGGCAGGTGACATCGTAGCCCTGTTCGGTGAGTTGCTGTACCACACGTTCACCGATAAAGCCCGTTCCCCCTGTCACAAAAGCTTTCATAATCGTCTCTCCTTTTTACGACCCTATAGATACCCGTTGTCGCGATACCAACGGAACGTGCGTGCGACCGAATCCCGGAAGGGGATGGATGGCTTGAGGTTTAAATCTCGCCGCGCCTTGCTGCCATCGAAAAAGACCGTGTGCTTGAGCAAGCGCACTTGATTGCCGTCGATTAAAGGCGGGCCGGGCCAGGCCCGGTTAAACCAATCTATGGCAGTGGACAATGGTTCCATCATCGTTCGAGGTAAAGGCCAGCGCGGGGGCGATACACCAACGATCTCGGCCACGGTGGTCAGCGCCTGACGGTGTGTCAGGTTGTGCCCGGCCAGGATATAGCGCTCGCCCGCTCGGCCGCGCTCGGCGGCGGCAATGTGACCCGCCACCACGTCAGCCACATCCACATAGTTGGTGCCCCCCGGCGGAAAAAATGGCGTGTGAAAACGCAAGACCTCACGAATGATGCTTCCGGATATCAAGTTTAAATCCTTTGGCCCCAGGACCACAGTTGGATTGACGGTGCTCACTTGAAGGCCACGGGCGACAAACTCGCGCGCGACGTTCTCGGCCAGATATTTGCTGTGACCGTAGGGAAAACGCTCCGCGGGAAGATTAAAGGTGGCCGATTCATCCAGGGGTGCGGTGCTGCCATTTTGGGGCAAACCCAGCGCGGCCACCGAACTGGTGAACACCACGCGGCGCACGCCAGCGTTCAGCGCGGCCAAGAGCACGTTCCGCGTCCCGCCCACGTTAACCCGATAGAGCTGGGCCGTGCCCCGTTGTCGCCAATAGTCGGCCACGGCCGCGACGTGGAAAAGCCAGTCCATCCCCTCTAACGCGGGCGTCAGAGAATCCGGGTCGAGCACGTCCCCGACGACGGGCACGTATGCCAGCTCTTTCAGTGCGTCCAGGCGCGAGTTGGCACGATGCATCGCGTGCACCTCGTGCCCGGCGGCGCTCAGCGCCTCAACCAGGTTGGCGCCTAAAAAACCGGTGCTTCCCGTGACCAAGACTTTCATAATAGCGTCATTATAGTCGCTACCCGACATGGTGGCAAACAGCGTCCTCGCATGTACATATGTGTCCGACGCCGCTCATTCATCTCGGGCGCAGCGAAAGCCGTGGTCATGCGCATAGCCGACGGCGCCGCCATAGTGACGATAAGCGCTGCGATGCTTCCAGGATGCGTTGCCAAAAGCGCCGCCGCGCAGCACTTTGTCACGGGTTTCTGCCGGTCCGGTGGGATTGACGGTGGGGCCATACTGGTAATACGTGAGGTCGTACCAATCGTTCACCCATTCCCATACCCCGCCGGCCATACCTAGCACGCCGTAAGGGCTGGCGCCGGCGGCAAAGGCGTCCACCGGCGCGGTGTCCCCTTGGGGCACGCGGCTGTCGTCCCAGGCCTGACCCCACGGATAAATCAACCCCAGAGTGCCCCGGGCCGCCTTTTCCCACTCGGCTTCGGTGGGCAGACGTTTGCCGGCCCATTGACAGTAGGCGCTGGCGTCGTGCCAACTCATCCAGCGGACCGGATGGTTTTGACGCTCTGGGGTGTCAAAGGCGCGCCAGGTGTATTGTACAGGATCACCTTTGGCTTCGGAGGTTGTCTGGTAACCGGTTGCCTCGACAAAGGTTTTAAATTGGGCCACGGTCACCTGGGTCCTGTCGATGTAATAAGCGTCGAGGGTGACTGTTCGCGCCGGGATTTCATCCTGGAATTGAGCGACATTACAATTCGCGCCGCCCTGCAAACACGCGGCCTGGGCAGTGCCCATCTCGTCGGCACTGCTGCCCATGATGAACGGCCCGGCGGGGATAAATACCATACCCTCGACGCTCGTGGCCTCTTTTTCTTCCAGGGAGGGGATCTCTATGGCATAGGCTTCCTGGGCAACACTGTCAAAAACGTACAACATGCCGCTCCAACGCACGATCCCTGCTTCATTTTTCAGGCATAGGATGCCATCATCGACTTGTTCCTCACCCCAGCCGGTCGAGTAAAGCAGTTCGTCGCAAGAGACGTCGGCGCTCCATTCGGGCAACAAGCGGCGCACGTCCACGTCGAACCGCACCTGCACCGCTCCCGGTTCCAAATAGTTGCGTTGTAAAGCCTCGACAAAGGCATCCGGTGACAACTCGCTGGCCTCTGAAGCATAGAGACCAAGAAAGACCGGATCGCTCAGCAAAGATTCGATGGCCTCGTATTGTTTGTTCTCGATAGCCTGAGCGATGGCGCCTAGATTATCGATGGGCGGGAGCGGTAACTGTGTCAGCTTGGCGCCGTATGCCGACTTTTTGAGGTCGTCAAAGATGTAAAAAATACCGGCCCAGTATAGTTTTTCGCCTTGCTCTTCAAAGAGCAGGATGGCGTCGTCCCGTTGCCCTTCGCCCCAGCCCGTGGAATAGACGAAACGGGCATAGGGCGCGGCGTTGGTCCAGTCGGGTAGCAGCTCTGTGACGCTTACGTCCCAGTGAACGCGGACCAGGCCCGGTCCCAGATAAAACGTCTGTAGTTTCTCTATCGCTTCTTCACGCGGCATTTTTCCCGCTTCCGAGGCGTAAAAGCCCAGCCAAAAATCGGTTTGTGTATGCGCCGCCAGTTGTTCATAGTCCTTGGTTTTGAGAGCGCTCGCGATGGCTTGCAGGGTCTCGTCTGGCACGGGGGTCGGGAGGCCAGGCGCCGGCTCGCTCGGTGTCAATTGGGGCGTTTCGGTCGGCAAGCAACGGACAATGGCCCCATCCAGGGTGGTGTGTAGCTCATATTCTTGGCCGTTCGCGCTCAAGATGACCTGATAGCCGGGCGTGACGACCGTAGCGACGGCCTCACCGGCTTGCCGGCATTCCAGCGCTGCATCGGCGAACTCTTGGCGCGTCATCGACACCAGCGCGATGGCGCTGGCATCAATGCCCAAGGATTCGGACAGGGCGCGAGTGCTCAGTTTAATCACTGCATCAGGTTGGTCTCCCGCAGGTGGAGCGGATGCAGTTGGGATTGGCAGCGCAGTAAGGGTACGCGCCAACGTGGGTGTGCTCGTCCCGCGTGAACAAGCGGCCACCAGCACCACCAGTAAAAGCAAGATCCCGGTGACACGACGTAGGTGGCAAAAAGTATGTTGAGTCATATCAACCCCCCATGTATCAAGGTGGCTATAAATTTGTGATTGGTCCTTCATGTCAGTTCGGTGGGGCGAACGCGCATCTATATCCCAGTTGGTGTTTTATTCACCATGGTAGCACAGTTGGTGCAAAGGGCAAATGAGCAGAGCCGTGTTGTTATTACTGAGGGCCTATAGACATGCTGCGCAAACTGTGTTACTATTCACTCATCTCCAAATCCTGTCAGTTCTAGCGAGGCGAGAGTCAAGGATGTCCGTTGGCGACGTGACACAAGCAAGACCGGCGAAATCTCTCAAAGCCAAGGCTTGGCATAGCGCTCAGTGGTGGCGGAGAGTGTGGTTCACGCTTGTCTTTGCCCCCATAGGTTTATTGACAGTACTCCTGATCTCCTTTGTGGGTTACCAGTTGCTGTACCGGGACAAAATCCACCGTGGCGTGAGTGTATGGGACCTCGACCTGGGCGGGATGCGCCGCGACGAGGCGCAGACTGTGCTGTCCAAGTCCTTTGCGGACCGCATCCAATCTCCCCTGACGCTGCACGATGGTCAGCGCACCTGGGCGGTGAACCGGGCAGCGTTGGGTATCCGTTTCGGCGCGGCTGCAACGACCGAGGTGGCCTATGCGATCGGCCGTTCTGGTTCTCTGGCCTGGAACACGGGCGAGCAAATTCGCTCTGCGCTAAAGGGCGTCCAGGTTGCACCGGTGTTGTTGCACGACGAAACCGCTACCCAGCTCTATCTGGCAGGATTGGCGGATGAGATCTGGCAGCCCGTCAGAGATGCAGCGTTGATCATTAACGCGGATCAAGTTTTTCAGGTCAAGCCCCAGGTGGGACGGCGCCTGGACGTGGAAGCGACACTGGCAGCGGTTCGCCAGATTGCCGGCCAACTGGGGGAGCAAGCGATCGAATTGACTGTGGTCGAGACGCTGCCCCACGTGATAGACGCCGCCATCGCTCAAGATCAGGCAGAAGCGATCCTCGGCGGCCCCCTGACGTTGTACGTTGAAGAAGGGTTGTTCAGTGAGACCGTCACGGGCACCACAGAAATCTCTCCAACGGTGCACGGTCCCTGGACATTAAGCCGTGAAGAACTGGCAAGTATGGTCCGAGTGAACCAAGAGCCCATCGGGGAGGGGGAAGGCGCCTGGCTAAGTGTGACGCTGGACCGGGAGGCGTTGCGTGGCTATCTCACGCCCCTCAGCGCTAGGCTCTCGCGTCCGGCCGTCAATGCGCGTTTTTATTTTGACGACGATACCCGTCAACTGCGCGTGATCGCTCCCAGCACGGACGGGTTGGCGCTGGACGTGGAGGCGACGATTGACCGCATCCAGGAGCGTATAGGCGAGGCAGAACGCGCAGTGCCGCTGGCCTTTGAGCTTATCCCGGCCGAGTTTAATGAGCGCGTGACCGCCGAGGAACTGGGAATCACCGAACTGTTGTCGTCGGGCGTCTCTTATTTTGCCGGCTCTTCATCAGGCCGGATGAACAATGTCAAGATTGCGGCTTTCAAGTTTCACGGCATCATTATCAAGCCGGGCGAAATTTTTTCCTTTAATGAATGGCTGGGTGACGTCAGCAAAGAAGAAGGCTATGACGAGTCACTCATCATCTATGGCAACGAGACCATCCTTGACGTAGGCGGCGGTGTGTGCCAGGTTTCGACGACCGCCTTTGACGCGGCTTTTTGGGCGGGTTTCCCCATCATTGAGCGCTGGGCGCACGCTTATCGGGTGGGATACTATGAGCAGGGCAACCGGCCGGTGGGCATGGACGCGACCGTCTATTCACCGCTGGTAGATTTTAGATTCCTCAATGATTTACCCCATCACTTGTTGATCGAGACCTATGTGAACTTGACACGGCCTTCGCTGACTTTTAAATTCTATAGCACCCGCGATGAACGGGTTGTCGAGTTGGAAGACGCGGTGGTCACCGACGTGATCGAGCACGGTGATCCGGTTTACAAAGAAGACCCTAAACTGGAACCAGGCGAGATCGAGCAGATCGAGTGGGCCACCAATGGCATGACGGCCGTCATCACGCGCGTCATCCGCGACGGTCAGAGCGGCGACGTGATTGAGCGCAAGGAATTCAAGAGCAAGTTCCGTCCGTGGAATGCCGTCTACTTGGTCGGGCCGGGGACCGAGGTGCCGGGCCACGACGTCGTTCGCCTGGAGCAAGCGCAAGAACCGGAAGCGACGCCCACGCCCTAGCGCCGTTGTCCTGCTGAATGTGTATGCTATGGGCAGTTCATGTTGGCCGCTTCAGGTGGGCTTGCTTCGGTCCAGCGTCGTTCGAACTCTTGCAAGTATTGCGCCGCAATGTCGCGGTTGCCGATAAAGAGCACGTTTTCGTCGTTGCTTTTATCGGCATTGTTGGAAAAGTTGAACGACCCGGTGACCACGATCTCCTCATCGATGACAAAGACCTTGTGATGAAAAGTGCGCGGGTTGCCATCCTGGCGCACGGCCAGGCCGGCGCAATACAGGTTTGGCAACTGGCTATATTCGGTCTCGCTGGCGCGCGTTTCAAAGATGCCGCGCACATCCACGCCGGCCCGGGCACGGTCCAACACGGCGGCGCCCACTTGATCGTGGGTGAATGAAAAGGCCATAAAGCGGATGCTCTGCTGTGCGTCTTGGATCAATGGCGCCAAATGGCTGATGACCTCGTCCTCGGGGGCAAACAAGACCTGGATAGTGCTGCCCTCGACCTCGATCGACTGCTTGTCCAGAGTCGAGGCAGAAGTAATGCCAAACTCGCTGTCCCACATTTCCTCGAATTCGCGGCCATAGATGTCCGCCAGGGCGGGCGAATCGATCACGATGACATTGTTGTTGTTGCGGAATATGCCGTTTTGCGTGACGTTGGTTGAGCCGGTCCAGACGGTTTGCCCGTCAAAGATCCAGAACTTGTTGTGCATCAATCCGCTGCGCCGGTCGTCACGGACTTTAATGCCGGCCCGCTCTAGCATGGCAAACTGGCCATGGTCTTCTTCTTCGTCAGCCTCAATGCCATATTCGTCATCGGTGACCCACCGCACCCGGACGCCGCGCTGGTGGGCGGTGATCAACGCTTCGGCCACCGGCGTGAGGTTGAACTCGAACGCCGCGACGTCGATGGTGTCCTGGGCCGCGTTAATATGGACGATCAGTGGTTCAGCGGCAGAGCCGCTCAAATCGTCCGGGACCTCGGACAGTGGGTTGGTAAAATAGACTTGCCACCAATCGCCCCCACTACCCACGATCATGGAATCGCGATCGCCGATTTCAGAGGCGCCATCGGTAAACAGGTCCAGTGGGTCGAAGCCGGTCTGCCAATAATACAGAGCAGCCAGCGCAAATCCTACAAGAAATACGATCAGCGTGGAGCGGTTTTTGCTCGATTTTTGCCTAGATTTCTTTTTGGTCATCGTTTCCTCCTGGCGCGGTTGATGCGGTGTCGGGTGGGTCTTGGACAAGCTCACGGATCTGGGCGATTCTCTGTAATGGTGAGTCGGGGATCTGGTACAAGAACATCACGCGCCGGTGGGTGCTGGGCGGCGTGAAATCGGGATAGACGATGGCGGCTTGTTCCAATATCTGATCAAGCAGCGCGGTGTCCATTCCGGTCTGGTGCGAGGCCCAGCGCTGCACCAGCCGCATCAGGCGGCGCGTCGCGCGCATGCCGGGATAAATGATCGCTTCGGCCTGCTCGTCGTTCAGGCCAGCGGTGC
This sequence comes from uncultured Anaerolineae bacterium, assembly GCA_964607235.1. Taxonomy (GTDB): domain Bacteria; phylum Chloroflexota; class Anaerolineae; order S140-20; family S140-20; genus CAZSJU01. The sequence continues at coordinate 2,633 of CAZSJU010000043.1, read as the reverse complement.
GCCCGGCGATCCTTTCGGCGCACGTGATGCCCCAGTCCAGCAGAGCCTGGGCGGCCGGGTCGTCCAGATGTTTGGTCAGGCTTTCATTTCCCAAAATGCTTTCGACCGCGCTTTGGATGCGGCGTTCCAGTTCGCGCATGGGCTTTCCCCTTTCCTTCGCGTGTGAAACAGTTCACCGTTCTGATTATATCGAGATTGGTAAATGTGTCAAAAGTGAGTTGGTCAGGGGTGCACCGGTGTTGGTTTTTATTTTATGCGTTACACCGGTATAATGATGCAAGGGTCTGTATAGAGCCGAGTCCAGGACCCCGGCTTGAGGAGGTCATATTATGGGCAGTCATGAGCGAGCACACCACAAACTAGGGCGACGGCGTTTCCTGGGCCTGGTTGGCGGCGTGCTGGGAGCGATGGCGTCGGGTTGCCAGGCGGCCGGACGCCGCCAGGAAACCCAGCCGGCCGCGCCGTCCTACATAGACGGAGGGCTGGACTGGACTGTCCCACGCGGCCCTTATCTACAACAGGACGCACACATCGCCGCGTTCCTGTTGCGGGCCGACGGGCAGCAACTGAAACGACTGTGTGAGCGTTCGCTCAACGCGGTCAGCGGTGGGGAGATCGAATACGTGCCGCTGGTGCCTTACGTGGGCGTGTTGTTGGCCGACATGGTAGTGTCGTCGCTGGACACGCGCGACCGGGAGCTGGGACGCATGCACGAGCGGGAGTTGAGCTTTTGGGTCCTGACGTTGGCCCGGGTGCCGGCGGGGGGATTGTGGGTGCCGGATCACGTGGCGTGCTATATCCCCTACTTGTTCATCGATCATCCGCGCGCGATGCTCATTGGTCGCGAGGTGTATGGCTTTCCCAAGACGTCCGGGCGCTTCGACGGGCCGGCGGACTGGCAGGCGCCCGAGTTCGGGCTGGACGTGTGGGGCACAGAGCGGCTGGCGCCCGGCGCTGAGGACGGCTTGCAGCGGTTATTGACGGTAGGGCCGTCAGGCACGGCCAGCGGTCAGGGCGGCGTGACCTGGAGCCGGTGGGACCAGGCGCGCGCGGCGATCTTGAACCTGCTGACGCGCGACGTGACGTTGGCGAGCGGGGAAGAGGCCGCGCAAGGATTGTTCGATATGAACGAACTGCAAGTGCCGCTGGTCTTTGTGAAGCAATTTCGCGATAGCGTCGAGCCACAGCAGGCGTGCTACCAGACGTTGGTCGAAGCGCCGGCACAGGTGCGGCAATTCTACGGTGGGGGGACGTTTGAGGACGCTTATCGCTTGACCTTTCGCGCGCTAGAGAGCCACCCGCTGCCGGAGCGACTGGGCCTATCGCTGGACGCAAGCGGGAGCCTGCGGGCGGAAGTGGGCTTCTGGGTGCACCTCGATTTTGAGTTAGGACTTGGGCACAGGGTAGAGCGATGAAGGGCCTGGTGTTTGGCGCCATCGACGGGGCGCTGATGGGCATGTTGGGCGGCGCGGCCTATGGTGGCGGCATTGGCCTGACCTATGGCGCGCACCACGGCCCCTGGGTTGGGGCGCTGTCCGGGGCGCTGGTGGCGGCGGTTAACGCGGCATTGATCGGCGCGTTGATCGGCGCACTGTATGCCGGGGCCGGTCCGTGGCTGAGGGAGCAGTCAGGGGGCCGGCTGTGGCACGCACTGGTGACCGGGTTGCTGGGGGCGCTGTTGGGCGTTGCCGGTTGTGTCGCGCTCCAGGCGCGGGACGGCGTGTTGATCGGCGCGTCGCACGGGCCCGGGCTGGGCCTCCTGGCGGGCGCCTGGGTGGGTGGCATCCTGGGCGCACGCGGCGGCGTGGCGCTGTGGACCAAGCGCGGCGCTGGGCGCCTGGTATTGCTGGGCGCGCTGCTGGGGCCGTTGTTGGGGATGCTGCTGGGCGCGCTGCTGGTGCGGCAGGCCATCGTCGGCGCCACTGTGGGCGCCTTGGTGGGGTCTTTTCTGGGGCTGGTGTTGGGGGCCGTGGCGGGGTGGGTGTGGGTCGGCGGCGGCCTGAGCCGCTACGTGCCGTAAGCGTTGCGCTAAAATCTGCCGATCGAACAAGAGGGGACCTCACGGCCCCCTCTTTTCTGGTTGCAGGATCGTTTGGCTGACTGGTCAACCGTTATGGTGAACTAGTCCCGAATCTTAGGACGAGCGGCAGGTATAGCGGGAACTGGGGCGCTGTACCCTGCTGGAACGTCGGCACTTGATCTTCCAACTGGGTTTCGGCATCCATCACCCATAGGCTCTCGGTGATGAGAGCGCTCTGCCAGGTGCCGCTCAGCACGGTGAAGGTCTTGGTCAGCGTGTGCCATGCGTTAGGCGCCGCTGGCTGGTTGAGCCAGCGCAGCGCGTTGGCGTCTGCGCTGACGCTGCCCGAACTGTGGCTTTCGCCCTCCAGGTCCAGCGGCGTGGTCCACGTCTCTACCAGGGTAAAGGTGACATTGCCGGTGTAGGTGACATAAACGCGGTCCACGATCTGAACGGTGTCACTGGGCCAGACGGTGATGGGGCTCTCACTGGGTGAGAGCGGGCCTTCCTGGTTGACCCAGATCTCCTTGATCCAGACCGGCTCCGGTGGCGGTGGCGGCAGTGCGACGACGTGATAGGTGATGACGGTGTCGGCGATTAGCCAGGTCTCGTC
>CAZSJU010000042.1:13437-16704 GCA_964607235.1 uncultured Anaerolineae bacterium | reverse complement strand
CGGCGTTGGCGTCTCCTCAAACCCGGTCAACGTCACGCTGGTTTGCGAAATAGAGGTACGCCCGGCGGCATCGCGCAACTGCACATAGATCATCTGTAGTCCGGGCGCCTCCTCTAGCACAAAGCTGACCTGTTCCGCCCAAGGTTTCCACCCGGTCACGTTAAACTGTGGATCCACACTGGCACGATATTCCACGGGTTGCCCCATCGCCGTGCCTAACCCATCGGGCACGACGTTTTCGGGCAACAAGGTCAACGTGACCGTGACAGTATTGACGCTCGCCACCCCGCCATCCATCAGCACCGGCAACACGTTGGGCTGAGCGCCAAAAGTGACCGTCCAAAACACTCGCCCTTGATCGTCCCTGGCTATGCCGATACCGACCTCACGATACTTTTCGTGCAGCAAATTGTTGCGGGCACTCGGCACCGCCATCCACCCATTAAAGGGCGCTGGGGCATCGCCCGCACCACTGTAAATATTCTCGCCCACCAACGGGCCAAACTGGTAGACGTCATAGCCGGCTTCTAAAATGCGCTGCGTCTCGGAAGAACCGTCAGAGCCCGTATGACGCACCAGATTGGTAGCAGCCATGTCATCACTGTGACGCTGGGCCGCAAGCGTCAAGCGGTCGCTCATCACATAAGGATAAAGCCATTGAAATTGAGCCCGACGCGCATTGTTGATCAGCGCCAACAACTCGCCCGCGGCATCCTGAGCGCGCGCCGGTTCAACAGCCTGCCCCAAAACGAAAACGACGATCAGCGACAAAAGCAGGATCAGCGGGATGGTTGGAAATCGCGTTGACATGATGAGATTTTAACATAATCGGTCGACTTGTTCAACACGTGTGCGAGATCTAGATTCACCAAGCTGAGCCGGGACCAGGTTGCCGATAGCCTGGATATTGGGTATAATTTGCCAAGATATGGCCAAAAAAATTCCGCAAAACCACCAACAGCACATCATAGGCAGTCAATGGTTGCCCAAATTACTCACCTGGGGTGGGATATTTTTGATGCTGACCGGGGGCATTCTGGCTTACCCGACCCTGCAGGACTATTTGGCGCCGCCAGATGCTCAGAGTCTGGAATTTAGCATCACACCCGTCTCAACCACGGCCCCTCCCTTGATGATCTTGCCTGAGACGGAACTGCTCCCTACAGACAAGACGCCGACGCTCACGCTGCAGACGACCGCAGCAACGACGCAAACGCCCACACCCCAGGCAACGCCCACACCCACCGCGACACCCTTACCCTCCCCCACCGTTGATCCGATGAGCCTGGTGCCCAGCCGAATGGTCATCCCGGCCATCGACCTGGACGCGCCGATCATCCAGGTGGGATGGGAGACCCAAGAGATCAACGGCCAAGTCGTCAGCAATTGGATAGTACCCGACGCTTTTGCAGCCGGTTGGCACAACAACTCGGCGTTTCCCGGCCAGGTTGGTAACACGGTGCTAAACGGTCACCATAATATCTATGGTGAGGTCTTTCGAGACCTCGAAGACCTGGAAGCAGGGGACGAAATTAGAATCTATGCCGGTGAGACCGCCTACTACTATAGCGTCACCGCGCGGCACATTTTGAAAGAAAAAGGTGAGCCGATCGAGGTCCGCATCGAAAACGCAAGCTGGATTTTGCCGTCCCAAGATGAACGGCTGACCCTGGTTACCTGCTGGCCCTACACAAACAACACCCACCGCCTGATCATCGTGGCAACGCCCACACAGCCACCCCCTACAACCATACCGTTGTTGGAAGAGTGAACCTATGAACTTTTTAAATTTATCCCTTTTGGCACGCGTGCGACGCAACCACGCGATGGAGCATGCCACCATTCACGTGCTGGCCACAAAATACCACCCCCTAAAAGTCGTGGGGCGCTCTACCTTTAAAGGCTTTTATCTGTATGGCGATCTAGGCACAAATATGGTCGCAACAGCGGCCCACGAAGCCTTGTCGCGTCTACGCGCTGGCGAACATCACCTGGCGGTACATCCCAATTGCGGCACCAACCTAGTGACTGCCGGCTCGCTGGCCGGTCTGGCGACCTTTGTCGCGCTGAGCGGCAAAAAAAAGCACAGTTGGGATAGGCTGCCCAATGCGCTCCTGGCGGCCACAGCGGCCTTGATTATGGCTCAGCCTTTAGGCCCGCTGTTGCAAGCTCACGTCACGACAATGGCCAACGTGGGAGGTTTGGTCATCAAGGACGTTCGACGTGAGGAACACCATAACGTCATCCTCCATTTCGTCGAAACTGGTTAAGAATTCGAGGCAAGATATGGCAACGCGTCCCACCCCGCGCTACTACATCCTGCATGGCGAGGACGAACTGGCGCGCAGCGAGACGCTGGACAAACTCCAAGCGCGCCTCGGCGACTCTGACCTTGCAACGCTCAACACCACCATGTTCAATGGGGCCAAAACCACCCTGACTGAACTCAAGAATACCTGCAACACTGTCCCTTTTTTGACCCGACGCCGCATGATCGTCGTCGAGGGGCTTTTGACGCGGTTAGCCAAGCCCCCAAAAGGACAGAAAAAAAAGAGCAACTGGCAAAAAGAATATCTGAATGCCCTGGCCGAGTATTTACCCCACCTGCCCGAGACCACCCGCCTCGTCTTTGTCGAGCCAGGCCAATTGCCTCACAATCACCCCATCCTACGCCAGGCTGAGCAGGACGAGTTTGGCTATGTGCGCGCTTTTGAGCCCCCGAAAGATCTGGTCAAATGGGTGCGCCGCCGTGCAGCAGACAAGGGAGGAGAATTCTCCCCTCAAGCGGCGGTGGCATTGGTCGAAGCGATCAGCGCCAATCAGCGGCTGCTGGACCAAGAGATCGAAAAGCTATTGGCTTATACCAATATGGATCGCCCCGTCACCAGCAAAGACATCTCGCTGCTGGTCCCTTATGCCCAAGAAGCCGTGATCTTTGACGCCGTGGACGCGTTAGGTCAACGGGATGGCGCCAAAGCAGTGACACTTGTTCACAATCTGCTGGAACACGGCAACGAACCGCTCTATCTCTTTGCGATGATCGTGCGCCAATTTCGACTGCTGATTCAGGTCAAGGAATTATCCGAGCAAGGGCTTGCCCCGCCGGCGATCGCCCAAGCCATCAAGCTGCATCCCTTCCCCACACGCAAGCTCTACGTGCAGGCCCGCAATTTCAGCTTGCAACAACTGGAACAAGTCCACCATCACATGCTAGACGTAGACGTCCAGATCAAGACGGGCCAAATAGACAGCATTATGGCGCTCGAT
>CAZSJU010000042.1:1355-13337 GCA_964607235.1 uncultured Anaerolineae bacterium | reverse complement strand
AGCGAACCGGTATCCATCACCATCTCTGTCGAACCGGCGCCGACTCCAACGGACCAGCCGCCCGTTAGGGGCACGCCGACGTCCACAGCTTCCGCTTGCACTTATGACGCCACCTTTGTCACCGATGTGACCATCCCCGACGATACAGAACTGGCGCCCAACACCGAATTTGTCAAAACTTGGCGCCTGCGTAACAGTGGCACGTGTGATTGGGGTAAAGGCTTTCAGTTCGTTTTTATCCAAGGGGATCAAATGGGTGGACCGGCCGCGGTCAGCGTGTCTCCCACACCTGCCGGTGACACCGTTGACATATCTGTACCACTGCGCGCGCCTCAGACATCCGGTAGCTATCGTGGACGCTGGCGGATGCGGACGCCTGACGGACAAACGTTTGGCGACCATCCCTTTGTGCGCATCGTGGTGCCACTCCCGCCCACCGCTACCCCGCTATTGACACCCACGGCGACCGCCCTTCCCAAACCGGACCTGGACATCACCCTGATTGCGGGAGAGCTAGACCTGCTCGTCGGACAGACCTTGCGACTGCGGGTCACCGTGCGCAATCATGGCCCCGGCGCAACCGATCAGCCGGCCTTGATACGCACAGTCCTGCACACTGATCTGATACTCGAAAGCAGCATGGGCACCTTGCCGGCAGGCAGCCAGGCAGAAACTGTACTGCAACACACTTTTGACGCACCGGCAGACCTGGAAGCGTTCATCTCTGTAGACCCCGATGATCACATCGCCGAGGTGAATGAGAACAACAATACTGAAAAAATCCCCATCCTGGTCAACCCGCCACTTTACACCAGCGGCACCTTTACAGCGACGCCGGGGCTGAGCCTGGACCTGGACCAAGGCATCACTGCCACAGAAAAGCTGGACCTGGCCTGGCAAGTCGTTGAAGGGACAGTTTATTTGCAATTGCTCAACGGCGCCGGCGCCGCGCCGCTAAGCGGAGAGGCCTCGCGCATCAGTTATGCGCTGGTAGCCGGGTTGACGTGGACCGACGAACGACTGCCGCTATTGGACCTATCTGAGGAAAAACTGTTCGGCTTTCGCACCAGTGACGGGCGGGTGGGCTATGCCCAAGTGGAAACCCTACTGGACGCCGCCCGCACCAGCGCCCGAATACAATACTGGATCTGGGATTGGCCTTAGGGTGCATAAAGCCGCGCGGGCTGGGCATAGGGACCTGCCACAAAATCGTCCCAGTACCCATGGGCCTCTATGGCGCCATAAGAGAAAACGGCGTGACCGGCCGTGCCCGCGGCTCGGGCCGCCTGAATGCGGGCAGAGATTGCCCCAAAGTCATCAAAATCGGCGCTGATACCTGGGTAAACGTGGCGCCCTGCATTTGCGTCCTGAAACTGTAGCATCACGTTGCACCAGACCTCAAGGTCCTCAAAGCCTGACCACCCATACAGCATGGGCGCGATGGCGTCAATGATGCCCGACGAAAGCCAACCCAAAGCATCTTGATAGTAATCAGCGTATCCGCTGCTCAAGCCATAGCCACACCCATCAGGATAATAGCAAAACCAAACCGCGGCCGACAAATCAGCTGCCGGCCGGACTGTCTGCAAGACCGTATAAATACGACTGACCAGGTCATTCACCTGGTCGCGCTGCCACTGGTCGCGCGCCGCTGTCTTGATTGTCCCGGCAGCGGCGTCACTGATGGGGTCAAAAGAATAAGCGCCACCGGCGTAACGCACCAGATCCAGGTGCACCCCGTCTACGCTGTAGCGGGTGACGATATCTGCGACCACGTTCACAATGTGATCGCGCACCCCATCGACACCGGGACTGGCCCACAAATAAGCGCTGTTCAACGACATCGGGCCACCGCCCTGCGACCACTGTCGCCAGTCCGCCCAGCCATACGCGCCAGACCAGGTCCAAAAGGGATGCGCCGGCGCGATGCCTTGCAGCGGGGCCGCCGTCCCTAGCCAGGCTGGGTAAACATTGACGTACGCTTGCACGCGCACCCCGCGCGCGTGCGCCTGTTCGATCATACGCGCCAGAGGGTCCCAGCCAGGGTCCTGTCCCAACACTCCGGCGTCATCAAGCCGGGCGGACCAAGGTTCAAGTCCCGGCGTGTAATACGCATCACCGTGGGCGCGCACTTGGAAAAAGACAGTGTTAAAGCCCGCGTCAGCCACGTTAGCGACCATCGCATCAATGTCCCCCGGGCCTTCGGGCGCATAAGCCGAGGTCCAATCATAGCGCGTAATCCAAATCGCCCGCACCTCGCGCTCGGGCGCTGGGGTCGTAGAAATGGGCGTCGCGGTCGCTGTGGCAGTTGGCGCCGGCGTCGCCGTAGGCGTAGGAGGCAAGACCAAAGAGCCAGGCGCACTTTGCATTACTCGGGGCAGATAAAGCGCATAATCTACCCACTCTAAATGGACCGCTATTTCCCAGGGTGCATCTAGTACAGGGTAAAGCTGCGCCGTGCCGGACTTGGCGTGCACCAGAATCCCCCCCGTATAGACGGCAGTGTCGGAGGGGTAGTCACGCCCATCGACCGTGACGGTGATCCATCCTTCCTGTACCCCGGACGTGGGAGTCACAAGCGGCGTCAGTCCCATGCTCAGCACCTGTGTCTGCCAGGCCAACGTGTACCCCCCCGCGTTGCGCACCCGGATCGTCCGAGTATAGACGCCGGGCGATGCCGTGCCATCGCGAAAGCGCACCTCGGACGCATCTACCCACAGACGAGGCAAGTGCGGGTCCACGTACAAGCTGACCGTCAACACCGCCTGACTGAGCGCATCGGGACTGGGGGCCGCTGTTCGGGTATCCGTAAACGCGGCGCTGACCGTAATCCGTCGCGTATGAGTCACGAACAACGTCCCGCCAGCATATGGCCCACTGTCCACCAACAATATCAACCCCTGGCCCGGCAACCCGCTAGTCGGCACGAGCGTCGGGGTAAAGGCGCCCCCCGGAGCCAGTTGCGCCACCCAGCCCTGCGGCATTCCCTGGTCATCGCTGACGCTCACCGTGGCGCTCAACACGCCGGATTGGTCGGCGTAGGCTAAAAACTCTACACTGGCGGGATGCAGAACCAGATGCGGTGGCGACGTGAGTACCGGTGAAGCTTTGAGGGACACGTGTGCAGGCGCAGACCGCAGCGGCGGCACGTCGGTATTCCCCCGCATGACGTACCAAGCATCATTCAACCCTACCTCAGCCCACAAACGTTCCTCTTGCAGCAAAGGCGGCGCCGGCAAGGGACGGGGTTGAGCCGCCTGCCCCGTCAACGCGCCCAGCCATAAAAACAAACCCGCCAGCGCCACAGCGACCGGCAGCCACCACACGAACGTTAGCACATATTTCCGCTTCACCGTCCACCCCCTTCTCTGTCCCGAAATAAATCCTTTACCACTTTATCTCATCTTTTGCTGTACAGGGGTTACCGCTGTGTTACACTTGGGTTACGCTGCACCCCGGTTCACGCCGGAGACTTGAGGATATCGGCACTCTACAGTACAATGCCCCTAGATCACTCAAGGAGGATGCCCAACTAATGCACTCGTCTAACCATCATTTCGAGGCCCCGCGCACGTCCCTGGCGCTGGCCGGCGCGGCCTTTGTCTTATCGCTAATCTTGCAACACATCCCCGTACTGGGCTGGTTAGTCTACCCATTCCAGCTTTTTGCCACCCTGGTTCACGAGTTGAGTCACGGGTTAATGGCGCTGTTCACCGGGGGACGTTTTATCAAGTTCACCATCGCCCCCGATAGCAGCGGGCTGGCCACCACCGCAGGGGGATGGCGCTTGTTGGTCGTCCCGGCCGGTTATCTGGGCGCTGCACTGTTTGGTGGACTGTTGTTGATTCTGACCAACCGCAGCCTGGGCACCCAGGGACGTCGTCGGATGGCCCTAGGGCTGGGGCTATTCTTTGCAGGCGTAACTCTGTTGTTTGCCCGGAGTCTGACGGCCATCGCCATTAGCGGGCTGATGGCAACCGCCTTGCTGGCGCTGGGGAGATACGCGCCGCCGTTATGGTTGACCTTTGCCTTGAATCTGTTGGCCATCCAGTGTTCTCTCAATGCCCTGGACAGCGTGGCCGGGCTGGTACGTCTCAACACCGGGCCATTCCAACTACCCAACGACGCGCAGACAATGGCAAACTTGACGCACCTTCCGGCCGTATTCTGGGCCGCACTATGGAGCTTGACTGCGCTGGCCATATTGATCGGTAGCGTTTATTTTGCGTTACGACGTCCCGCGACACAAACCTGAAACCTATGTCACCTATCGTCCTCATCGACGGCAACAACCTGGGGCATGCCCTGGGCTACATCGATAAAGCATCCGCGCACTATGACAGTGTCGGTCTGCTCAAGTGCCTGGACGGACTGGCGCGCCACCTGTCCACACAACATCAAGACACCGAGACCATTCTCTTCCTGGATGACATCAACGCGGCTGAACGCCTGGGCGGATGGCACGTGCAAGTGGCGCCAGTGCCCAGCGGCGACGCCGACGCCGCTATTCGCGCTTATGCCCGCGCGCATGCAGAGCGTGTACAAATCCTCGTCAGCAGCGACCGGGCGCTATGCGGTGACGTCGCGCTATGGGGCGTCGTTTGCATCCCGATAGGCAGCTTTATCACGCACTATCTCGTGCCTGCTCGCCACGCTGGATTTATAGACCATGACTTGCCCACCCGCTATGTGACGGCCAGCGAGAGCGCGCCATCAGGGAAAAAAACCAAATCCATCCCCAAGCCAACACTGCAGGGAAAAAAAGATCGCCAGCGTCTTGTCCAGACACTGGCGCACACCGAGGCGCTATTGCGTGGGGAGAGACTCCCCACGCCAGAGACATACCGCCTCTATGTGGATCGTTGGGAGGACGAAGCAGAGCTGGCGCTCTATCTGGCCGAACATCACCTGTGCCCCGAACATGCAGATTTGACCACCCCCGCCAGCATGATCGTCGCAATACAAGATCACTGCAGCCGACAGCCACGCTACTTTACCGCCGGGCACGTGGTCAACCGGGTCTTTCGTCTATTCCTGTGTCGATCCGAGCACACCCTATCGCTAGACGACCTGGCGCGCCTGGCCAAGACGCGCCGGCGCAAAGTCAAGGCCGTGCTCGAAAAGCACGGTGATCAACTCGGCATCCTGCCTGTATGGCATTAATTGCCCGTCAGTCGGGCGACTGTGACCCCTTCGCCCCCCTCGCGCGGCTTTCCTGATTCATAGCTCGTCACTAATGGGTGGCTTTTCACCATCTCGCGCACCGCGCGCTTGAGCGCTCCGGTGCCATGACCATGGATGATACGTATCCAGGGCAAGCCGGCCAGCGCAGCGGCGTCCAAATGCTTATCCAGGCGCGGCAGCGCCTCTTCTGTCGTCAACCCACGCAGGTCAATTTGTACACCGGGTGAGGGTGGCGGTCCCGACGCCAACACGTCCCGCGGATGATGACTGAGATCGGGTTGCGGCTCAGGGGATCGAGCCTGCCACAACAACTCGCCCACATCCACCCGCAGGCGCAATCGCCCGGCCTGCACCTCAGCCTCGTCCCCATAGAGCGCCGTCACTTGACCGCCGGCATTCAACGCCTCGACCCAAACTGTATCCCCCACGTGTATAGGGCGACGCTCTCCCCGCTGAGGGCGAGGCGGCGGAGGCACCGGTTCGGGCGCCGTCAGGCCTGTGAGGATCTCGGCCTCTTTTTCCAAATCTTCCAACGTATCCAGGTTGACGCAGTCGAGTTTTTCCCGCATCTCGGCGACCTCTGCCCGCACCAGCTCCAACTCTTGGCGGGCCTGCTCGCGCGCCTCATTAATCACCTCACGCCGCTCGTCCTCGATGTAGGTCAAGCGCGCTTGAACGTCCGCCAACATATCCTCGGCCTGTAGGCGGGCGGCATCGGCTTTGTCGCGCGCGATCAAGGTTTCTCGGTAAGCTTGATCAATGCCCGCCAAAAGATCTTCGGCTTGCAGGCTATCCTCATCCACCAAGCCCCGCGCCGCCTCGATGATATAGGCCGGCATACCCAAGCGGGCAGCGATGGCAAACGCGTTAGAGCGACCGGGCAAACCGACGCTTAGATGAAAAGTGGGCGCCAACGTCTCTAGGTCAAACTCGACACTGGCATTGACCACGCCATCCGTATTGTGCGCGTAAATCTTTAATTCTGGATAGTGAGTGGCGACAAAGGTCGTCGCCCCGCTCTTCCGCATATGCTCCAAGATCGCGCGCGCCAGCGCTGAACCTTCAGCAGGGTCCGTACCCGCGCCCAACTCGTCCAGCAAGATCAACGAACGTTCATCCACCACGTCCAAAAAACTCAAAATGTTTGTCAAGTGAGAAGAAAAAGTGCTCAGACTCTGCTCAATAGATTGCTCATCTCCAATGTCCGCGTAAACGTTTTCAAAACACGAAAGCCTCGAGCCCTCATTGGCAGGGATATGCAACCCACACTGCGCCATCAATGTCAACAACCCCACCGTCTTTAAAGAGACGGTCTTGCCGCCGGTATTGGGGCCGGTGATGACGAGTATAAAGGTCTCATCATCGAGTTCGACGTCGATAGGGACCACGGTTTTCGGATCAAGCAACGGGTGCCGGGCTTGCCTGAGTTGCACGACGCCTCGATTTGATTGATGATCTCCCCTGGCAAAAGGCACCAATTGCAGGGGCGTGGCGTCTATCGCATCGGCGTACTTGGCTTTGGCAAATGCCAAGTCCAGCTCTGCCAACGCCTCAACGGTCCAGCGGATCGCGCCGGCCTCATCGGCAACCAGAGCGGACAAGTCCGCCAGCACCTTTTGCAGTTCTTGCTCTTCGACCAACTGGGCTTCACGCCACTTGTTGTTCAGATCGACCGTCGCGAGCGGCTCGACGAATACTGTCGCACCGCTGGCTGACTGGTCGTGGACGATGCCCTTCACCCGGCCTTTGAACTCGGCGCGCAGCGGGACGACATAACGTCCTCCACGTTGCGTGATGAGCGCTTCTTGCAAATAAGGCGCCACCTGAGATGAGGTCATGAGCCGCTGCAGCCGATCGTGCAAGCGATCGTAAGCGACGCGCACCGCCCGTCGGGCGCGGGCCAGTTCAAGACTGGCATTGTCGCGCACCTCGGCCCGATCGTCGATGCAACGGTCAATGGCGTCGATCAGCGCGCTGGACGGCTGCATCCTCGCGGCGATATCGGATAGCAATGGGAACTGTGCCAAACGCATCAGCGTCCGCTTTAACGACCGCGCGCTGTCCAACGTGCCCCGAATCTCTAGAAAATCGGTCGGTGTGAGCACTACGGCCCGCAAGGCGGCCGAGACCTTTTCACGCACGTCACGCGCCCCACCCATAGTGGTATCAGGACGCGCGGCAAGTAGCTGGCGCGCCTCACTGGTGGTGTTCAACCAATCCTGGGCCTCGTGTATCTCCCCACAAGGCCTCAAGTCGCGCACCAACTCGGCCCCACCCGAGAACTGCGCATACTCGGTCACACGTTGTAGAATTTTATCAAGTTCTAACTTTTGCCAATGCTTTTCGCTCATCATCTCACTTGTTCATTCAATTCTCAAGCCCAGGGCCGCCCATCGCCACGACAAACGCCACTACGACATCGCGCCCGTGAGAAAGGCTGATAGACCAGTGATTCAATCCCAGCAGCGCCGCGCGGGCCGCCGCGCTGCCATGCAAGTAAACCAAGGGCTTACCTCGCGAATCAGACAGCGTCTCTACCTCATGCCAACCCACCCCGTCGAGGGCTAGAATGCGCAACCCTACGCCCAGAGCCTTGGCCACGGCCTCCTTGGCCGCAAAGCGTGCAGCCAGCTCCGGGACTCGCTCCCGACAGTGCCTCAACTCGGCCGGCGTATAGACACGTGTGAGAAAGCGACTGCCATAACGCTCGGTCAGCCGTTGGACGCGTGCCAACTCGACCAAATCGACGCCGGTGCTCAAGACCATTCAACCCCTCCCGGGACGTATGGCCCGGCGATACCGATGGCCAGACAATCGGGGTCAAGCCAGTGACGTGCCGTGGCCTGAACGCGATCGACAGTGACCGTCTGGATAATCTCGGGATAACGCATCAAAAAGTCAAGGCCCAGTTGATACTGCTCCATGCTCAAAATCGTAGTGGCTACCCCCTCGTTCGTCTCCAGGCTCAAAGGTAGTGATCCAACAAGATAGACCTGGACATCTTTTAACTCTTTAGCTTTGACCGGCACATCCCGCAACAGACGGATCTCGGCACGGATGCCTTGGATAATCGGTTCAACGTTGGACGGATCCACACCGGCACTAACAACCCAGGGCCCCGGTCCTAGACCACTCTCAAGGTCGCTGGATACATAATAGGCTAACCCTTGCTCATCGCGTAAATGCTGCCCCAGCCGTCCCATCATGCCAAAAACCCCCAGGATGGCGTTGGCGACTGCAGCCTCTACATAGTCTGGCGCATCGCGCGCCGGACCAGGCGCCCCCATCACGACGTCGGTCTGGCGCTTGTCCGGCATGTCGACGTGTTGATGTATGATCCCTGAGGGACGGCTCACGTCAGGCAACGGATCACGCGTAAAAGTATGGCCTTGCCAATCGGCGAAAGCCGCTTCCACCTGCGCCAGCGCCTCATCGGCCTGCACCGCCCCCACAATACACAACGTCATTCCTCGGGCGCCATAGCCCTGCTGATAAAAGCATACCAGGTCTTCCCGAGACAGCGCGCACACGGTCTCGGGGTATCCTCGCACACTGCGGCTATAGGGATGCCCGTTCGGATAGGCAAGTTCCTGAAAGGCCAGATTAGCCATAGATGCCGTGTCGTTGGCCCGCACTTGGAGAAAGGTCAAAAACTGCCCCTGTAACCGTGCAATCTCTTTCTCAGGAAAGGTCGGCCGACACATCGCATCCGCCAGGACGTCAAGCAGCAACCCCAAATCCGCAGCCAAGCTCTTGGCGCCAAAGCGGGTCGTATGACCGCCAGCGCTCAAGTTGACGGCCGCACCCACGGACTCGATTTCGTGATAGATCTGTTCAAACGTCCGCCTCGTGGTCCCCCGCATCAAGGCCGCAGCGGTCAAAGCCGCCAGACCGGCCTGTTCAGCCGGCACGTCTATCGCACCCACAGGCAAATAGCCCGCGACGAGTACAGCCGGGCTAGCGTGATTTTCCCTGATCAACACCACTATACCGTTGTCAAGTTCACGCCGTACGATATCGTCAGGGCCAGGCATAGAGAGGCGAACGGTCACCCCTTGCGTCACGCCTATGGTGCTCATATTTTACCATCCACCGGATACGGCACGTACCATCCAACCGTGCAGTTGCTACGCTTTAGGTATTTGGCCGCCACGCGGCGCACATCCTCACGGGTCACTTGATTCAATCGATCGAACAAGTTCGTAAACCAAGTATAATCCTGCAAGACCTCGGCAAAGCCAAACCACAAGGCTTGATTGGTGACACTTTCACTGCTATAGGCGATATGGGCTTTGGCCTGCTTGAGCGCTCTGCCCAGTTCTTCCGGCGCTGCCAGATTCAACACCACTTGCTCCACTTGATCCCACATCATGGCTTCAATCTCTTGCGGTGCACACCCGCTGCGCGCTGTCGCAAAGAGCGTGTACAGATATGGATCAAGGGTAATCGGTAGGCTGCCGGCGACTGAGGAGGCCAGGTCAGCATCAACAAGCGCTTTGTAGAGGCGGCTGCTACGATTAGCCGAGCCGCTGCCGAAAGGCGAGAGTTTTCCGATGCCTACGAGAATGGCATTCAAGACCAACATCGGTAAAAAATCTGGGTCATCTGCCCGCGGCGCGTGAAAAGCCAAAATCAAAAAAGTCGTCGTCCCTTCACCCTCGACGAGTACACGCCGCATTTCAGTCTGGGGCCTCTCGGCCACATCAACGGGCGGCACAGAAGGCCCTGCCGGCAGTTCACCAAAGAACGACGTAATCCGAGGCAACATGACCTCACTTTGCACGTCACCGGACAGCACCAAAACGGCGTTGTTTGGCGTGTAATAACGACAATAGTGTGCATACAGGTCATCGCGGGTGATGCGTTCCAGGTCTTCCAACTCGCCGATCACAGCATGGCGATAAGGATGCACGCGAAAAGCCGTCGAGTGAATCGCCTCCCCCAGTCGAAAACCCGGATCGTTCTCAGCGCCTTGACGCTCCGAGATGACGACTGCACGTTCTGCTTCCACCTCTCTTGGATCGAACAAGGCGTTACACATCCGATCGGCCTCGATCTCTAGCGCCAGATCAATCTGGGCAGCCGGCAACGTCTCGTGATAAGCGGTCCAGTCAATCCAGGTCATCGCGTTGCTATAGCCACCATGACGGGCAATCAGACGATCTAGCTCACCTTTGGGCACTTTGGGGGTACCCTTGAACATCATGTGCTCAACCCAGTGAGAAATGCCCGTGATGCCCGGCACCTCATCCCGGCTTCCAACCCGAAACCAGAGCCACGAACTGGCCACAGGCGCATGGTGCATCTCGCGGATCAGGACAGTCAACCCATTGTCCAAAACCCGTCTGGTCATCCCAACCCCCTTCCTAGCCTCCCAGGGGGAGGGACTTGTTTTAAAGGGGCGACCTGCCGTACCTTTGCTCCTAGCTGCCCCAAGCTTGCCCACTAGACGGACTCACCGTTGTAGCCGCGTCCCACGCCCCGGTAGCGGAACCCCAACGACTTGACATAATCAGGTTCATAGATGTTGCGCCCATCAACGATAATGGGCTGCTTCATCAACTTTTTGACCCGTTCCAACTGCAACTGCTTGAACTCGTTCCATTCGGTGACCACGATCAACGCGTCACACCCCTCGGACAACTCGTAAGCGTCCCCAGTCAACTGGACCTCGGGCAACAATTTTTTGCCCAATTCCATCGCTACCGGGTCATAAGCCTTGACATGCGCACCCTCGGACTGCAGCCAGCGGGCGATGTCGATGGACGGCGCCTCGCGCATGTCATCAGTATTGGGTTTAAAAGCCAGCCCCAGCAACCCGATGGTCAGCCCCCGGACGTCACCGACCAGCTCTCTCAACTTAAAGACCACCTTGCGGCGCTGATATTTATTGATCTCCATCACCGCGTGCAAGAGTTGGGGATGCTGACCGTGCACATCCGCCATGTGCGCCAACGCCTTGACGTCCTTGGGGAAACAACTGCCCCCATATCCCACGCCCGCATCAAGGAAAAATGGGCCAATACGCCTATCATACCCCATACCCGCGGCGACCTCTTTGACGTCGGCCCCCAGCGCTTCGCAGATGTTGGCGATCTCGTTGATAAAGCTGATCTTGGTCGCCAAGAACGCATTAGAGGCATATTTGATCATCTCGGCAGTGCGCAGGTCGGTGACGACGATGGGCGCCCGCAGCGGCAGGTGCAACTGTGCCACCTTGTCGGCGGCCTCACAGTCCAACGAACCCAAGACAACACGGTGCGGGTTCAGAAAATCGCTGAGGGCCGCGCCTTCGCGCAAGAACTCGGGGCAAGAGACCACGCTGAACGGGATGGGTGAGGTTTGTTTTTCTTTCACAATGTCCGCGACCCAGTCACCGGTCCCTACAGGCACCGTGCTCTTGTTCACCAAAACCAACGGATGATCCATCACCTCGGCGATCGATTCGGCCGCCATCCGGACGTAACGCAAGTCTGCCTCGCCATCCACGCCTTCGGGCGTCCCCACGGCGATAAAAGCAAACTCGGCGTCTTTCAGCCCCTCTTTATACAAAGTCGTAAATCGCAGGCGCCCGGCCTCGACATTGCGCGCGACCATCTCGGCCAAACCCGGCTCATAGATGGGCATCACGCCTTGCTTGAGTTTTTCTATTCTCTCTGCATTGATATCAAGGCAGCACACATTGTTTCCCAGGTCAGCAAAGCACGTGCCGGTCACCAACCCCACGTACCCCACGCCAACAACCGTTATGTTTTTCATCTTGTTTCTCCTGATAAAAAGATTTTTAAATCGCAGCGC
>CAZSJU010000042.1:0-1255 GCA_964607235.1 uncultured Anaerolineae bacterium | reverse complement strand
CCATCAGGCATAAGTGTGATAGTTCGCAAACATCTTGCCCACCGAACGACCAAGATGCACCCGCTCGATGACACCTGCCAAAAGTGGCGCCACTGATATAACCTTCATATTGGGCAGATGTTTTTCAGGCGGCATGGGCACAGTGTTGGTCGTCACAATCTCTGTAATAGACTCCGCACTTAGCCTTTTGATAGCTGGCCCCGATAAAACCGCGTGAGCAAAACACAAATAGATCTCGCGCGCGCCGTGCTCGTGCACGGTCCGCACCGCATTACAGATAGAGCCGGCAGTATCCACCTCGTCATCCACAATGATGACCGGCTTGTCCATCACGTCCCCGATCAAGGTCAACGATTCGCTCTCACCGGTGTTGTCCGTGCGACGTTTTTCCACAAAGGCCAACGGCGCATCTTGCTCTACAGCAAAGTTGCGCGCCTTTTTGGCAAAGCCCAGGTCAGCCGAGACCACCACCTCATCCTTTAGATCTTTTTCCTTGTAATAATCGCTCAGGAGAGCAAAAACCGTCAATTCATCACCGGGAATGCTAAAAAAGCCCTGAATCTGGCCGGCGTGGAGATCAATGAGCACGTAACGGTCAGCCCCGGCGGTGGTAATCAGATCAGCGACCAGACGCGCCGTAATCGGCACGCGCGGCTGATCCTTTTTGTCACTGCGCGCGTAGGAAAAGTAGGGAATGACCGCCGTAACACGCCCTGCGGATGCGCGTTTGAGCGTGTCGAGCATAATCAACAGTTCCATGATGTTAGTGTTGACAGGCGCAGAGGTGGTTTGGATCACAAAAACGTCCTGCCCTCTCACGCTCTCGTGCAATCGCACGAACAAGTTTTCATTAGGAAACTGGATAATGTCGCGCCCACTCAAAGGCACCTTCAAGTGTTGGCTGATCTCCTCGGCGAGCGCCTCACAACCGGTTCCGCTAAAGAGCTTGATATCACCATACATAAAAATTTTCCTCTCAAGCTCTGCAAATACAGCACTGAACTAGAACGATCTAGCTTTGTCTTTTGCTCTATCCAGTCAACCCCGTTTGATCTTCCAGGATCGCCATAAGATACTGATCCTTGTACGCACCGTCCCTGAACACGACTTGCTGCAAGGTCCCTTCGCGCCGAAAACCACACTTTTCGTAACAATGAATGCCTCGGGGATTGTCGACATCCACCCGTAAAAAGACCCGGTGCAGGTTCAGCGCTTTAAAAGCATACGCCAACAGCGTCAAAATAGTATCGGTGCC
>CAZSJU010000041.1:12056-16913 GCA_964607235.1 uncultured Anaerolineae bacterium | reverse complement strand
TTCTGTGCCTGTTGGCCTTGCTCGGCCCGCTCAACATAGTGGCCGGCCATCGTCCACCGCCAGAGATCGCTCCCATCACTGAGGACCTGGCGCCCGACCAGGCCAAAATTTCTCCCTGGGTGTCGGCCGCCACGGCCAATGGCGCCGCGACGGACTTGCTCATCGTGCTGTACGAACAAGCCGACCTGAGCGCCGCTTATACGCTGCGCAGCAAAACGGCGCGCGGGCATTTCGTGCGCGACGCACTGTGGGAAACGGCGCAACACAGCCAGGCGCCGCTGCGTGCCTGGCTCGATGCGCGGGGCATGCCTTACCGCGCTTTTTACATCGTCAATGCGCTGCACGTCCAGGCCGGTGATGGTAAACTGATCCAGGCCCTGGCTGCACGCCCGGACGTGGCCCGCATCGAAGCCAACCCGCGCATCTATAACGTGCCGCCCCAGCCAGCGGCGGCCTCGGCGCCACAAGCCCCAAGCACGATTCGCTGGAACATTGCGCAGGTCAACGCGCCCCAGGTGTGGGCCTTGGGCTACACCGGCCAGGGCATCGTCATCGGTGGTCAAGATACCGGCTATGATTGGGATCACCCCGCCCTCAAAGACCAGTACCGGGGCTGGGACGGGGCCAACGCCAGCCACGACTATAACTGGCACGACGCAATCCACAGCCCTGGCAGCGTGTGCGGTGCCGACTCGCCCGAACCTTGCGACGATTACGGCCACGGTACACATACGATGGGCACCGTCCTGGGCGACGACGGAGGAAACAACCAGATCGGCGTGGCGCCCGGCGCCACATGGATCGGTTGCCGCAATATGGATGACGGCTGGGGATCACCCAGCACCTATCTGGAGTGTTTCGAGTTCTTTCTGGCACCCTATCCTGTGGGTAGCGGCCCCAGTCAAGGCAACCCCGACCTGGCGCCCGACATCACCAACAACTCGTGGGGCTGTCCTTCCTCGGAAGGCTGTTCGTGGGACACGCTCCAAGCCGCCGTCGAGGCCCAGCGCGCCGCCGGCATCCTGACCGTGGTCTCGGCGGGCAACAGCGGCAGCGCGTGCAGCAGCGTGAACGATCCGCCCGCCCTGTATGACGCTGCTTATAGCGTGGGCGCGACCCATTCGAGCGACGCCATCGCCTCCTTTAGCAGCCGGGGACCGGTGACGATCGATACCATTACAATCGACGGCAGCAACCGGCTCAAGCCCGACATCAGCGCTCCGGGGGTGGATATTTATTCCAGCGTGCCCGGCGGCGGCTATCAAGGCGGCTGGCGAGGCACCAGCATGGCCAGCCCGCACGTCGCCGGCGCCATAGCCCTGCTATGGTCGGCTGATCCAAGGTTGCGCCACGAAATCGACGCGACCGAGCAAACCCTCAACACCACCGCCGTACCTCGCTACGCCACACAATGCGGCGACCCGGACGAGACTGTCCCGAACAACGTTTACGGCTGGGGGCGTCTCGACGCCCTGGCTGCGGTGCAACAGGCGCTGAGCAGCACTCTCACCGGAACAGTCAGTGCGGAGGGAGACACACCGGTCGTGGGCGCGCAGGTCGAGGCCGCGCTGACCCCCACAGCCCACTGGACGGCCACCAGTGACGCCGACGGGGCCTACCGGTTGCAACTCATCTCTGGGACCTACACCGTCACTGCCACCGCGCCCGGCTATCTGCCCTACACGGCCACCGGCGTGAACGTCACCGCCAATCTCACGACGACGCTAGACATCTTGTTGCCGGTCGAAGCCACTTTTGTGATCTCGGGACACGTGCGAGAAATCGTCGCCGGACAGCCGTTGAGCGCCACTGTATCGACGCTGAGCGATCCCTTGTGCACCACAGCCACCAACCCAAGCAGCGGCGCGTGGACATTGAGCCTGCCCAGCGGCCGGCACACGCTCTCAGCCGTGGCCATCAACTATGCCAGCCAAACACAGACGCTGACCGTCACCGCACCCTTGTCCCAAGACTTTGTCCTTTATCCATTGCCGCCGGTCGCCAGCTATCTCTGCAGCAGTCCCGACCTGGTGGGCGCGACGACCCTGCTGACCAACACCACGACCGGCCTACCGCCCTTGACCTACACATGGTCCTTTGGCGATGGAAGCCGGCCGGCCCCCCCTGTGACCCAGTTGCTAACCTTCACCCACACCTACACCGGCGTCGGGCAATACGTGGCTTGCCTGACCGCCACCAACGCCGGCGGGGCAGACACGTTTAGTCAGGTCATCACCATCACGGGCACACCGCCCATCGCCAACTTTGCCCTCGTCGTCCTGGGACAGGTAGCGACCTTTAGCAACACATCCACACCTGGGCACCCACCCGAGGCCTCTTATCGTTGGAACTTTGGGGACGGGACGCCGCCGGTCGACCAGCCTACCGGGCAAATTACGAGCACGCATCACTATACGGCCAGCGGCCGCTATACAGCCTGGCTGACCGCCACCAACCTGGTCGGGCAAGACGTTTTTAGCCGCACGCTGGCAATCACGCCGCCATTCAAGCTTTTCCTGCCGATCACGCTCAAAACATCTGCAGCGGGTGAGTAATATAATCAATCACGCATACTATGATAAAAGAGCACACACATAGACACAAAGAATCCACCCCCACTTGCCCTCACAGGCAGTGCACTTGCCTTCACGGGCAATGCCAGAGGGGCAAAGCCAAAGGAGCGCCACGCGATGCACGTACATCTGACCCGTTGGATCCGCCCGGTTCTCATCGTGATGGCTCTGGCCATCCTATCAAGTGGGATGCCTGTGTCCACAAGCCTCACGGTCGCCCCTGCCGAGGCCAAACCAGAACCTCCCACACCATCCCCGGCTGAAACACAAACCGAGGAGCCCGTCTTGACGGTGGTGCGCGCCTATTACGCCAACCGCCAGATGGTCCGTGACCTGGGCACCTGGCTCGAACCCTGGGAAGTGCATCACGACCAAGGTTATCTGGTCGCAGCGGTCACCGCAGCCGAATATGAGCGGCTGGAACAGTCTGGATTTCGACTTGAGGTTGACCAGGCCCTCACCGCACAATTGAACCAGCCCACGCCAGCGTCGCCCTCTCAGGTGAACGGCATTCCTGGCTATCCGTGCTACCGCACGGTAGAAGAAACCTTTGACACCGCCCAGGCAATCGTCGCCGAACACCCCCACCTGGCCACATGGATCGACATCGGCGACTCTTGGGAAAAGACCGAGGACCCAAGCCAGGGCTACGACCTGCAAGTGCTGCGCCTGACGCATGTGGCCGTCCCGGGTCCCAAGCCCAAATTGTTCATCATGTCCTCGGTCCACGCTCGCGAATATACCCCTGCCGAGTTGAGCACGCGCTTTGCCGAGTATCTGGTGGCACAGTATGACCGGGACGCCGACGTGACCTGGCTGCTGGACCATCACGAGATTCATCTGCTGCTGCAGGCCAATCCTGACGGGCGCAAACAAGCCGAGGCAGGATTGATGTGGCGCAAGAACACCAACGAAAACTATTGCGCGTTCAGCCCGAACAACCGTGGGGCAGACCTCAACCGCAACTTTGCGTTTCAGTGGAGTTGCTGCGGCGGGTCCAGCAGCAACCCGTGCGACAATACCTATCACGGTCCCAGCGCAGCCTCTGAGCCAGAAACCCAGGCCATCCAGGATTATGTGCGCGCCCAATTCCCCGACCAGCGCGCGGACGACCTGAGCGCGGCCGCGCCCAGCACAGCCACCGGCGTCTTTGTGGACATCCACAGTTACAGCGAACTGGTACTGTGGTCTTGGGGCTTTAGCGCCACGCCAGCGCCCAACAGCGCAGCCCTGCAGACCTTGGGCCGCAAGTTTGCCTACTTTAATGGCTACAAACCGGAACAAGCCTCAGAGCTATACCCCACCGACGGCACCACCGACGACTTTGCCTACGGTGAACTGGGACTGGCCGCTTATACCTTTGAACTGGGCACCACCTTTTTCCAGGACTGCGCCAGCTTTGAGAACACCATCCTGCCCGACAACCTGCCGGCGTTGCTCTATGCCGCTCAAGTCGCGCGGACACCGTATCTGACGCCCGCCGGTCCCGACGCTCTGCAGACAACCCTCACCCCCCAGATCGTGTCGCGCAACGGCACCGCGCAACTGGCGAGTATTATCGACGACACGCGCTACAACCAGTCTAACGGCGTCGAGGCCACGCAGGTCATCTCGGCTGCCGAGTACTATATCGACGTGCCGCCCTGGATGACGACGAGCACACCTATTGCCAACCCCATGACGGCACAGGAAGGGACACTGGACGAAAAGACCGAGACGGTCACGGCTACTATTGATGCATCCAGCCTGAGCCCTGGACGCCATCTCGTCTTTGTGCGCGGCCAGGACACAGATGGTAACTGGGGCCCCTTGAGCGCTGTCTTTCTTTATGTCATAGACCCGGCCCTCTCGCCCACCGTCTCTGGAAACGTGCTACAAGCCAGGACCCACGCCCCCCTGGCAGCGACCGTCACAGCCGGACCGTTTCAGGCTGAGACTGACCCGGTGACAGGCTACTATAGCATGACGCTCATCAGCGGCACTTTTGACATCAGCGCGGTCGCCCCTGATCACGTCATCTCTACCGTCATCAGCTTTGCCCAAGACGGTCAATCTATCACCCAAGATTTTCACCTGGACCGAATATGTGGGATCGTATCCGATGACGCCGAGTCGGGAAATCAAAACTGGACAGCCCAGCCTCCCTGGGCCATCACCACCGCGTCCGCCCATAGCCCGGATCATTCGTGGAGCGATAGCCCCGGTGGAAATTACAGTAACAACCGCGACGTCTCGCTGACCTCATCGCTGCTTGACCTGTCAGGATACCGTGGCGTCACGCTGA
>CAZSJU010000041.1:2676-11956 GCA_964607235.1 uncultured Anaerolineae bacterium | reverse complement strand
CGGCCAGTTCACCGTCACGCTGAACGTCAGCAACAGCCTGGGCCAGGACAGCGTGCGCCATCCCGTCACCGTATTGACCCCCACTTGTGGGGTCGCGCTGGCACCGGTCACCGCCACACAGACAGCCGGCATTGGCCACAATGCCACCCATTATCTGACGGTCACCAATCAAGGCAACAGCACGGACCAGTTACTGCTACACAAACACGGTGAGGATTGGCCCACGACCCTGTCGGTCACGAGCACCGCCGCCCTGTACCCCTCACAAACGACCCAGGTGCGGGTGACGGTGAGCGTGCCACTGACCGCTAGCGTGGGGCAGAGCGACCGCGTGACCCTGACCGCCACCTCAAGCAGCCAGGAAACGCAGGTGGCCACCAGCACGCTGACGACGGTCGCAGGACAGCCGGACTATGCGGTAGGACTGGAAACAGATGGGGCGACCTGCAGCGGCGCGCCGGGCACGGTCGTGACCCACACACTCACGGCCCGCAACCACAGCATGATTCAAGACAGCCTGAACGCACGCTTGAGCGGCAACACATGGAAGGCGACACTCTCAGCCGAGATACTGGCCCACTTATCCGCCGGCAAGAGTACGCCGCTATACGTCTATGTGACGATTCCACCGACGGCCAGCGATGGATTGACAGACACGGTGATCGTCAGCGTCACCTCCCAGGGAGATGAGACCCAGTCAGGTCGCGTGACCCTGACGACCTCGGCCCGCTGGCGCCGTTGCTACCTGCCACTGCTGCTCAAAAAATGAACGTCGGGGCACACCGATAAGAGACCATGTTTTTGATAAAAACATGGTCTCTTGTCAAAATAATTGCGAAACATCAACGATCGGCCCACTCGTCACAATACACGCCCGCCCCGATCATGCCTGGGCCTACATGCACGCCGACCCCTGGCCCCATCAAATCGAGCAACAGATGCTTGGGCTGCAACTCGGCGCTCAATTCTTGGGCCAACATCTGCGCGTCATCAGGACGCTGCACGTGCACCACACCCAGATCGACCCCAGTGTTCCCTTGGGCCGATGCCAGCACCAACTCTTTCAGCCGCGCCAGGGCGCGCTTGCGCGTACGCGAGCGCTCGTGGAGTTCGATCAAACCATCGTTGAGCGTCAAGATCGGTTTGACCCGCAACAGCGTGCCCAGCAACGCCGTCGCGCCACCGATACGCCCTCCGCGCCGCAAATACTCTAGCGTATCCACCACAAAAAAGAGGCGAATGTGCCGGATCATCGGCTGCAGCCGGGCCACGACCGCTTGACGACTAAACCCGGCCTCGATCCACTCGGCGGCCCGCCATACGATCATCGCCTGCCCTGTCGTGGCGTGGCGTGAATCGACCACGCTGATCTTGGCGCCAGGAAACTGCTCGGCGGCGCGCACCGCCGACTGATAGACGCCGCTGAGGCCGCTAGAGATATGAATAGACAAAATCTCGTGACCCGCTTCAACCAGAGGGCGATACAACGCGACGAATCGCTCCACCGACGCCCGCGACGTCTGGGGGAACTCGCGGCGGCGCACCATGCGCTCATAGAATGCTTTGCGGGTAATGTTTACGCCTTCTTGGTAAGACTCTTGACCGAAATAAACCCACAGGGGCACAGTGTGAATGTCATAGCGCTCCATCAGTGCGGGTGGCAACTTGGCTTCGGTGTCTGTGACAATTTTGATCATCCCCCCCCCTAGACGACAACAACAAGCCGCTTACGCGTGACTTTACCCCTCGTCGTCACCGGGTTCGGCATAGATACAAACGCCAACCGCACCCGGTCCCACGTGAACCCCAATGCCTGGCCCTATCAAATCTACCATCATGCGTTCAGGCGCCAACTCGGCTGCCAGTTTATCGGCCAGCATATGAGCGACTTGAGGACAGCGCACGTGCAAAACGGCCAAGTCCACCGCTCTAGCGCCACTTGCGGCTTCCAACGCCAACTGTTTCAAGCGGGCCAAAGCGCGCTTGCGCGTGCGCATTTTATCATAGACCTCGATCTGGCCATCCTTGAGCGTCAAGATTGGTTTGACCTGCAACAATGTACCCAACAACGCCGACGCGCCACCGATGCGCCCGCCGCGCCGTAAATACTCTAACGTGTCCACCATGAAAAAGTTGTGCAGGTGCGGAATCATGCCTTGCAAGCGGGCCACGATTTTCTCACGGCTCAAACCTTGCTCGGCCCACTCGGCAGCACGCCAGACCATCAACGCCTGAAACGTCGCGGCATAACGTGAATCGAACACACTGATTTTAGCCCCCGGCAATTGTTGAGCCGCACCTACCGCCGACTGGTACGTGCCACTCAGTTCGCTGGCGATGTGAATAGACAGGATCTCATGACCTGCCTCGAGCAAGGGGCGATACAACTCGAGAAACTGCCCCACCGACGCCTGCGACGTCTTGGGAAACTCGCCAGAATCGATCAACCGCTCATAGAACCCCTCACGCGTGATACTGTGTCCCTCTTGATAAGCCCCATCCTCAAAATGAATCCAGAGCGGCATCGTCTTGATATCATAGCGCTCCATCAACTCGGGCGTCAGATTTGCCTCGGCATCCGTCACGATCTTGATCATCCTACACATCCTTGCGTGCTAATATAAACAGACAGATACCCACTCCTCAGACCCACCGAGTGGGTATCCACAATCGTCAACTAGAAAACAGGGAACGCACCCTGCTAACGCGCCAACTGGCCAAAGGCACTCATACCGGCATAGACCGCCGCTTCGCCCAGTTCCTCCTCGATGCGCAGCAGTTGGTTATATTTGGCGACGCGGTCGCTGCGGCAGGGCGCACCGGTCTTGATTTGCCCGGCGTTCAACGCCACAGCCAGATCAGCGATGGTCGTGTCTTCCGTCTCGCCCGAGCGGTGGGAAACGACGGCCGTCCAGCCCGCCCGATGCGCCATACGCACGGCAGCGATAGCCTCGCTCAACGTGCCAATTTGATTGACCTTGCACAGCAACGAGTTACAAGCCTTGGTATCAATCGCCTTTTTGACGCGCTGGACGTTGGTGACCAACAGGTCATCACCGACAATCTGGATCTTGTCGCCCATGCGCTCCATCATCAACTTCCAACTGGCCCAATCATCCTCAGCCAGACCGTCTTCAATAGAAATGATGGGATATTTGTTCACCCAGTCCTCATAGAACCCCACCATCTGCTCGCCGCTGAGCCGGCGCCCTTCTTTTTTGAGCACATATGTGACGCCATCTTCAAAAATCTCGCTGGCGGCCGGGTCCAGGGCGATCCAAATATCCTCACCGGGCTTATAGCCAGCCTTTTCGATAGCCTGCAAAATCAACTCGATGGCCTCCGCGTTGGAGCCGAGACTGGGCGCAAAGCCTCCCTCATCCCCAACGCTGGTGCCGTACCCTTTTTCCTTGAGCACCTTTTTGAGCGTGTGATACGTCTCGGCCCCCCAACGCAGCGCTTCGCGGAACGAAGGCGCGCCGACCGGCATCACCATGAACTCTTGCAAATCGGTGCTGTCAGCGGCGTGCTTGCCGCCGTTCAAGATGTTCATCATGGGAACCGGTAAAATGTGGGCATCCGTACCGCCGATATAGCGGTACAGCGGCAACCCCACTGACTGGGCTGCTGCTTTGGCTACCGCCAGTGATACGCCCAACATCGCGTTAGCCCCCAATTTCGACTTGGCGCTGGTCCCATCCAATTCGATCATAAGTTCATCGATGACACGTTGGTCCGCGGCTTCCTCGCCCACCAAGGCCTCAAACAAGTCAATGTTGATGTGCTCGACCGCCTGGGTTACACCCTTACCGCCAAAGCGCGCCGCGTCGCCATCACGCAATTCTAACGCCTCGTGCATGCCGGTCGAAGCGCCCGACGGCACGATCGCCTGTCCAGACGCGCCATCTTCCAGATACACTTCTACCTCAACCGTTGGGTTACCCCGCGAGTCCAAGACCTCACGCCCCCAAAGCATTTCAATCGCAGACATATTTACGCCCTCCTAATATTTATGTGGTGTCAAATTCCAATCTTTACGGCCCAACGCCAAGCGCTGCGCCGCATGATCATGCGAACAGTGTAAACGAGTTCATGAACAATAGTACACCGAGACCGTAGAAATGGCAAGACAGGTATCGAGATGAGCGCACGAGGCAAGTGCTGCCCGCTCTTTCCAAACGAAAAAGCGGCCCTGAACGGGACGCGCGGTCCATAAAAGCCAAGAGAGCCGTGGTGTCAACCACAGCTCTCGTAGCAAAGGAGGAGAAAGAAGCACCCTACTGTCAATACTTTAGCATAAAATCAATTCCCCTACTCGACGGGAAATCAACGACTATCCTACGCAAAGTGTACGCTGAACGGTTGACGCTGTCAGGCGATAAGGGTATACTATGCACGGTGCCATTATATATGCATCGAGCCCGAAAGCCTTGTCCTTATCAACGGGATAAGGCAATATTTTGCTCAAACAGGAGATAAAGTGCCCAAGCTCGCCAAACTGGTCATCATCAGTCTCATGCTGTCGCTGCTGACGCCGTTGCAGCCCATCCAGGCCCAAGACCAAGCGCCCGATGACCCCCTGGACGCTCAAGTCGAAGCGCTGATGGAACGCATGTCCACTGAAGACAAAGTCGGACAGTTGTTCCTGGTCAGCTTTATGGGTAATGAGGTAGACCTAGAATCAGAAATCGCCGACCTGATCATCAACTATAATGTGGGCGGTGTTGTGCTGTCCACAGCTAACGGCAACATCATCAATGAGGGCGACACGCCAAGCGACATGGCCATAATGACGGGCCAACTGCAAGCATTGACTCAGGCAGCGGCCCAGCGCGACGTCGCACTGGGCATCGAACCTGACATGCTGGCATTCACCCAACCACAACTCTTTATCCCGTTATTCATCGCCGTCGAACACGAAGGAGACGCTTATCCCTACACGGACCTGATTAACGGCTTTACCCCCCTGCCCAACAATATGGCCATCGGCGCGACATGGAATACCGAGCACGCCCGCACGGTGGGACGCATCGTGGGACAAGAGCTGGCCGCAGTAGGCGTCAACGTACTGCTGGGCCCGTCGCTGGATGTGCTCGACAACCCCCGACCCGCAGCCCGCGGCGACCTGGGCACACGCACCTTTGGCGGCGACCCGTTTTGGGTCGCCAAGATGGGCCAGGCCTACATCCAGGGCGTACACGAAGGCGCACGCCTGGACCCAGACTCGGAAAGACATGGGCAGGTGGCGGTGGTCTCTAAGCATTTTCCCGGTCACGGCGGCAGCGACCGTCAGGCCAACGAAGAAGTCTCGGACGTACAAAAGTCCCTGGAACAGCTCAAACAGATCGAGCTGGCGCCCTTTTTGACCGTGACCCAACCCAAAGATCCTTTGGCCCAGACAGACGCCCTTATGACGGCGCACATCAGTTACCGTGGCTTTCGCGGCAATCTGCGCGAACAGACCAAGCCTATCAGTTTTGACGCCCAGGCGATGGGCCTGGTGATGGCCCTGCCCGAACTGGCCACCTGGCGCCAGGAGGGCGGCGTCATCTTTAGTGACGCGCTGGGCGTCCTGGCGGTACAGCGCTTTTTCGACCCCTCGCTCCAGACTTTTAACGGCAAGCGCATTGCCCTGGATGCCTTTCAGGCCGGAAACGACGTGCTCTATCTGTCAGAGTACGGGCTACAAGGGGTCGCCACCTGGGAAACCCAGTTAGCCAACATGAAAAACACCATCATACATTTTCGCAATATGTATGAACAAGATCAACCTTTCCGCGAGCGGGTGGACGCCTCAGTGCGGCGCATACTGCGTCTCAAATTCAAACTGTACCCCAGATTTAGCCTAGAGACGGTGCAGATGGACCCTGAAGCCGTAAGCGACATCGTTGGACAGGGCAGAGATCAGGTCTCTCAAATCGCCAAAGACGCCATCACGCTCATCGCGCCCAAGTCGGTCAATTTTATTGTCAAACGACCTTCGCGCAATGACAAAATCGTCATTTTTACCGACGACCGCCAGTTGCCGGACCGATGTCCGGCCCCAGTTTGCCAACCGACAGCCTTTTACATCCCCCCCGAAGCACTGGCGGACACCCTGCTGCGCCTTTACGGACCCGGTGAGGGTGCTACAGGCGAGATCGCGCCTGAAAACGTACAGAGCTTTACCTTTTCAGCGCTCCGAGAGTTTCTCAACCCCAGCATCCCTGTGCCTCAGCCCACTGCCGAAGGAGAAACCGCAACGCCGGTTCCCCCCTCACCGGTGGCGGGCGCGCTGGAACAGGCCAACTTGGTCATATTTGCCATGCTCGACACACGCCCCGACAACAATGAGCCAAGTACGCTCAATGCCGTCAAACAGTTCCTGGATCGACGCGACGACCTGATCCAGCAAAAGCGCATCATCGTGCTGGCCTACAATAGCCCCTACTATCTGGACACCACCGAGATCAGCAAGTTGGATGCTTATTATGGCATCTATAGCCGCGTGGAACCTTTTATCGAGGCCTCCATCCGCGCGCTGTTTGGCGAAGGGGAATTTATCCCGGTAGGTGCGTCACCGGTCAGCATTGAGGGCATCAACTATAACTTGTTGCAGGAACAGACCGCGCCCGACCCGGATCAGATCCTCACACTGTCCATCCATGCCGTCAACGACATCACTATGACCCAAACGCTGGAAGGCACACCCTCCCCTACATCGGGATTGGAACTACAAACCAATGACGTCCTGACGCTGCGCACCGGTGTGATTTTGGACCACAACGGCCACATTGTGCCTGACGGGACGCCGGTCGAGTTTATCTTTACCTATTCCCCTGACGAAGGGGGACTGCCCAGCATCATCCAAAAGGGCACCCAAGACGGGGTCGCCGAGACCGAATTCCAGCTAGAACGGGCCGAACCGCTCAAGATTTCGGTCCGCAGTGTCAACGCCCATACCTCTGGGGAAATCCGGCTCAACCCCGGCGACTCGCCCTGGTTTATCACACCGACGGCGCTGCCCACACCGACACCGACACCGACGCCGACGCCGACGCCCACACCAACGCCCACACCCACATCAACGCCCACACCCACCCCAACAGAGACACCCACGCCAACCCAGACGCCGGTCCCATCGATCATCACTCAGACCCCGATGACGCGCGTCGACGGGCGCGACCTGGTGCTGGTGATGATTGCCACGTTAATCTTGGGAGCAATCAGCTTTGCCGTAGGGCGCAAAAACAGCACGACAGTTGTCGGGCTACGCCTGTTCTTGTGGACATGGCTGCTGGGAATGATCAGTTATACACTGTACGCCATTGGCACCCTAGAAGCTATGCAGATGAACAAACGGGCCGGGGCGTGGAGCGCGTTGCTCATAGGCGTGGTCGGCGCGGCGCTGCCAATAGCGCTATATGCCACGTCGGGGCGGTTGAGGAAGCAATTACGCAGGGAGAGCGAGACCTAGAGCGCGCTGGTCACTGCGGGGAGAGTACTAGACTCGGCAGGGCCGATAAGGGTAACCACGATAGCCATGAACAAAGCCAGCAAGGCCAAGACAACCAGGATGCGGTTCTGATCCAACGCATAACGCCACTCGCCCTCTGTGGGCATCATGGCGCCAAAAGGCTCTGGCAGAGGAGAGGTGCTCATTAACATACGCACCAGGTCGCGCACGCTCACCGGTCGTCCGTCCGGGTGCATCGAGATGGCCGCCAGTATGGCGCGCTCTACGGGTGGAGAGATTTTAGGATTGAGCGCCCGAGGCGCGTGAAGCGCAGACGGTTGCAGGAAGCGTTGCTTGGCATCAAGAGGGGCTTGACGCGTTAACAAATGATAGAGGGTGGCGCCCAAGGAATAAATGTCAGATCGGACATCCGTGTGCCCGGTGTCGCCACCATACTGTTCCAAGGGGGTATAAGCCGCTGTCCCCCGGCCTTGCAAAACTGTAATCGTGCGGCTTTCGTCCGAAGCCATCAACTTGACCAAACCAAAATCAACCAACTTTATCAATCCTCCGGGGGTCAGTTTGATGTTAGAAGGCTTGATGTCGCGATGGAGAATTGGCGGGTCCTGAGAATGCAAGTAATCAAGCGCGTCGCACAGTTGATCGGCCCAACGCAGTACGCATCGCTCATCGAGCATGCGGTCCTCCGCCTCGGCTTCTCTCAAGATTTCTCGCAGGTCGCGCCCGGACACAAAATCCATCACCAGGTATTCGCGGTTTCCCTGAGTGAAATAGTCCGAGACTTTGGGCAAGTTGGGGTGGTCAAGCCTCGCCAACACACTGGCCTCACGGTGAAACTGCTCCTGGGCCTGCTGCAGCGAAGAGTCGTCAACGCCCAAGTCTGGACGCACCTCTTTGATAGCGCACATCCGGCCTTCCAGGC
Organism: uncultured Anaerolineae bacterium; assembly: GCA_964607235.1. Taxonomy (GTDB): domain Bacteria; phylum Chloroflexota; class Anaerolineae; order S140-20; family S140-20; genus CAZSJU01. The sequence goes on along the minus strand of CAZSJU010000041.1, from coordinate 3,578 downwards.
GCATATCTTCGGCCCGATAGACAGCGCCCATCCCGCCCTGGCCCACCGGGGCCAGGATGCGATAACGCTTTCGCAGTAAAATACCTGGTTCTAATAATTTTAGCACACGTTAACCTTTAAATCAGGGGCTAGACCAAAAACCGGCTTTTCCCTACACTATATTGACTACCGTCGCTTGGAGATTGCTTTGTCGCCAAAAAACGCCCCTTGCAATGACAAATTTGGAATTGCTGGTGCGTCACTTGACTCAAAAAGGCACAGTCCATAGGGTAATCGAGAACAAAATTATTGTCAAGCGTATCAAGGTGCAACCAAATGTCCACTAGTTTAAAAAGGTGCAAACGAATAGTCGCTTATCAACAAGTCTTTTAGGGAGGATCGATGACAGTACAAGACATGCCCATGTTTGTCATCAAAGAGGGGGAAATGTCCGGCCAGAGCTGGATTCTGGACCAAGACACCATCATCATTGGCCGCGGCGCTGACTGTGATATTGTCATTCCCGAACGCCAGATCTCGCGCCACCACGCCCAGGTGGAGCGCCGCAACCGGGGATACCTCTTGATCGATCTGGGCAGCAAAAATGGGACCTATGTCAACGGCCAAGAAGTCAACCAACCTTATCTGCTCCAAGATGGCGACGAGGTCCAGATTGCGCTGTGCGTCAAGCTCTCCTTCGTCGGGGCCGAAGCCACCGTGCCCCTCAGCTTTGAGGGCGTGACCGGCAGCCCCGTGCGCGTCGACAAGGGCACCCGGCGAGTGTGGGTGCGGGGTCAAGAGCTAGAACCACCTCTCTCACCAGCCCAATACCGCCTGCTAGAAGTGCTGCTCGACGCCGACGGGCGGGTCGTCAGTCGCGACGAGATCGTCAACGCCGTGTGGCCCGAAGACATCGAAGCCGG
>CAZSJU010000041.1:0-2576 GCA_964607235.1 uncultured Anaerolineae bacterium | reverse complement strand
TGCAGCATCAAATATTCCTGATGCTGGGCCAACCGCTCATAATCTGCCGACTGCCCTTGGCTATTGAGCATACTCTGCATCAGGCCCAAGAGTTGAAAAAACATCTCGTCCAATTCTTTGTCGTTCTGACCCACAAATCCAGCCAGTGCCAGCCGATCATCCGGCGCGATCTGGCGCAACTGCTCCACCAGTTCCGCCCTGCGCTCCTGCGCTTCCACCAGCTCGCGCGTCTCCTCATCATTTTCCAGGATGGCATCGACCAGGCTCTTTTGCGTCAAAAACATCTGGGGTTGCAACAGATAACCCTTGCGTTCCTCAGGCGGCAAGCTGGTCAGCAAACGGTTGGTCAGATTACCGACCAACTTTTGCTGATCCAAGTTGGTCCCGCCCATGTCCATAGGCGTGTAAACAAGGGCCAACTCTAAATCGGGATCGTGGTACACAAAGGGCGTGTTGAGCAGCCCCTGAAAGCCACAATGCGGGCACATAATCGCGTTCAACTGACCCGCGAGCAGCCGCATCTTGGCTTCCGGGTCCTTTTGCGCATCGATAATCTGCGCCAAAGGTGCCGTAAACGTATGGTTACAATTGGGACAGGTCACTTGGGTGACTGCCTGTGTTGCCATGAATTTTATATCCTTTCCTCATAAAAAATTAAACGTGTTGCGTCAAACGTCGCTCCCAAATGCGCATCCTAGCGGCACGGAACGACCCATCAAATCACTCACCCCCGCGGCAAGCTAAAGCTAAATGCTGTGCCCTGACCCGGTTCACTCTCGACCCAAATCTGTCCACCGTGCGATTCGACCACCGCCTTGACCAGGTACAATCCCAACCCGGTACCCTGCGTGCGGCGGGTCGACGCGTCGTCAACCCGGTAAAAGGCATCAAAGATACGTTTTTGCTCCACGGGCGCGATACCAATGCCCTCGTCGCTGACCGTAACCACCACCTGCTCGGGCAAGACCCGCCCGCTGACGCGGATCGTCCCGCCCTGGGGCGAATATTTGATGGCATTGGTCAACAGATTGCTCACCACCTGCTCCAGTCGAACTTCATCCCCTCGTACCATCGGGAAATCGGGTGGAAACTCGACCACCACCTCGTGATCATCCGTCTGGGTGCGAAATTTTTCCACCATGCGTTGCGCCAACTCGTCCAGCGCCAACTCGTGCAGGTTCAACGGCAACGCACCCGCCTGCAAGCGCGAGGCGTCCAACAAGTTGTCAATCAACACGTTCAGCCGGTCGCTCTCTTCCTCAATCACCGCCAGGCTATCGCGCAGCGTTTTCTCGTCCCAGCAAGCGTCCTCACGCCGCAAGGTCCCGGCATAGCCCTTGATGAGTGACACCGGCGTCTTGAGTTCATGCGAGATGACCGAGATAAACGTTGACTTTAAGCCTTCAGCCTCGCGAAAGCGCGTAATGTCACGCACGTTGGCAATAATGTTAACCAGCCGCCCTTTGCGGTCCAACAATGGCGCATAAGTGATGGACACACTCACACTGCCCCCGCCGCGCCGCTTCAGGTCGCCCTCGACGTACAGGGCACTCAGATCTTGGTCGTGCGGCTGCACCACGCGGTAAGTCAACGGCCAGCCCCCGGCTTCGGCTTCGGCCAGGTCGGCGCCGCTGTCGATGCGCGCCCAGTGGATCACCTCGTCGTGGTCGCGCCCCAACGCCTCGGCTGCGCGCCAACCGGTCAACGCCGCCAGCGCGCGGTTGAATACCTGGATGCGATGCGCCACGTCCAGGATCATCACGCCGTCGGCGCTATACTCAATGATGGCATCCAGACGGCGCTTCTCGCGGCTAACCTGGTCATAGAGCTGGGCATTATGCACAGCGATGGCAGCCTGATCGGCAAAACTGGCCAGCATCTTGCGGTCGTTGGCCGAAAAGCCACCGCCCCAGCGCCGAAACACATAAATCGCGCCGACCGTCTGCTCCCCAAAGGACAAGGGCAAGGCTACTACCTGGCGCAGCGCCACCCCTGATGCCGCCGAAGCCAACGCCAACCGCCGATCCAGGTCCCCGGCGTGCCAAGACACCTCGTCCTGCTCGGACAGATCAACCCATAACGGGCTCAACATCTCTAGGATTGCTTCGGGCAGCCCCAGGCTGGCTTGCACCGCAAAGCCTCCGCCCTCCTGGCGCAGCGCGATCAATCCGGCCTGGCCCGAGACCATCTCAACCGTTGAGTGCAAGATCAGCTTTAACAGCGCTGCCAGGTCCAGTTGTGCCGTGATAGCACGGCTGATCTTGAGCAAATAATCCCGCTGCCGGACACGAAAATCCGCTAACATATGCCTCTACTGCCTCCCCCAATATCGGGACACAGTCCGACATTATACCACAATTGAACACCCAAGGCACGAAATCACGCCAAGAACACGAGTGATACGCATACCCAATCCCCCATCTCTACCGAATTGCCCCTATCTACAAAGGATGTTAAAATGATGACACGATTTGCGGGGGCTTTGCCGGTGGCAAGCGCCGCGTTAACCACAACTGGCGTTGTCGTGAGGCGCCTGAGCATCATGCCCCTCACGTGCAGCGTCATCCATAAATACA
>CAZSJU010000040.1:11353-16966 GCA_964607235.1 uncultured Anaerolineae bacterium | reverse complement strand
CACCTGACCCTCGAAACCCTGACCCGCCTGCGCGCCTTTGGGCGACTGGCGTAAATAGACCCAGATTTGTGGGGTAAACTGCTGAGGCGGCGTGCCCCATCTATGAGCCGGGATCGTGCTTTTTCCCCTAGATGTGAAAACGCGGATGATACTTGCCCAACCGTCGCCACACGTATATAATCAAGATGCAACCGTTCACCAAGGGACAAAACCAATAGTGACATTTGTCCCCTGAGCAGCGGCATCAAAATGCCAAGACACAGTTTACGCCGTCGCGTCGGGCAGCGTGCCGGGTGGCGCGTCGCTGGACGCCGCCATGTGCTAATAATGCTCGTCCTGGGAACGCCGAGCGTCGAGTGACGACGCTTCATGTCTATGCGTGGACAAAGGAGACAAGCAATGAAAAAATGCACAATGACGATTCTGTTGGCGCTGCTGCTGCTGAGCAGCCTGTCTACGGCGGTTCAGGCGGATAGCGGGCCGGTGGTGACACTCCAGATCGATGGCGTGATCAACCCGTTCTCGGCGCGCTATCTCGAGCGCGGCCTGCAACTGGCGGAACAGCGCGGCGCGCAGGTGGTGATCGTCACCCTCGACACACCTGGCGGACTAGAGTCGGCGATGCGCGAGATGGTGCAGGCGCTGCTCGAAGCGCCTATGCCCACGGTGGTATATGTCACGCCGAGAGGGGCACGCGCCACCTCGGCAGGGATGTTTGTGCTGCTGGCGGCGGACGTGGCAGCAATGGCCCCGGCCACCCACGTGGGCGCGGCCCATCCTGTGTCGCTGGGCGCCGACATCAGTGACCTGATGGAGCAAAAAGCAACCAGCGACGCGGCCGCGTTGGTGCGCAGCGTGGCCACGACACGCGGGCGCAACGCCGAGTGGGCCGAGCAAGCCGTGCGAAAGAACCTCTCTGTCACTGCCGCCGAGGCGCTGGAACTGGGCGTGATTGACCTGCAGGCCGAGAACCTGGACGACCTGCTGCGCCAGTTAGACGGACGAGAGGTCGCCGGGACAACGCTGCGCACGAGCGGGGCGTCCGTGCAGGCGCAGCCGATGAACCTCAGTGAGCGGTTCTTTCACATCATCACCGAGCCAAACATCGCCTACCTGCTGCTCTCACTGGGGACCTTGTTGCTGCTGACCGAGTTGGCGGACCCGGGCCTGAGCGTGGCGGGCATGGGCGCCATCGTCGCCTATATTGTCGCCTTTGTGGCGCTGGGCAGCCTGCCCGTGAACTGGGCCAGCATCGCGCTGTTGGCCCTTTCTGTCATCTTTTTCGCCGTCGGTCTGCTCACCGACACCGAGGCCATCGTCTCTATCGCCGGGCTGGTGCCATTTGTCCTGGGTTCACTGCTGCTCTTTGTGCCCTTTGCACCCACCTCACCGGCAACGCCGACCGTGCGGGTCAATCCCTGGTTGATCGCTGCGATGACCATCAGCATTATCGGATTCGTTTTCCTGGTGCTGCGCGCCATCCTGCTCGCCACCCGCCTGCCGCCCCAGGCAGGCGCGCAGCGGCTGATCGGACAACAGGGCGTCGCGCTAACCGATTTGGCGCCAGGCGGGCAGGTGCACGTGGGATTGGAAGATTGGAGTGCAGTGGCCGTAGCGGGGGAAATCCGCGCCGGCGACGTCGTGCGTGTGACCGGCATCGCCGGCGTGCGCTTGCAGGTCACACCAATAGAAGCAGACCCTGAAGGTCTGCCACAAGTGATTGAGGAGCTATAAAAATGGACCTATACATCATTGGACTCTTGTTGCTGCTTGGGCTGGTCATCCTGTCCAAGTCTGTGCGTATCGTGCCGGAATACCGCCGGTTGGTCATCTTTCGCATGGGACGCTGCGTAGGACCCAGAGGACCGGGACTGATCTTTCTAATCCCGTTCATAGATCGCAGCAAGTCTGTGGACCTGCGCGAGGTCTTTTTCGACGTGCCACCGCAGACCTGCATCACGGCCGATAACGCCTCGGTCTCGATCGACTTTTTGGTCTATGACAAGGTGATCGACCCGGAGCGTAGCGTGCTAGAAGTAGAGGACTTTACCGGCGCGGCGCGCGGCCTGGCCATCACCACGTTGCGGGCGGTAGTGGGCGCGATGGACCTAGACGACGTGCTCTCCAAGCGGGACGATATTAACCGCATCCTGCACGAGAAACTGGACGACGTCACCGACCGCTGGGGCATCCGGGTGATGGCGGTCGAGATCCGCGAGGTCGTCCCACCCCAGGCCATCGAAGAGGCCATGACGCGCCAGATGGCTGCCGAGCGCAATCGCCGCGCCATGGTCGCCGAGGCCAATGGCAAGCGCGAGGCGGCTGTGGCCGTAGCCGAGGGCGAACGGCAGTCAATCATTCTCAAGGCTGAGGGCGACCGGCAAGCCGCCATTCTGCGCGCCGAGGGCTTTTCGCTGGCACTCAACGAAATCCACAAGATAGCTCAAGGGGTAGACAGCAAGACAATGACGTTGCAATACATGGAAGCGCTCAAGGCACTGGGCGAGGGCGCCGCGACCAAGTTTGTGATCCCTACCGAGTTCATCAACCTGGTGCAGCCCCTGGCAGAGAGCGCCCGCCAGGCGCACCGCGAGTAGCGAGAGATCAAGGTATACATTTTAGCGCCTGCTCAGACGGAGAGGCTCTGTCTGAGCAGGCATCTTGCAGTTAATCAAGAGAAAATAAGGAGTTGCGTATGAGCCATGACCCATTTCACACGCTGAGTGTGTCAGAGGCTTTACAGCACCTGGAAACAAGCAAACGCGGGCTTTCGCACACAGAGGTGCAAGAACGACTGGCCCGGTATGGCCCTAACGAAATCCAGGTCGAGGAAAAAATCAGCGCGCTGGCCCTGCTGTTGGCCCAGATCAAGAATCCACTGGTCGGGGTGCTGGCCGGGGCTGCGCTGATCTCAATCGTGGCCGGCAAAACGATCGACGCGATCGTAATCGCTGTGGTCATCCTATTCAACACGCTGATCGGCTTTTTCCAGGAATACAAGGCCGAAGCGGCGTTGGAGGCGCTCAAATCGCAGGCTGCGCCGGAGGCCGAGGTATTGCGCGAGTGTCCGGAGGTGGGCGACTGTATCGAGGAGCGCGTGTCTGCCACCGCCATTGTGCCTGGCGACGTCATTTTGCTCGACGCCGGCGCCAAAGTGCCGGCCGACGCGCGGATCATCGAAGCGATCAACCTGGAAATTGACGAGTCGATGCTCACCGGCGAGTCGCTCTCGGTGCGCAAAACCGTCGATCCGCTGCCGGCAGACATCCCCGTGGCCGAGCGCACCAATCTGACCTTCGGCAGCACCATCGTCACCCAAGGACGCGGCAAGGCCGTAATCTTTGCTACCGGCGCGCAGACGCAGATGGGCGAGATCGCCACGCTGATCCAGGAGACAGAAAAGGCCGAATCGCCCCTGCAAAAACAGACCCTCGATCTGAGCAAAAAGCTGGGCCTCTTGGCGCTGGGCGTCGCCGTGCTCACTTTGATTTTGGGACTGCTGCGCGGGTTGGTTTTACAGAACATCTTTATGTTTGCGCTGGCCTCGGCGGTCTCTTCCATCCCTGAGGGGCTGCCGGCGGTGATGAGCATCACCCTGGCGGTGGGTGTCAACCGTATGGCCAAACGCAACGCCATCATCCGCCGGCTGCCGGCGGTAGATACATTGGGCGCAGCCACGGTGATCTGTACCGACAAGACCGGCACGCTCACCAGCAACCAGATGACGGTACAGCAAGTGCTGGCGGGCGGCAAGACAATCCACGTGACCGGCGTCGGCTTTGTGCCGCAGGGACACTTTGAACAGGACGGCCAACGCTTTGATCCCACCGCTGACCCTGACGTCCGCATGGCCTTACAAACCGGCGCGCTGTGTAACGACGCCCGCCTGGTAAAGCATTATCACAACGGCTATGATTGGGAGATTCGCGGTGATCCCACAGAGGGCGCGTTCGTGGTGGCGGCGGCCAAAGCCAATTGGCACAGGGAAAAGCTGGAGGAAGGCTTTCATCGCATCGACGAAATCCCCTTTAGCTCCAAGTCCAAGTTTATGGCGACGTTTCACAGGACAGCCGAGGATAAAGTGTGGGTGCTGGTCAAGGGCGCGCCAGAGACGGTGCTAGCGTTCTGCCCACAAATCCGCGAGAATGGCGCAGCGCGAGCGCTAGAGACCGAGGATCACGAGCACATTGAGGCAGAGAACCACCGCATGGCGAGCGAAGCGCTGCGGGTGCTGGGGTTGGCCTACCGTGTCATTGCACCGGACGAGGTGGAAAAAATCAAGGAGGATCTCGAATACGGGCACGACGTGGAAATGGTCTTTGCCGGCCTGGTGGGGATGATCGACCCCCCACGCCCCGAGGTGCCCGAAGCAGTGGCGCGCTGCAAGCGCGCCGGTGTCCGCGTCATCATGGCGACCGGCGACCACCGATTGACGGGCGAAGCAATCGCGCGTGAGGTGGGCATCCTGGATGACGACAGCAAGGTATTCACCGGTCCTCAAGTGGAGCACATGAGCGACGAGGAACTGGACGCGGTGATCGAGCAAGCGGCGGTCTTTGCCCGCGTCTCTCCAGAGCACAAACACCGCATCGTCGAATCGCTGAGCCGGCAGGGTCACGTGGTGGCCATGACCGGCGACGGCGTGAACGACGCCCCGGCCTTGCAAGCGGCCGCAATCGGCGTGGCCATGGGCATCACCGGTACCGATGTAACCAAAGAAACAGCCGATATGGTATTGACCGACGATAATTTCAGCAGCATCGTCAACGCGATCGAACAAGGGCGTGTGATTTTCCAAAACGTGCGCAAAGTGGTCAAGTACCTGCTGGCTACCAACATTGGCGAAGACCTGACCCTGTTGAGCGCGCTTGCCTTTCTGCCGGGCACCGATCTGATCGTCACCCCGGTGCAGATACTGTGGGTCAATCTGGTCACCGACGGCGTGCTTGACATTGCGCTGGCCATGGAGCCCAAAGAGGGCGACGTGATGAATGATCCGCCGCGCAAACCCAACGCAAGCATCATCAACCAGGAAATCATGCTCAATATCCTCTATGTGGCGCTGTTCATGGCAGCAGGCACTATATGGATGTTCACCCGCGCCAACCGCAACAGCAGCCTGCCTCGTGCGCAGACGTTGGCCTTTACCACTCTGGCTATGTTCCAAGTCTTTAACGCCATCAACTGTCGCTCGCGCACCAAATCCGCTTTCGAGTTGGGATTTTTCAAAAATCGCTATCTGCTCGGCGCAATCGCCTTGTCGATCTTGTTACAGGTGTTCGCCGAGCACGTGTCTTTTATGCAGGTGGCGCTCGGCACGGTGCCGCTGAACTGGCAAGATTGGGGGCTGATCGTGCTGGTCTCGAGCAGTATCTTTATCGCCGATGAGGCGCGCAAGCTGTTCATCAAGCGGCGAAACTAGCAAGATGGCATCGCATACTTGGCGCTCCTGGACGTCACCCCGCGAGAATACTATCGCGATCCGCTTTACCCACGCGCGCCGGCTGTACCGGCGCTTCCGGGCAGAGGCCGCCACGTGAAGCATGAACAAGCCGCACAGCTCGTGGCCCAGATCAAAGCCGGGAAACGCTTTTACACCCGCTTCCAGGAAGA
>CAZSJU010000040.1:0-11253 GCA_964607235.1 uncultured Anaerolineae bacterium | reverse complement strand
AGCTCGTGGCCCAGATCAAAGCCGGGAAACGCTTTTACACCCGCTTCCAGGAAGAGCAGTGGGGCGTGTATTATGCGCCCGGCGCCGGCTTTATCAAGTGGTCCCGGCACTATGGGGAGGAAATCGCGCGCCAACCGCTCACGGAGAAAGAGACGCTCCAACTGTTCGCGCGCTACCGGTTTGAAAATTTGCGAAAAAAGCTTTACAATGACACGATACAGTCACTCTAGAGGAGGAAAAAAATGAACACCTTGAAAGCAAACCTGCCCACCAGCGCCGATGCGCTCTCTATGCTCATCCAAGGCAACCAAAGGTACGTGGACGCGAAACTAGCCCATCCCCACCAGACCCCCGAACATTGTGCCGCGCTGAGTGACGCACAACTGCCCTTTGCCATCATCCTGGGCTGCGCCGACTCGCGCGTCCCCCCGGAGATCATTTTTGACCAAGGGCTGGGCGACCTGTTTGTCATCCGCGTGGCGGGCAACTTGATAGATGACATGGTCCTGGCCAGCATCGAGTATGCAGCGGCGCACCTGCACACCCCTTTGATGATGGTCCTGGGGCACACCAAATGCGGCGCCGTCAGTGCTACCCTCGCCGGAGGTGAGTTGGAGGGTCACTTGCCCGGCATGGCCAGCCTCATTCAACCGGCCATCGACCAGACGCACGGCCAGCCCGGCGACCCCGTGACGCTCGCGGTCAAGGCCCACGCCTTGGCAATGGCCGCACAGATCGCGTCCGCCGCCCCCGTCTTGTCGGAATTGGTAGACGCCGGTGAGCTGCAAGTCGTCGCGGCCTGTTACGACATTGACAGCCGCAAGGTCGAAATCCTATCGTAACCAACGGCGCCGATTTGAGGAAATATCATGCCAGACGAACCCTTTACGTCGCAATCGCTCCAGGACTATGACGGGCAGGACGGGCGCCCGGCCTATGTCGCCTATCGCGGCCAGGTCTATGACGTGTCCGACAGCAAGCTGTGGCGCGGGGGCCGGCACGTGCGCCGCCACCAGGCCGGGCAGGACCTGAGCGACGCCTTTGCCGCCGCGCCCCACGACGAAAGCGTCTTGGGACGCGTGCCGCGCGTGGGCCAAATAGAGCCGGCCGCGGCAGAGACATCCGACACGCACCCGTGGCTCGACCTGTACTTTGACCAGCACCCCCACCCGGTCACGGTGCACTTTCCCGTCGCGCTGACCCTGGTCGCGACCGCCTTTCTAGGCCTGAGCCTGCTGACGGGGAACACGGCGCTGGAGACCAGCGCCTACTATGTCCTGCTGGCGGGCACGGTGACCGCGCCGTTTACCATCCTGACCGGCGCCAGCAGTTGGTGGTTCAACTATGGTCACCGGCTGACGCCGACCTTTAAGGGCAAGCTCAGCGCCTCGCTGCTCTTGTTCCCGCTGCAGGTCATCACCCTTGTCATCTGGACGGGCCAGCGTGGCGCTGTGGCCGGACGGGAAGGGGCGGCATGGCTCTTGCTCGGGTTGGCGCTGATAATGTCCGCGCTGGTGGGCCTCCTGGGCAAGCTGGGCAGCCAGATCTCGTTCCCCGCGCGCAAATAAAAACAGCCTCCGCCGCGCGCCGGTTGATTAACCGCGCAAATTACGGTAAAATGGCAACCGCAAACAAGGAGTGAACACTATGCCAGACCAAACGACGATGCGTGAACTGTTCCAGATGTCCATCGCGGCCGAGCGGGCCGCCGAAACGCTGTACCGTGGGTTCCAGGCCCAGTTCGCCCACCACCCGGCCGCGGCCGACTTTTGGGCGGCCTATGCTGCCCAAGAGGACAGCCACGCGCAGTGTATCGAGCGCCTGCAGGAAGAGCAAACGGCGGAACAGCTCGCCGCACCGGCCCATCCCCGCATACTGAGTCAAGTGCGCCAGGCGCTGGCCTTCTCGGTGGAAGACGCGCTGGCCGAGATCGAGACCCTGGAAGACGCCTACCAACTGGCGAATGAACTGGAAAGCGCCGAGACCAACGCCATTTTCGATTTCCTGATCACCAACTTTAGCACCGATATCAAGGCCCAGGCCTTTATGCGCACACAACTCAAGGACCACGTGGCCAAATTGACCACCGAATTTCCAGACCCCCTGCGCCATCCGACCCTGCGCGTGGCAATCAAGGCCAAAAAGTAAAAAGGGTTGCCACAGAGGCACAGAGAACACGGAGAAAGGAATGAGGCTTTTCTCCGTACCCTTTGCCTTTGTGGTCAAGAGGATGCGAGCCCCATGTCGCACTCGTCTGTCGATGAGAATTGATCGTCACCAGCCCGGCCTTTGAAGATGGGGGGTAAGGAGCAGGATGATCCACCAACTAGACCATGCTTACGACCGGGTGCGCCCACTGTACCACAGCCTGGCCTTTAACCTGGAAATCGACGCGATTTTGGACGGCAACACGCGCGGGCAGGTTTACGTGGACGATCCCGCCGCCCCCCGCTGCGCCCTGATCTGGGACCAGATGAACACGCTGTTCCTGGCCGGGCGGGCGGACAACCATGGCTTTAACGCCGCCCTGAACGAGCTGGTGACGGCCCAACTGATCCCGGACGCCGCGGCGCGCCACCTGGGCGACTTTATCCTGTACACGGCCCACGAGGCCTGGGAGCGAAAACTGGACGTCGTCCTGCAGGGCTTTGCGCCCTTTGAGGCGCGGCGCCGGCTGTACAAGCTGGGCCGGCTAGCAATCGACTGGCGCGCCCAGTTGCCGCCCGGCGCGCGCATGGCACGGGTGGACCGGGACCTGCTGGCTGACGAGCGCCTGGAAAACCGGATCCAGGTCGTCAACTGGATCACGTCCTTTTGGCCCAGCACCGAGGATTTCCTCGCGCGCGGGCTGGGGTTTTGCCTGATCCAGGGGCAGGCCATCGCGAGCTGGTGCCTGGCGGTCTTTAGCAGCGGGAACCGCTTTGAATTCGGGACCGAGACGGTTGCCGCTTACCGGCGCCGGGGGTTCTCGACGCGGGTCACCGCCGCCGGCGTGGAGCATTGCCTGGCGCACAATATCACGCCTGCATGGCACTGCTGGGACAACAATGCCGCTTCCATCGGCGTGGCCGAAAAGGTAGGGTTCCAACACGTCAAGACCTACACGGTGCAGCGCTTTGGGTTCACGCCCTTTGATCATCTGATCCTGCAGGCCGAACATTTTTACGGTTATGGCGATTTCCGGCGCGCCGCGGAACGGGCCGAACAGGCTTTCCAGGTGCAGGCGCCGCCCAACAAATTCTATCACTATTTTGCCGCGCGCTTGTGGGCGCGGGCCGGGTCCCCCGAGCGCGCGTTCCGCTATCTTGATCAGGCCATAGACGCCGGCTGGGACGACGTGGGACGCCTGCAAACGGACCCCGACCTGTCCAGCCTGCACCCCAGCGACGCGTGGGCCGCGCTGCTGGCCCGGCTGGCGCCCGCGTCGTGAACCTGTGGATCGCCTTATCGGCCGCGCTGGGGGGATACCTGCTGGGGTCGCTCTCTTTTGCGCGCCGGATGATCCATTGGGTGGCTCCGGGGGAGGCGGTCGAACGCATCGCCCTCGACCTGCCCGCGGGCGGCCAGATCACCTCCGACGCGGTCAGCGCCACGACGGTGCGGCTGCAGCTCGGCCCCAAGTATGGCTGCCTGACCAGCCTCCTGGATATGCTCAAGGCCGCGTTGCCGGCCCTGGCGTTGCGGCTGGCCTACCCGGCGCAGCCCTACTTTTTGATCGCGGCCGCCACGGTCACCGCCGGGCACGTGTGGCCGCTGTACCACGGCTTGCGCGGCGGGCGGGGCCAGTCGCCCATCATCGGCGGCATGCTGGTGATCGACGGGCTGGGCCTGCTGGCCACCAACCTGGCCGGCGCGCTGCTGGGCCGTTTTGTGTTTCACAGTTACCTGATCGTGAGCGGCGGCTATCTGGTGCTGATCATACCCTGGCTGTGGTTCCGCACCCACGACGCGGCCTACCTGGGTTATGCCGTGGCTATCAACTTGATCAACTGGACCTCACGGCTCCCCGAACTGCGACAATATTACCGGCTCAAGCGCGCGGGACAGGCCCCGGACGTGCGCCAGATGGCCCAGGTCATGCAGATGGGGCGCGGGATGGGACGATGGGCGCGCCGGCTGGGCCTGAACCCCTCAGAGGAGGACGACGATGACCCAATTGAATAAGGACAACCCGTCCACCAAACCATGGGACCGCACCAATCACATCGACCGACTGCTGCAGGTCGTCAAGCGGGGCGACCCGGAGCAGATCGAGGCGGCGCGCGACGACGTCACCCGCACAGACCTGGGCGCGCTGGCAGCGGCCTACCAGGCGCTGGAGACGTGGGCGCAAAAGTGCCACCTGATCAACCTGGTCCAGGACACGCTCGACCCGCGCACGCGCGAGATCATGCGCGACGTGCTGCGCGCCCCAGACGACGGCGACGGTGACTATGTCGAGTTGACCAAGGCCATCGCCGTGTGCCACCTGGAAGGGGACCTCGCGCGTTTTATGACCTATTATGAGGACCGGCAGTTGCTGGCCCAGACGGTCCGCCGCTACCTGCACACCGACGAGCGCTCTAGCGGCCAGCGCGATCAAGATGTGCGGGAAATCCGGGCGCTGGTAAAAAAGGGCAGCAGCAAGCTAAATCGCTTTTTTTACATCGGCCTCGTCGTGGGCCTGGTCATGGGGATCCTGCCACTGAGCGCCTCGTTCATCCCGGCGGCGCGCGAAGCGCTGGGCGCCGGCGCGGAAGACTTGAGCATCATGCGGATTTTCGGCGGGGGCATGACGTTCCTGCTGGGCGTGGCGCTGGTCGAGCAGTGGGTCAAGCACCGGCGAGACACGCAGGTGCTAGCGTCGCTGGACGACGCGGGACAAATCGTGTGGGTGTACAAGGAGATCAGCACGGGCAAGGTGCAGCGCCGCGCGGGCGACAAGGGCACCACGGTGGCCCGCTTTATCCACGTCTATTTCCATCTGCTGGACGGCCGCCGCGCCCTGGTCTGGCTCTCGGACGCCGAGGCCGAGCGGCTGGTCGCGTTGATGGCGCGCCACTATCCTCACGTCACGTGCGGCTATAGCGAGGAGATTGAGCGCGCGTACAAGCAGGACCCGGCCGCGCTACAGGCGCGCCCCCAGCGCGTCGACGGTGTGAAAAAGCGCAGCGGCGGCGTGCGGTACGGGACGTGACGCGTTCATAATACTTTTGCACGCGACGTCATTTCGAGTGATCCATAGCGCCACGGCGCTGTTCAGTGAGTAATGAACTGGTCAGGACAGTGAAAGGTCTGCGCGGCGCCGGCCGCCGGTCGGTGCGTAGCCTGCCTGTGGTACGGACCGGCTGGGAGCTGGGGGAGAGTGCAGTTCATTATCGTGGCATGGACACTATGGGATGCTCGGAATGACGGGTTGCACCCCAACACGGTGACCTCCCGCCAACCAACCGGCGGGAGGTCATCCTTTTGTAACGCCCCGAGCCCTGTCTGCCCCTGCTCAGGCGTGAAACCTATTCACAAACGCGCCGCGCTAGGGCGTCAGATACGGGCCTTTGGTATTGCAGGCGCCAATGATGTACCAGGCGCCCCCGCTGATCGTGTTCCCCAGCGTGATCTGCTCGTTGCGCGTGTTGCCGCCACTGCCAGGGCACAGCCAGATATAGTCGCTGGTCAACTGGAGCGTGTAGCGGCCTACCGGCACGCTGCGCCAGTACGCATAATCCTGTGGCGCGCGCGTCACCGTGTCATCGATCCCGTTGCCCGTGATGCGCGTGACGAGGTCAAAAGCGTACGAGTCCGTGTTGTCGATGACCAGGTAAGCGAACTGGCCCACGTGGGTGCTCTGCACGTTGCTCCACGGCCCGGGCACCCAATCTCCCTCGTCATAGAACATCACCCGCACGCGCCAATAGTGCGTCCCCGGCCAGGTAAAGTACCCGTGCCGGTATTCTTTGTATATGGTCGCAATGTCGCCGTCGATAAAGGTCGGGTCGTTGAACGAGAACTCGGTCTCGTAACGCGAGGCCGTCACGCCGCCCGGCAACTCCCAGCGCACCGTATAATCTCCGTCCCCGTCCGCGTTGTCGATGGGCTGCAGGTAGGGCACCAGCGGATAGTTGCGCACCGCCAGCGGCAAGAGCACCTGTTGCAACACGGTGACGGTGAACGTGTCGGTATCGGTCACCCCCATGCCGTCGCGCACCTCTACCTCTACCGGGAACGAGCCCAGGAAATCGGCCGCCGGCTCGGCGCTGACATAGCGGTAAACGTCGGTCACGAGCGAGACGTGGGCACTCACCGGCGGCGTATTGACGATGGCAAAGCTCAGTTGGTTGCCGTAATCCTCCCAGTCACTGGCAAAATCCTCCAGCGGCCGCGACATCACGTTGCGTTGACCGGCGTACATGTAAACCGGATCATCGATGGGGTCTAGCCCACCGTAAAAATCGATAACCGGGGCCGTGCTGATCAACACGTTAAACATGTCAGTCGCGGTCATCGCGCCATCGGTGGCCGCGATGGCAAACTTGACCGTCTTTTCTAGAGTGGTGTCCGAGGTCATGCTAAAGTAATGGCCGTCGACGATCTCAAAGGCCAGGTAACTGCCCCAACTCACTTGCACCACCGTGTACGAGAGCGTGGCCCACTCACCCTCATAGGTCGTGTAATCCCAAAAGTCCAGGACCTTGTGGGCGCCATCGTTCTCGAGGGGCACGTCGGGCACGTCGAGCGTCAATGTCACCGCCGGGGCGGACGCGATCGAGACCGTAAAGCGGTCCGTGTCTGACAGCACGCCGTCGCTGACCGTGACGTCCACCGGGAAATCGCCCCCGGTGACCGCCGAGGTCGAGGCCAGTTTCAAATAGTGGGTGCCCGTGACCGTGGCGCTAAAATAGTCACCGGGCGCCGTCGTCGCCGTATAGACCAGCGTCCCCAGGTCGCCGGTATAGACCGTGCTCGTCCACAGGTCCAGGGTCTGCTCGGCCCCCAGCGCCAGGTCCATGTCGGCCAGGGTCAACCCCAGCGTGACCGACATGGCCGTCGCCGGTCGCGGCGCGGCCATAACCGACTCGGCCTGGGCGTCGGCCTCACCCTGGACGTCGGCGCGCGCAATGCGCAACGATGTACACAACCCACCCACCAACAATAACACAAGAACCCCTACTCCGATAAACCTTGAACGTATGCTCACGATGCTCCTCCTTGTCGCGACCGTTACCCATGTCGCCTAATGTGCGTTATAATGTGCCCATCATAGCGCAATATCGTCACAGAAACGTCACGGGAACGTCATGAGCAGAACCCAACTCCACATCGCGCTGCTGGGGCTCTTTCAAGTGACGCGGGGGGAAAGCACGGTCACCGAGTTCAAGGCTGACACCGCCCGCGCACTGCTGGCCTACCTGGCGCTGCACGCCGGCACCCCTTTCCGCCGCGAGGCGCTAGCCGACCTGCTGTGGCCCGAGGCCGCGCGCGCCGAGGCGCTGCACGCCCTGCGCCAGGCGCTGAGCCGGTTGCGCCGCGCCATCGGCGACTGTGCCGCCGCTGGCGGCCATGATTTCCTGCACGTCACGCGCCAGACCCTGCAGTTCAACGCCGACAGTGACTATTGGCTAGACGTGAGCGCCTTTTGCAAAGCGATCGCCGCCACGCGCATCCATCCCCACCGCCGCCTGGCGGTCTGCCAACCTTGTATGGCGCGGCTGGAAGAGGCCGCCGCGCTGTACCGGGGCGACCTGTTGTCCGGTTTTTACCTGGACAGCCTGCCCTTTGAAGAGTGGCTCCTGACTGAACGCGAACGCCTGCACCGCCAGGCGCTAGAGGTGTTCTCCCAACTGGCGGACAGCCACGAGGCGTGCGGCGCCTATGCGCAGGCCCAGGCGTACGCGCGCCGCCAACTGGCGCTGGAGCCGTGGCGCGAAAAGGCCCAGCGGCAACTGATGCGCGCGCTGGCGCTGAGCGGCCAGCGCGGCGCGGCGCTGGCGCAATACGAGAGCGCCTGCCGCGTCCTGGCGGAAGAGCTGAACGTGGCGCCGGCCGGCGAGACCCAGGCGCTGTACGCACAGATCCGCGCCGACAGGCTGCAGCCCGCCGCGCCGCCTCCGCACAACCTGCCGGCGCCGCTCACGCCTTTTGTGGGACGCCAGGCCGAGCTGGCCGCGCTGACTGGGCAGATCAACCACCCTGAGCGCCGGTTGATCACCCTGGTCGGCCCCGGCGGCATCGGCAAGACGCGCCTGATGCTGCAGGTCGCCACGGCGCAGGTGAGCGCTTTTCGCGACGGCGTGTATTTTGTGCCCCTGTCCGGGGTCGACTCGCCGGACGCGTTGGCCGTCGCGTTGGCCCAGGCTCTGAATTTCGAGTTTTATGGCGCGCGCGACCCCTGGCCCCAACTGCGCAGCTATCTGCGCCAGCGGGAGCTGCTACTGTTGTTTGACAATTTCGAGCACCTGCTGCCGGCCGCCTGCCAGGTGAGCGCGCTTTTGCAAGGCGCACCCGAGGTCAAGGCGCTGGTGACCTCGCGCCAGCGACTCAACGTGCACGGCGAATGCCCCTTTCCCGTGGGCGGGCTGGGCACCCCCTGCGGGGAAGCCGACGACGCCGGCGCGCCCTCGGACGCGGTGACCTTGTTTGTCGTCAGCGCCCGCCGCGCCTGTCCGGACTTTTGTCTCAGCGACGCCAACCGCGCCGCCGTGACGCGCATCGTCCAAAGGGTGGAAGGTATGCCGCTGGCCATCGAGCTGGCGGCCGCCTGGCGGCGCGTCCTGTCCTGCCAGGAGATAGTGCAAGAGATCCAAGATGATCTGGACTTTCTCCAAACCGCGCTGCAAGACGTGCCCCCACGCCATCGCAGCCTGCGCGCGGTGTTTGACGCGTCCTGGGCCTTGCTGTCCGAGACGGAACGGGCGACGTTCCAAAAGCTGTCGGTCTTGCGCGGCCGCTTTGACCGGGCCGCCGCGCAAGCGGTGTCCGGCGCGACGCCGTTGACCCTGGCCGCGCTGGTAGACCAGTCGCTGCTGCGCCAGGAAATGGCCCCGCCGGGCCAAAAGGAAAAAGGGGCCAGCCCGCGCGCGCGCTATGAAATGCACGACCTGCTGCAGCGCTATGCAGCCGAGAAACTGTCCACATCGCCCGAGCAGGCGCGCCAGACCCGGGAACGACAGTGCCATTACTATACGAATCTATTGCGCCAAAACAGCGAGGCGCTCAAGGGCCCCCAGCAGCGCCGGGCGTTGGAAACCATTCAGGCCAGCTTTAGCGACGTGCGCGCGGCCTGGCATTGGGCCGCCGCGGGGCGGCAAACGGAACGCCTGGCCGCCGCGCTGGAGGGCATGTTTCTGTTTTACGAGACGCGCGGCGCGTTCCAGGAGGGCGCCGCCATCTTTGCGTGGGCGGCGGAAGCCCTGGCCGCCGACGACGACGGCGCCCCCGACGCCCTTGCCTCTACAGTTCTGGCGCAGTTGATGGCTTGCCAGGGCTGGTTTGCCTTTCGGGTCGGGCAGCGCGACGCGTCGGCGCGCCTGCTGCAGCAAAGCCTGGAGCGGCTGCGCGCGCTGGACGCCCCCCTGGCGCTGGCGTTTACCCTCACCCGCCTGGGCGAGGTCGCCGTCAAGCTGGGCGCCTATGACGAGGTACAGCAGCGCTGCCAGGAGAGCCTGCGCCTGTATCGCGCCGCCGGCGACGACTATGGCAGCGCTATGGCGCTCAATGTGCTGGGCCAGGCGGCCTATCTGTCGGGCGCGTTCGACGAGGCGGAACGTTACAGCCAGCAGAGCCTGGCCCTGGCGCGGGACGCCGGGTTCCAGCAGATCGCGGCCAACAGCCTGCGCCAACTGGGCAACATTGGCTATCTGTCGAGCCATTATGAAGCGGCCATGGACTATTACGCCCAGGCCCTGGAACGGTACCGCGCCATGGGCAACCGTTGGGGCGAGAGCACTACCCTCAGCAATATGTCTTCCGTGCCTTGCCGCCAGGGCGACTGCGCCCAGGCGCGCGCCTATCTGGAGCAAAGCCTGGTCATCAAGCGCGAGATCGGCGAGCGTTGGGGCGAGGCCCAGGTGCTGAGCAACCTGGGCGTGGTATGCGCCGAAGAAGGCGCCTATGTCGAGGCGCTGGACTATTATCAGCAAGCGCTGGCCATCCGCGAGGAACTGGGGGCGCGACGGGGCATAGGACAAACCATCAACAATATGGGCAACGTATACCGCTGCCTGGGGCAGTATGCCGAGGCGCGGGACTATTTGGAACGCGCGCTGGCGCTGCGGCACGAGGTGGACGACCGGCAAGGCGAAAGCCTGACGCTAGAGACGCTGAGCCTGCTATTGGAGCGGATGGGGGATCCCGAGGCGGCGCTGGCGTGCGCGCAAAAAGCGCTGGACATCGTGCAAGCGCTGGGCGAGCGCGCCATCCAGGCCTACGCCCTGACCAACATGGCTCACGCCCAGGCCGCGTTGGGCAAGTTGGAACCCGCCGCGCGCGCCTATCGCCAGGCGGTGACGCTGCGGCGCGAACTGGGCGAAGGACACCTGGCGCTCGAGTCGCTGGCCGGGCTGGCGCGGCTGGCGCTGGCGGCCGGTGACCCGGCCGAGGCCCAGGCGCACGTCGAGGAGATATTGACGGCGCTGGAGGCGCACACGTTGGACGGCACCGACGAGCCGCTGCGGGTGTACCTGACCTGCGTGCAGGTGCTGGCGGCCCACGACGACCCGCGCGCGCCGGCGGTGCTAGAGGCGGCCCACGCGCTGTTGCAGACGCGCGCCGCGCGGATCCACGACGACAGCTTGCGCCAGACCTTCCTGCACGACGTGCCCGAGCACCGCGAGCTGTTGGAGCGCTACCGGGCAGTTTTTAACGCAGAGGCGCCAAGACGCAAAGAGAAAAAGACAAGGGACGCAGATTGACGCAGATTTTCGCAGATTTTTTGCCGCCCTTCCCCCACCGCTCCCGACGGGTCCGTGACCCGTTGGCGGCCCACGCGCTGTTGCAGACGCGCGCCGCGCGGATTCACGACGATATAGCTTGCGCCAGACCTTCCTGCACGACGTGCCCGAGCACCGCGAGCTGTTGGAGCGCTACCGGGCAGTTTTTAACGCAGAGGCGCCAAGACGCAAAGAGAAAAAGACAAGGGACGCAGATTGACGCAGATTTTCGCAGATTTTTTTGCCGCCCTTCCCCCCCAGCTCCCGACGGGTCCGTGACCCGTTGGCGGCCCACTCTACTGCGGAGTCAGGCACGCCCACGTGCCGGTCGCCGGCCCAGATCATCCGC
>CAZSJU010000039.1:2396-17119 GCA_964607235.1 uncultured Anaerolineae bacterium | reverse complement strand
GAGGAAAACCCGTGGAACGCTGGATCGACCTAGACCACCGTCTTTCTTCCCAGGCCGGCGCGCTGGTACGCGCGTCGCGCTACCGTTGGCTGGCGGTCGCGTGGGCCCACTCGGGCGACAGCCCGATATGGCTGATCATTGGCGCGGGTTTGTGGCGCCTGGCGCCGGGCGCATGGGCCGGCACAGGGGCGCAGATCATCGCGGTAACCCTGTTGGCATTTCTACTCAGCACCGCGCTCAAGTCGATCTTTCGACGGGCCGGACCCGTGCATCAAGCGGGGCAATTTTACCTGGACCTGGACCAGCACTCATTCCCCTCGGGACACGCCACGCGTATCGGTGGACTGATCGTGGTGCTGGGCCATCGACTGAGCGGTTGGGGATTGGCGATACTGCTGTTATGGGGCCTGGGGGTCTGCATCAGTCGCGTGGCATTGCAACTACACTATGCCAGTGATATCGCGGTCGGCTTGTTTTTTGGGCTAGCGGCAGGGGCGCTGTTGCTACAACTCGGAATGCTCTAGCACGCACAAGATGGCACTCACTCGGGTCCAGACTCGCATTAAAATAAACCAACGTTTTGCCTGATCGCCAAGTTGTCATATAATGTGCGCTGGGTCAGATCGCCCACAGTAGTCGTGATCTAGGAAAGAGAGGTTTTTAGTTCATGGAAGCAACAATGTCCGTACCCGCTTACCATCGCCGTGAGCGCTGGGCCTGGTATCTATACGACTTTGGCAATTCCGCCTATGCGGCCGTCGTGTTATTGGCAGTATATGCGACCTATTTCAAAGACCAAGTGGTCGGAGGCGCCGACGGTTCCCGGCTATGGGGGTTGTCGGTCGGCATCGCGATGCTCATTGTAGCCATCACCTCGCCGATATTGGGGTCTATCGCTGACTTTTCCGGCGCTAAAAAACGCTTCTTGTTCTTTTATACCGCTATGGCATGTCTGTTCACCGCGATGCTCTTTTTCGTACAACAGGGTGACGTGCTGATGGGCATGGTATTCTTTATTTTGGCCGAGACCGGCTATCGCAGCGCTCAAGTCTTTTACAACGCGCTCTTGCCTGAAATTACGCCCGAGGAGGATCTCGGCCGAGTCTCTGGTGCAGGCTGGGCAATTGGCTCGGCGGGCGGCATCGTTTGCTTGTTGCTGATCCTGGCACTGATCCAGCTCATCGGCGGCTCATTGATCGTGCGGGCATCGCTGGTGATTACGGCCGCCTTTTTCGCGACCTTTGCCGCCCCTATTTTCATATGGCTACGCGAACGTGCCCAGGCCCAACCCCTGCCCGCTGGCGAAAACTATTTGACGGTCGGGTTCAAGCGCTTGTGGCGCACGTTCAAACGGGTGCGGCAATTGCGCGAGTTTATCAAGTTCTTTATCGCCTTCTTGATCTATAACGATGGCATTATCATGACGCTGAATTTTGCGGCCATTCTGGGCCAGGAGCTCTTTGGCCTGGACCAACAGCAATTGATCCTGTTTGTGATCTTGGTACAAGCGACCAGCGTCGGTGGGGCCTATGTTTTTGGCTTACTCGCCCAGCATTCGAGTTGCAAACGGGCTTTGATTCTTTCCAACCTGTTGATGATCGGTGCAACAATCTGGTTATACTTTAACAACTCGTCCACCGGATTCTTTATCATCGGCGCGGTGGCCGGGTTTGCGCTGACCGGCGTCCAATCCGTGAGCCGTTCGATGGTAGGGATACTGAGTCCGCCGGGGCGCAGTGCCGAATTTTATGGCTTTTTCGCCACGGCCGGGCGCACCTCGTCCTTTATTGGCCCGACCGTCTATGGTTGGGTAGCCGCAGAAGCGGCGCTATGGTACGAGGCCCAGGGCCAGACAGCCCTACAAGCTGAACAGTCCGGCCTGCGCCTGGCGATATTTGCTATCGTGGCGTTCCTGGTGCTCGGGTTGATATTCTTGTCATTTGTCAACGAGACTCGAGGCCGCGCAGTGGCCAAACAGCAATCCTACTTGACCAGGACATAAAAGTCTATGTCACGCAATACATCCTGTGGAGCAAGAGTCTATAATAATGGGCAACGCTAAATTTCACTACCCACGCCGGCGGGTAATTCGCCAAGTGCTGCGCCAATTGACCCGCGCCGCTTTTGCAGCATTGGCCGACGTGCAGATTATCGGTCAAGAAAATCTACCCAAAAATGGCCCGCTGTTGGTCGTCTGCAATCACTTTAGCTTCATCGACCCAGTCGCCGTCATCTTGGCAACACCCTGGCCGCTGGATTTCCTGGGCGGGTTTCAGATGCCCAACGCGCCCGCCTCTGTGACATGGCTCCCCAAGCTATGGGGATACTATCCCGTCCATCGCGGCGCGGTTTCGCGGGGTGCGTTAAGGGCCGGGGAAGCGGTGCTGTCACAAGGCGGGGTGCTGGGCATCTTTCCTGAAGCGGGCAACTGGGCCACGGTGCTACGACCGGCTCGACCGGGCGCCGCCTTTTTAGCCGCCCGCACGGGGGCGCGCATCTTGCCTATAGGCCTAGACGGCCTGCTGGACATGTTCCCGAGCTTGCGCCAGGGGAAACGCGCCCGCGTCACAATCCGCATCGGCGAGCCGTTCGGCCCTTTTCAAGCACAAGGTCGCGGACGCACACGCCGCGCCAAGTTGGAGACGATCGGTCACAAAATCATGGGACGCATCGCCAATCTGATCCCAGCCGACCTGCGGGGCCACTATTCCGATGATCCGTCCATCCGCGCCGCGGCCCAAGGCACCGAGATTTATCCCTGGGCCAACGCGCCCGAGAAATAAAGACACACGCTAGCGGACGCGCCTGCTCCACACGCGCTGACGGCCCGGCCCGGCGTCTTGAAAGAGGGTTGATATGCGTTTTCCTGTCGTCACCAGCACAAATCTGTCACAGCAAAAATTGACGCTCCCCAGGGACCTAGGAGGAGAGCGAAACATTGTACTGATCGCGTTTCAGCGCCGGCAACAAGCGGACATTGACTCTTGGCTACCTCTGGTCCAACAACTGGAGGCAACCTATCCTGTACACTATTACGAGCTGCCCGTCATCCAGCAGCTAAACCTGCTAGCGCGCAGTTTTATCAACCAAGGTATGCGCATGGGGATTCCCGACGGCGCGGCCCGCGAGCGCACGATCACGCTCTATGTGGACAAGGTCGCCTTTCGAAAAGCACTGGACTTGCCCCACGAGGACGACATTTACGTATTGCTGATCGACCGCCAGGGCCGGGTATGGTGGCGCACCAGCGGCGTCTTTACGCCTGAAAAAGGCCAAGCGCTGTCCGCCGCCGTCGAGGATAGCTGTAAATAAAGACCGTGGAGAGGCGAATTGTGGACTCGGACGCCTCTCGCATTGATGACCATCTTGGCCAACTTTTTTCGCCGGGTCAGCTCTTATTATTAGGCATCAGCAGCATCACCATCGGATTCGCGTTTAGCGACATCCTCCAGAATAACGCAACCAATTCATCAAAGGAGTCTAGTGTGAAATACAAATTAACGTTAATCATCGGGACGATGGCCGTCTTGGCACTGGCCCTGACCCTGAGCGCCTGCAGCCAAACGTCCGATTCCCCCGAACCGACAGATACAGCGGCGCCCTCACCGACAGCGCGACCGCTCCCCACCCCGACCTCACCCACCCAGATCACCGCGCCGGTCACTAAAAGTCAAGAGATCACAGAGAGTGCATTCCAATACATCGAACTGGTCAAGGGCGACGGCTCTGCGCCCCAACTGGGAGAAATTGTGTCCGTGCACTATACCGGCACGCTCCAAGATGGCACCGTATTCGACAGCTCCTACGGCCGCGGGGCGCCCTTTCAATTCGTGCTGGGCAAAGGCACAGTGATCCCCGGATGGGAAAAGGGCATCGCCATGATGCAAGAGGGCGGCAAAGCCAGGCTGATCATCCCGCCCGACATGGCCTATGGCGCGCATGGTGCAGGTGGCGTCATCCCGCCCAACGCGACCTTGACCTTTGAAGTCGAACTCGTGTCTATCAAACTCGGCCCCCCGATCGCACCGGCGTCAGTGGATGAGACGGACTATGAAACGACGGAAAATAACCTCAAATACTATGACCTAGCAGTCGGTGACGGTCCTACGGCTGAAACCGGACAACTAGTGACCGTCGAGTACACCGGTTGGCTCACCGACGGCACAATGTTCGACAGCTCGCTAACGCGCAACCAACCCTTTAGCTTTATCTTGGGAATCAAGAGCGTGATCCCCGCCTGGCACGAAGGGGTCGCGACGATGAGAGTAGGCGGCAAACGCCAGTTGCTCATCCCACCCGAGTTGGCCTACGGTGAAAGCGGCGCTAGCAACGTCATCCCGCCTAACGCCACGCTGATCATGGAAATAGAACTGGTCTCAATCGCGCCAGGCCCTCCCGCTGAACCGACCAAGGTGGATGAAGCGGATTACGTGACGACCGAAAGCGATCTCAGGTACTATGACTTGACGGTTGGAGAGGGACCCACACCGCAAGCCGGACAACAGGTCAGCGTGCAATATACCGGGTGGCTGACCGATGGCACAATGTTCGACAGCTCGTTGTCCCAAGGCCAACCTTTTAGCTTTATCATCGGCGCCAATCAAGTCATCCCCGGCTGGGAACAAGGCATTGAGACGATGCAAGTCGGCGGCCACAGACAGTTGGTGGTCCCGCCAGACCTGGCTTATGGGGCAAGTGGGGCCGGCAACGTCATCCCGCCCAACGCCACGTTGATCTTTGAAATCGAGTTACTAAAAGCCCGCTAGAAGGCTTTAGGAGTGAACAGATGAGCAAAATAGCACCCTATGGTTCGTGGAAATCGCCCATCACTTTAGATCTGATCGTGGCGGGCACGGTCCACCTGGGACAGATAGAACTGTCCACAGGATCAAAAGACCCATACACATATTGGACGGAAAGGCGCCCAATGGAAGGGGGGCGCTCGGTCGTCGTGCGGCGTGCCCCTGACGGCAGGTCGGCTGACCTGACTCCACCGCTCCCGGATGACCCGTCGGACAAATCTGCGGTTTTTAACGTACGCACGCGCGTCCACGAGTACGGCGGCGGCGCTTTTTTCGTTTCCGAGGGCACGCTCTATTTCTCCAACTTTATGGACCAACGCCTGTACCGCCAGGACCCCGGCCAGCCCCCCCGGCCCATCACGCCCGAGGCAGCACTGCGCTACGCTGACGGCCTCATGGACCAACAACGCGGCCGCATCATCTGCGTGCGCGAGGACCACACGGCTTCGGACCGGGAAGCGGTCAACGCCCTGGTCGCGCTAGATCCGGACGGCGCAGCGCCGGCCCAGGTTTTGGCCAAGGGACACGATTTTTACGCATCGCCGTGCCTCAGCCCGGACGGGAAATATTTGGCATGGTTGACCTGGGATCATCCCAATATGCCCTGGGACGGCAGCGAGCTGTGGGTGGCCGAGATTAAAGGGGCCGATGGCACGTTGGGCGAGGCTCAGCGGGTGGCAGGCGGGGCCGAGGCATCCATCTTTCAACCGCAGTGGTCGCCTGACGGCGTTTTGTATTTCGTCTCTGACCGGACGGGCTGGTGGAACCTCTATCGCTGGCGTGGGGGCCAGGTGGAACCGCTGTACGAGATGGAAGCCGAGTTTGGCTTGCCCCAATGGGTCTTTGGGATGTCCACCTATGCCTTCGAGTCCGCCCGACGTCTGGTGTGTACCTACACCCAAGCCGGGACGTGGCATCTGGCAACTTGGGACACCGTGACGCAGGCGCTCAAGACAATCGATGTGCCCTATACCTCGATCAGAGACCTGCGTGCCGCACCCGGCCGCGTGGTATTTATAGGCGGCGCGCCGACGGCCGTCAGCGCGCTCGTACAACTCAACCTGGAAACCGGACAGACTGAGGTATTGCGCCGTTCCAGCGAACTAGATGTGGAAGCGGGCTATCTCTCTACGCCGCGCCCGATCGCGTTTCCCACAGGGCAAGATATGAGCGCTTATGCCCTGTACTATCCGCCACAAAACAAAGATTTTGACGCGCCTGCAGACGAACGAGCACCGCTGCTGGTCATCAGCCACGGGGGACCAACCGCCGCAACCTCCAGCACGCTCAACCTGGGGATCCAATATTGGACCAGCCGGGGCATCGCCGTCCTGGACGTGAACTATCGCGGCAGCACCGGCTATGGCCGGGCTTATCGCGAGCAATTGAACGCACAATGGGGCATCGCGGACGTGGAGGACTGTATCAACGGCGCGCGTTACCTGGCGCAAAAGGGAGAGGTGGACGCGTCCCGCCTGATGATCCGGGGCGGGAGCGCCGGCGGCTATACGACGCTATGCGCGCTGACCTTTCATGACACGTTCCAAGCCGGCGCCAGCCATTTCGGCGTCAGTGACCTGGCGGCGCTGGCTCAAGAGACGCACAAGTTCGAGTCCCGTTATCTGGACCGGCTGGTCGGGCCTTATCCCGAGGCGCGCGAGTTGTACGAGGCGCGTTC
Source organism: uncultured Anaerolineae bacterium (assembly GCA_964607235.1). Classification (GTDB taxonomy): domain Bacteria; phylum Chloroflexota; class Anaerolineae; order S140-20; family S140-20; genus CAZSJU01. Next base: position 10,639 of record CAZSJU010000039.1, on the reverse strand, counting down.
GCCGCTGCACCACGCCGCACAACTTGCCTGCCCGGCGATCTTTTTACAAGGACTTGAGGACAAAGTCGTCCCCCCCAACCAGGCGGAGAGGATGGTCGAAGCGCTGCGCGCCAAGGGCGTGCCGGTGGCTTACCTGGCATTTGAGGGTGAGGGACACGGCTTTCGTCGTGCCGAGAACATCAAACGCGCGTTGGAAGCAGAGCTCTATTTCTATGCTAGGGTGTTCGGTTTTGAGCTGGGCGATCCGGTGGAACCCATAAAGATCGAGAACCTGTAAGCGGGAGTGCGGCGATCTATGACCGCCTCCCGGTTATTGGGCATTTTCGCCCACCCTGACGACGAGTCCTTTGGCCCAGGGGGCACGTTGGCGCGATACGCGCGTGAGGGCGTCGGGGTCCACGTATGCACCGTGACGGACGGCGCGGCCGGGTCTTATGCCCCGTCCACACCAGTGCCAGACGCCCACAATGCGCTAGCCCAACGACGTGCCCAAGAGCTACGCTGCGCCTGCCAGGTCCTGGATGCCCGTTTACACACGCTGGACTATCGCGACAGTGGGATGGAAAACACGCCGGACAACCACCATCCTGACAGCCTATATCAGGCAGACCTGGAAGACATAGCGCGCGACCTGACGCGTGTGATACGCGCGGTCCGCCCTCACGTCGTCATCACGCACGACGCCACCGGGGGGTACTTTCACCCCGATCACATTCGGGTCAATCACGCCGTGCGCCGCGCCTGGCACAGGGCGGGAGACGTTCGCGCTTATCCCGAGCTGCGCACCGCCGGTTACCCACCCTGGCGACCCGCGCGGCTGTACGAGACCGTGATCCCGCGCTCGTCGCTCAAGTGGTTTATCCTCATCCAACGCCTGCTGGGACGGGACCCGCGCCGTTTCGGCCAAAATCAGGACATTGACTTGACTCAGGTCGGGGTTCCCGATGCACGCATCCACGTGCGGCTCGACGTGGGAGCGTTTATCGCGATTAAAGAAAAAGCCAGCGCCTGCCACGCAAGCCAGGGTGGGAATCGCACATTCCGTTGGATGCCCGGCTTTGTGCGGCGCCGCCTCCAGCGCTACGAGCACTTTGCCCAAGTCTATCCACCAGACGCCCAGCGACACAATGATCTCTGGGAAGAACTTGACGTTTAGGTGACATCTGCCGCCATCTTGAATTTGGGTGTGTGAATACCATGATGCCTGTCTCACTTTATCGCCAGTTCAGATCCGCATTCCGCTGGCTGTTACAACTAGACCGCCCGGCGCCGCCCCGCAGCGACGCCCAGATCGCCGCCGAGCAAGCGCGCAATTATCGCTGGAATTTCACATTCAACCTGCTGGATGGCGCGTTTTTCTGGTTCGGCCTCAGCTTTATCTCTGACAGCACCATCGTGCCGCTGTTTATCAGCAAGCTGACCGATAGCCCATTGCCATTGGGGATCGCGGCGGTCATCTCGCAGGCCAGTTGGTTCTTGCCCCAGCTCTTTACGGCCAAGGACGTAGAGCGGCTGGCCCGCAAGAAACCAGTGGTCGTCAGCCTGGGGTTCTTTGTAGAACGTGTGCCGACGTGGCTGTCCGTCGTCGCCGCAATGTTGGCCGGGCGGGCGCCGACGCTGGCCCTGGTGCTCTTTTTGTTGGCCTTTGCGTGGCGTGGCCTGGGCGGCGGCGTGGTGGCCACGGCCTGGCAGGACTTGATCGCCCGCTGCTTCCCGGTCAACCGGCGTGGGCGCTTTTGGGGGCTGGCTTCATTTGTCGGCACGGGCGCCGGGACACTGGGTTCAGCGCTGAGCGCCTGGCTGTTGGCGACTTTTGTTTTCCCGACCAATTTCGTCTACACTTTTCTCGTCGCCGCGGTCTTTATCAACCTCAGTTGGGTCTTTTTGGCCCAGACGCGCGAGCCGGTCCAGCCTGTCAACGTCGCCCGCCAGAGCAACCGGGAGTTTTTATCCCAATTGCCCGAGCTGCTGCGTCGCGATCACAACTTTCGGCGGTTCCTCATCGCGCGGCTGCTGCTAGCGCTGGGAGAGATGGGCAAAGGCTTTATCACCGTGGCGGCATTACGCCGCTGGGACGTGCCCGACAGCATGGTGGGCGCCTATACGGCGGCGGCGTTGCTGGGTCAAACGGGGGGCAACCTGGCCTTTGGGCTGTTGGCCGACCGGTTTGGCCACAAGCTGTGCCTGGAGCTGGGCGCGTTGGCCTCGCTGAGCGCTTTCACCCTGGCCTGGCTATCACCGGTCCCGCAAGGGTACTATGCGGTATTTGCCTTGTTGGGCATCGCCGTGAGCGCGGTGATCATTTCCGGGATACTGATCGTCATGGAATTTTGCGAACCGGCGCGGCGGCCGACTTTTACCGGCCTGGCCAATACCAGCATCGGCCTGGCCGGAACGGTGGGACCGCTACTGGGAGTCTGGCTGGCAAGCTTGAGCTACAACGGGTTGTTCATCCTGAGCGCCGCGTTAAACCTGGCCGGGCTGATCGCGATGCGCGGCTGGGTACGCGAACCACGTTGCATCCAGCGGGCGCAACTTGAAGCATGAGCACGAGTGATCGCCGGCACAACAAAAAGCTCAACCACACTGGACGCCGCTTTGGCCGTTCAAACTTGGACCTGCTTCCACCGGCCCCGGTAAAAGCGCGCGCCCAAGAGCACAGACCGCCCGACAAAGTCCAGGCCGATAGCCAACCAGATGCCGGCCAATCCCATCCGTGGCCCCAACCAATAGCCGTTGGCCACCCGCAAGCCCCAAATACACCCACTGATGATGACCATCACCGCCAACGTATCACCGGCGCCTCGCAGGCCCCCAGACAGCGTAAAACTGGCGCCGAGAAACGGCATGCTCAGGCCGGCGATGCGCAAGGCGGGGACGCCGGCGTTGATCACGGCCGGGTCGTCGGTCAGCATTGCCATCACCTGGGCCGGAAAGATTGAGATCAAGACACCCAGAACCGCCATGATGAGGCTGGCCATGCGCACCGCCTCAAAGCCGCTCTGGACAGCCCGTTCGGGCTGCCTGGCGCCCAATTCCTGCCCCACCAGCGTGGTGGCTGCCAGCGCAAACCCCCAGCCGGGCATATAGGCCAGCGACAAGGCATTGATGGCGACCTGGTGAGCGGCCACGGCAACCGTGCCTAACTGGGTGATAAACATGGTCAGGAGCAATTGTCCCACGCGCATGAGCAGTTGCTCCCCAGCGGTGGGCAAACTGATGTGTAAAATCTGCTGAATGACATCCCGGTCGGGGCGCGGGAACTTGAACCCAATCTTGACGTGGCCGCGGCCGCGCGCCAACAGTCCCAAGATCAACAGGCCGCCCAACCCTCGGGCGATGGCGGCCCCAATACCCGATCCCAGCACGCCCAGGTTGGGCAATGGCCCCACCCCATAAACCAGCCCGTACGTCAAGATGACATTGACGACATTGATCACCAACATCACCAGCATAGGGGTGCGGGTGTCGCCTGCGCCGCGCATGATGGCCGAACCGACCAGGAGCACGGACAACATGAACACCGTACTGGCGACGGCGCGCATATAGCTGCTGCCCAGTTCAATCACTTTTGCTTCGGCGCCCAGCCAGTCTAGAAAATACGGCGCGCCGACCCACAGCACGACGGTAAAAACTATTCCGATCCAGAGCGCCAGGAAAATAGATTGCTGGGCCGCGGCATTGGCCTCCCGGAAACGTCGGGCGCCAATGCGACGGGCGACCAGGACGGTGCTGCCCACCCCAATGGCGCTCAACAGCGCCCAAAACAGGTTTAACGATTGCAGGCACAGCCCCACCGCGGCCAGCGGCGCCGCCCCCAGATGGCCTACGATATAGGTATCGGCCAGCCCGACGCTCATGTTCAGCAACTGTTCCAACACCGCCGGCCCGGCCAGGCCCAATACCCGCCGGCGTACAGAGGTCTGCGTCGCGGCTGTCAAAGTTTGTAAAGTCATATCCCGACGATAACACCGCGCAGCCAATTGAGCAAGCTGCGCCCCGAGCGTCTCACAAGTATGGCTTGATGCGACGCGCGGCGCGGTGACAAGCCTCCCCCAGATAGTGAATGTCGGCCTCGGCGTGCGCCGTCGTCACCGACCCCAGGCCATGGATCACGTGCACATCCTCTAGCAACAATGCCAACTTTAGCACTTTTTCCGTCAGCGCAATGTCACACACGCTAGGATTGCGCGTGTCCTCGGGGCCAACCAGCTCCCGCTCCTCATCATAGGGGAACAGCAACATGTTGATCGAGCTACCCGGCAAGGCATCGTTGCCATAACCGCTACAACGGGCATAGATGCCCTCCTGGGCAAAAGCCGCTTCGACCGTCTGGCGCGTCAGGTCCCCCAAGTGGGTCAGCCGCGGGTAGACCTGCTCCTCATGCTCAACCAGGTAGGTCATGAACGTCTTGGCGGCCAATAGCGAGGAGGGATGGGCCGAATAGGTGCCGCCGGAAAACTTGACCCGCGTCCCCTTCTCCCGGCTGACCAGGTCCATAATGTCGGCCCGGCCTCCCACGGCAGACACCGGCATGCCGCCGCCGATGGCCTTGCCAAAGGTCGCCAGGTCAGGCTTGACGCCATACAGGGCGCCCGCATCACCGGCGCGGAAACGAAAACCCGAGACCACCTCATCCAGGATCAACAACGCGCCATACTGCTCGGTCAACTGGCGAGCGACGCGCATGTACTCACACGTGGCGCCCATCGCACCCCCGGCGCCGATGAATGGTTCCAAGATCAGACACGCCACCCGGTCTCCATACTGGCCCAAATGATCGCGCAGCATGTCCGGGTCATTAAAACGGGTAACGAGCACCTCATCGGTGATAGCCGGGGAGAGTCCGCCCGTCTCCACACGCTGAAAGCTGTCGCCGTTGTTGGGGTAAAAGCCGACGCCTTTCAACCCCCACGGTTGCGCGCCGTGCCAGCCGCCCCCCACTTTCATCACCAGGTCGCGTCCGGTAAAGGTACGGGCCAACAAGATGGCATACATGGTGGCCAGGGTGCCGCTGGTGGTAAAGCGTACCCGCTCCGCCCCGGTCTGCTGGCACAGTAGCGCGGCGACCTCGACTTGCAGACGGTCGGCAAATCCGGTCTGTAAGCCCCATCCCGCCTCAAAAGCCCGCGACAAGGCCTGCGTGACCACCGGCGGGTTGTGCCCCAAAATGTTCGCATGGTGTCCCTGCCAAAAGTCCAGGATGCGATGACCATCCTCGTCCTCCAGCCACGCTCCCGTAGCTGCGAGGATGCGCGGCGGAAAGGGATGGATCAGCCGCAGCGTGTGGCTGCCACCGTCGACCAGGTATTGCATGGCGCTGTGGTGCAGCGCTGCCGACCTGGGGGAATGTTGCGCATACGCCTCTGCCAATTCGGCCAGCAGGCGGGTATAATCTCTCGACTTTACTCCCATTGTGTCTCCATTCTCACTAAAGGGCCAGGCCGCCCCCGATAGGCTCGTCGCCGTCATCAACCCACGTGCCCCACAAACCATCCCTGTACCCATGCCAGGACACAGTCCGCCCCCTTGTAGACGCACGGCGAGATGATAACACAAGCGCCACATATGCACAAATCACCGGCCCATAAAAAGCTAGAATCTCTTGACATCCAATTCAAAACAGCTACAATACATAACGTGTTGGACCTTTACAATGATACCTACCAAGTTGAATGCTCGTATTAGCGAATAGCGGGCTTGCTGATTTTTATCACTCTTCCCTACTCGCACGGCAAGGGATTTTTCAAGGGATTTTTAAGATAGAGAAAGGCCCTAGATATCACGTGAGGAAAGCAAACGCATGACCCACCCAGTGCTTATCATCGGACTAGGCGCCGAGGGGCCAGACGGCTTGGCGACCCAAGAGCACATCGCCCAGGCGGACCAGCTTTGGGGCAGCCGGCAGTTACTAGACAATTGGCGAGATCAGGACGTCGAACAAGTCATCGTTCAAACCGACATCTCTGAACACGTCGAACGACTGCGCGGGCGGGGCAAGGACCACGTCGTCATCCTGGCCTCCAACGTCCCCGAATTCTATGGCATCGCCGAGACGCTTTTGCGCTATTTTCCTGCCGACGAGCTAGAGCTTGTGCCCCATCCCAGTGCTCTACAACTGGCTTTCGCGCGGGCAGGGATCACGTGGACCGACGCCATTCTCACCAACGCCCACGCCCGCCCGCTGTCCGAGGTCGTGGGTTGGTCCAGGCGCGCGTCCAAATTGGGGATCCTCACGGACAAAAAGCACACGCCGGGTCTGATCGCGCGGACGCTCTTGAAAGCGGGGCTGGACAATTGCCGGGCCATCGTGGTCGAAAACCTGGGGCTGCCGGCGGAACGCCTGATCGACACTCGCCTATCCGCTCTGCCTGGCCAGACATTCGCCCCGTTGAACGTACTGTTGTTGATACAAAATGTTGGCTGGCGCCCCCAGCCCTGCTTTGCCCCCCGCCCCGACCAGGCCTACGCGCACCGCCAGGGCCTGGTTACCCAGGCCGACATCCGCGCGCTGAACCTTTCCCGACTGGCGCTGAGTGAGACCGACACAGTCTGGGACATTGGCGCCGGCAGTGGCGCTATGAGCATCGAGATGTCCGAATTGGCATGGCGTGGACAGATATTTAGCGTGGAATATGACCCGGAACATCTGGGCTATATCCGTGAGAACATTGCGTCTTTTGGAGCGTTAAACGTGCAGGTCATCGAGGGACATGCGCCGGCCGTCCTGGAAGGGTTGCCGCAGCCCGCGGCGGTCTTTATCGGGGGCAGCGGTGGCGCCCTGGAAGCGATCCTGCGCCACATCCACCGCGTGGCCCCCAATGGCTGCCGGATAGTGATGAACCTGGTCGCACTGGAAGACCTGCACGCGGCGACGGCCGTGATGCAAGCGCTGGATTGGTTGCCTCAAGTGACCCAGGTCAACCTGGCGCACGGTAGCACCTTGCCGCAAAACGCCTCCCCTGCCCGACACGGGCAACACAGCCCCACGCGCACGCGCCTGGTCTCCCCCACTTTGGCGTTCATCCTGACGGGGACGGTCAAATAACCCAGCGACCGCTCCCACCTGACTAGACGTTAAACCGAATGCTGAGAATGTCCCCGTCTTGGACGTGGTAATTCTTGCCTTCCAGACGCAGGCGGCCATGTTCGCGCACGGCCTTTTCAGAGCCACATGCCAGCAAATCGTCATAAGCAAAGCACTCGGCCCGGATAAATCCCCGCATCAGGTCGCTGTGAATAGTACCTGCCGCCTGGACGGCGGTGTCGCCCCGACAGACGTTCCAGGCGCGCACCTCGTCCTGGCCGACCGTAAAAAAGCTGATATAGCCCAAAACCTCATAAGCGCATTGCGTGAGCCGGTCGCGGGCCGAAGCCGTGATGCCCATGTCTTCCATAAACATCTGGGCCGCCTGCTCGTCCAACTGGGCCAATTCCATCTCAAAGCTGCCGGCAAATTCGATGCTCCGGTATCGCTGATCAAGTTGCGCCAGCACCTCCTGGTTCTTGCCAAAATTGGTCTCGGACGAATTCAAAATGATCATTAACGGCTTTTGTGTCAAAAACTGAAACCCCCGCAGCAACTTTTCCTCATCTGCGCTCAGGGCCAGCGTGCGCAACGGTCGCTCGGCGTTCAAATGTGCCAGTACCTTGTCCAGTACCCGCGCCTCCAGCTCCACGGCCGGCGTCTTTTTGCCACGATGGTTGCCCGCCTCAATGCGTTCCAGGCGCGTCTCGGCCACGATCAGGTCGGAAAGCAACAACTCGCCCTCGACGGTCTCGACGTCTTGCAAAGGCGTCGGCGGCCCCATAAAATCATCTTTAAAATTGCGCACGACCAGCGCCAGGGCGTCCACCGTCTTGATCAAACCTAACAAGTTTCCAGAAAAAGCCCCTTCCCGCGCCACAAAATCCACAATTTCCACCGTCGCCCAGGTCATCTTTTTCGGCTTGTAAATCTCAGCCAGGCGCAGCACCCGCTCGTCGCCCACGTCCACGACCGCCAGATTCGGTTCCGCCTGGGCGCCACTATAGGGCGTCACCTGGACCTGCGCCCGCGTCAATGCGTTAAATATCGTCGTCTTGCCCGAATTGGGCAACCCTATCATACCGATTTTCATAAAACCCTCTTTCACAAATCTAGCTGTGCCATCCCGCGCAGGGAAAGCACAGCCAGGTATATCACTATTCACTTTCGGACGATCAAGCCCGCCCGTTCGTAGTAGGCGCTTCAGCGCCGTCAG
>CAZSJU010000039.1:0-2296 GCA_964607235.1 uncultured Anaerolineae bacterium | reverse complement strand
ACGGGCGGCGAAGGGTTCCGGCGTCGCCACAGGCGATTTAGCACAAACGCGAGCAGCAGCAAGACAGCGGCGATCAATACCAGGTGTTCGTAATTTCCGACAAATTCGGTCACCCGGGGCCAGTTCTGCCCCAGCAGCCGCCCGGCAAAGGCCAGGATAAAGCTCCACAATGCAGTCCCCACGGCGGTATACAGGCTAAAGCGCATCAGGTTCATGCTGGCCAGGCCGGCCGGGACAGAGATCACACTGCGCACGATGGGCACCATGCGCCCGAAAAAGATCACATACTCCCCATAATGTCCAAACCACTCCAACGCCCGGTCCAGGTCCTCCTCGGCCAACATAAACCAACGACCGTAGCGTTGGAGCAAAATCCGCACGCGGCGTTCGTCAAACCATTTGCCCAGACCGTAGAAAAAATAGGCCCCCAGCACCGAACCGAACGCGCCTACGAGGGTGACCCCAATCATGTTAAAGGTCCCATCGAGGGTCAGGCTGCCCGCCAGGGGTAACACAATCTCTGAAGGGATAGGGGGAAAGACGTTCTCCAGGAACATGATAAATCCCAACCCCGGATAGCCCAACGTGCTAATGACTGCCTGCGCCCAGTCGTTAATCGCGTTCAAGATTTCTGCAAGACCCATAAAAGTTTTCTCCTATTCCAGTTTTTAACCGTCAAATCCCCCCTATTATGCCAGAGGAGTCGAAAACTGTAAAGTCGCCGCTTGGAGATTGCTTTGGAATGGCTGGCGACCGGGGCCGGGCTATGCTTGCCCCTCCAATTGCTGCTCCCACTCGGCCAACAGATGTTCGTATGCGGCGATGGTGGCCGCGATGGCCGTGTCGGCGACGGCGCCCCGACCGACCCAATTATTGCCCTGATACACATACTGGGTCTCTAGAATCCCCCGTAAACGCGCTATGGTAAAATCGGGATCGGTCTGCCGTCGTCGCTGCACGCGGCGACAGACCGCTTCAAAGACCTGATGGTATTGCTGCTCTTCCCACCCATCTAACGACATGATGTCCGCTCCCAAGATAAACGCAAGGCGCGAAACCCTGCGTCCTTGCGTCTCTCCTGCCTATCTATGCGCCACGTCTTTAACCGGACGCGGCCACGAGACATGCACGGCTATACATTATGCTATCATTGACGATCATATACTATCATATACTATCATCGTAGGCTGGCCCCGTAAAGGGCTAAACGGCGGTGCGATGCCGAAAAATCAAGCCCGATGTCCCAACCAAAAATGACGCCAATCGCCGCCACTGCGTTGCATCGCCAGCAACGCATAAAAGGTCGATACCGGATGCCCCAACCCAACCACCGCGACGCTCCACAGGATGGCCTGTAGCAAGGACTTTTCCCGGTAGAGGATCCATCCCGCAAACAATGCCAGCCCCACATAGGCGTCAAGCAGCGTCATCCGGCCCCAGGGCATATCCCACATACGGCGGCCCTCCTCACCGAAATCGCCCTTGACCAGGGTATAAATCAAGCCGCCGGTGACGAGCAAAAAGCAAGCCAGCAAAATCATCTTGATGGTTTTCATAAACGCTCCTTTTACTCTTCTGCCGCCTCAAACTCGAGGGCCGCAGAGTTGATGCAGTAACGCAGACCCGTCGGCGGCGGGCCATCGTTGAACACGTGCCCCAGATGCGCCCCGCACCGGCTGCACACCACCTCGGAGCGGATCATCCCATGACTGGTATCCCCCAAAGTCTTTATATTTTCTTCCGCGACCGGCGCCCAAAAGCTGGGCCAGCCCGTCCCCGATTCAAATTTTGTCTCCGAGCTAAACAGTTCATTGCCACAGCAGACACACTTGAAAGTGCCGTGGTCCTTGAAATCATAGTACTCGCCGCTAAAGGCCGGCTCTGTGCCCTTTTGCCGCGTGATCCGGTACTGCTCCGGCGTCAATAACTCGCGCCACTCCTCATCACTCTTTACGATCGGATACATCTCTTGCTCCTCATCCAACTCTGTTTGCGATTCATCCACTATATTTTCGCAAGCGGTTTCTCGTGCACTACATGCGGTCAACACCGCCACAACAACCATACCCAGTATCAAAAACTTGCCTAGCATCACACTCTCCCACACATCTCTTAACACATCGCACCGCACATCGAGCATCATTATAATGCAATGTATGCCAAAGGGCTATACTTTAGCCCAGATTACACCGGTTAGCAGTTTACGCCAACCCAAAAGCCCGTATGCACCACGGTTTACATTTTGCGCCATTGTAGATATAATTACAAGGATGCATCGTCGAGGACAAACAACACA
>CAZSJU010000038.1:13759-17127 GCA_964607235.1 uncultured Anaerolineae bacterium | reverse complement strand
TTGGAACGAGAACTATTATCGGCCTGGACGTAACCTGATCAATGGGGTGCCGGTGACTCGCTTTCCGGTGACCCCGATGCAGCGGGACCGCTACTGGGCCATTCACAGGCGGCTGGCCCAGGGTGGGCGCGTCACGCCTCGAGAGGAGGCCTTGTTTCTCACCCAGTCCATCCGCAGCCGCGCGTTGTGCGATCAAGTTCGCGCGCGTCACAGCGCGCAACCGGATCACCTTTTTGTCTTTACGCCATATCTTTTTGGCACGACCTATTGGGGAGCCTATGCCGCGCCCGACCGTGCCCTGCTCGTGCCGTGTTTGCACGACGAGGGCTTTGCGCGCTTGGTCGCGCTGCGGGGTCTGTTCCAGGTCGTGCGGGGAGTGTTGTGCAATTCAACGGCCGAGATGCAGCTGGTCCGGCGGCTGTACGACGTCCCGCCGGAGCGGTTGGCCGTCATCGGCGACGGTATCGATCTAAAAGGGCAAGGAGACGCGCGGGCATTTCGGGAACGGTTTGGGATTACAGCGCCTTTTATATTGTACGTTGGCCGCAAGTCATCCGGTAAAAACCTGCCGCTATTGTTGAATTATTTCTATCGCTATCGCCGGCGCCGGCAGACGGGTCTGGAACTGGTCCTGATCGGACCGGGCCAGGTAAGCGTGTCGCAGGACAGCCGTCAAAGGACCGTTCACGATTTGGGTTTTGTCACCGAAGAGGACAAACGTCATGCCTTTGCGGCGGCCGACGTTTTTTGCCAGCCTTCCGTCAATGAGAGCTTTTCTCTGGTGCTGATGGAAGCATGGGTGCAAGGCACGCCGGCCCTGGTCAACGCCCGTTGTGCGGTCACGCGAGAACATTGCCAGTACAGTCAAGGCGGGTTGTATTTTAACGGTTATCAAGAGTTTGAAGCGACGTTGGATTGGTTGTTGTCCCATCCGGCAGCCCGCCGGCAGATGGGGGCGTGTGGCCGGCGTTACGTCGAACAAAATTATACCTGGGAAAAGGTGATGGGGCGTTTTGTGAACGCGGTTCAGGCCCTGGGGAGCTGACTATAATCGAGCTATGGCAGAGATTCGCAACATTCATCAGATGCAAGTGGCCGCGGCGCGGGAAAATTCGATCGGTAACGAGGTGTTGGCGCTACAGGCGGCGCTACAGCGTTGGGGTTACAACTCTGAAATCTATGCGGCGGAGGTTGCTCCGAGCATGCGCGGTCAGGCGGCACACTTTGAGCGTTATCGTCCTTCACCCCACGACTTGCTTGTCCTGCACTATTCTACCGGGTCAGTGTTGACGGAGCACGTGCGCAGGTTAGGGGTGCCGCTGGTTCTCGTCTACCATAACATCACGCCCGCGCGCTTTATGACCGGTTTGGGTACGGCGGAAAAGGAACGGGCGCGTCGCGGGCGTGAACAACTGGCGAGCTTGAGCCAGCAGACCGTCCTGGCGTTGGCCGATTCTGATTATAACCTGCAAGAATTGCGGGCGTTGGGTTTTGAGCATGCCCAGGTTTTGCCTGTACTCGTGACGGACGTGTTGGAGCAGGTGCAACCGGACAAAGAGGTGCTGACCCGTTTCGAGCATGGGGCCGGCTGGGATGATTTGTTGTTCGTCGGGCGGGTGGTGCCGAACAAGCGTCAGGAGGACTTGATAAAATTGCTCTATTTTTACCGCCAGATCAAACCGCGTTCACGCCTGTTCTTGGTGGGGTCTTGGAGTAACACCCGGCGTTATGCGGCGTGGTTGCAGCAGTTTGCGCACCGTCTGGGATTGGCGGATGCAGTGTATCTGTGTGGGCACGTTTCTACCCCCGCGCTGGCGGCGTATTATCGACTGGCCGACGTGTTTGTGTGTATGAGCGAGCACGAGGGCTTTGGCATTCCTTTGGTGGAGGCGATGCGTTTGGGCGTGCCGGTACTTGCGTATGCCAGCACCGCCGTGCCGGAGACGATGGGCGGGGCGGGGGTCTTGATCCGCGAAAAGCGCTTTGCCGTCGTGGCGGAACTGGTGCGTGTATTGTTGGAGGATGCCGGATTGCGGCAGCGCATCATCGCCCGGCAGCGGATCCGGGCCCGCACTTTTGAACCCGCAGCGGTGATCGCCGCTTTCCGCGCGTTCTTGGAACAGGCCATCGGGAGGATCGAGTGAAGATTTTGCACGTCGTGCACGGCTATACGCCCGCGGTGGGCGGCACCCAGTGGATGATTCAGAACATCTCGGAACGGCTGGTGGCTGACTATGGGGACGAGGTGACGGTGTTTACCACCGTCGCTTATAGTAACGCCTATTTTTGGGACCGCAAGCAGCCAGCTATGGCGCCCGGTGTGGCGCGCATTAACGGCGTCACGGTGCGGCGCTTTCCGGTGTTTAATCGCCTGGGGTGGCTACGTTTGAATATAGCGCGTGTGGCTTACAAGTTGAGGCTGCCGGGCGAAGACTGGCTGCGGGGATTTTATTTTGGCCCGTTGATCCGGGGCATGACCCAGGCGGTGGCCGAAAGTGGCGCCGACGTCGTGATGGCCTCGGCGTTCCCGCTGCTGCACATGCACTATGCACTGTGGGGCGGCGAGCGGGCGGATATTCCGGTGGCCCTGTTTGGCGCGTTGCACCCGGTCGACAAGTGGTGCTTTGACCGGCCCATGGTCGATGATGCGATCCGGCGTTGTACGGCTTATATCGCCTACACCGGGTTTGAACGCGAGTATCTGGCGGGACGCGGCGTCGACCCGGACAAGGTCACGATTGTGGGCGGTGGTGTGGACCTTGAATTTTACCGGCGCGCCGATGGCTCGGCGGCGCGCCGCCGTTACGGGTGGGGAGATGCGCCCATTGTGGGCACGGTGGCCCAACACTTGCCCCACAAGCGGATCGACTTGCTCATCCGCGCGATGCTGGGGGTGTGGGAACGTTTTCCGGAAGCATTGTTGCTGGTCGCCGGCAAGCGCACGGACTATTCGCCGCAACTGGAGCGTCTAGTCCAGGCCTATGCCCCTCAGCAGCGCGCGCAGGTTTTTATGGTGAGCGAGTTCTCTGATCGAGAAAAGGCCGATTTGTTTGACGCGTGTGACGTGTTCGCGTTGCCCTCCAGTCACGAGGCTTTCGGTATCGTCTTTGCTGAGGCCTGGTCGTGTGGCAAACCGGTGATCGGGTCGCGCATCGGCGCGCTCCCTTGGGTGATTGACGAGGGCGTCGATGGGCTGCTGGCCCGTTACGATGACCCGAACGACCTGGCTTGCGCCATCAACGCGTTGTTGGCAGACCCGGCGCGGCGCGCGCGTATGGGCCAGGCTGGCCTGCGCAAGGTCGAGCGTCATTATACCTGGGACATTATCACCGCACGTGTGCGTGACTTGTACCAGCGGATTATCCCAG